>JBELGW010000005.1:0-91466 GCA_042091715.1 Polaribacter sp. | reverse complement strand
GCTTTTTATGTTTTAGCAATAATGAAAAATGGGGTTTTTAGAATTGTTTAACAGGGATGTTTTGAGCTTCTGAAGTCTTTTTTGTCGCTCTTAACATAGGCGCTGTGCTTTTGCCTTGCTTTTTGATCATTTTTCAATGAATTTTAGACATTTCTTCAAATTGTAAGCTTATACGCATCATCTCATCTGAAATAATTCTCATCATTTCATGCAGAACACATGTTAAAAAATCTTAATTTTACATCCGTTTTAAACCCATATCATGGCACACGATTTAAGCAACCATCGCAAATCTTACGAAAAACAAGAACTGATAGAAAGTAACTGTCCCAAAAACCCTCTTGATTTATTTCATCAATGGTTTTCAACAGCAGATACCTCTGAACTCATTGAAGAGGCAAATGCAATGACAGTCGCTTCTATAGGAAGCGATGGTTTCCCTAAAAGCAGAGTGGTGCTATTAAAAAAATACACTTCAGATGGGTTCATTTTTTACACCAATTACAAGTCAGAAAAAGGAAAAGCAATTGCAAAAAATAAGCAGGTTTGTCTGTCTTTTTTTTGGCCAAGTTTAGAACAGCAAATCATAATCAAAGGAACGGCAGAAAAATTAGATGAAAACGCCTCTAATGCATACTTTGATTCTCGACCAGACGGGAGTAAACTCGGTGCCTGGGCATCCAACCAAAGTGAAGTTGTTGCCTCAAGAACACCTCTTGAAGAATCATTAGCTAATTTAGAGAAGGAATACGCAAACAAAGAAATTCCTAGACCAAAACATTGGGGAGGCTATGTGATCAAACCTATTTCTATTGAATTTTGGCAAGGAAGACCCAACAGAATGCATGATCGGATTCGCTATACGTTAGCAAAAGAATTTTCATGGAAAATAGAACGGTTAGCACCTTAATTTTTCCATAAAAAGATACACTCAAGAAAGTTCATATTCGCTTTATGTAGCGGTATATCAATCCAAAAAAAAGTCGGGTATTTTGTCTTTATTTAAAAATAGAAAAAGAAAAAAAAGGAGATTCTAAAAATCTGAGAACTTAAATGTTTTAAGTATCTTTACTTCAACAAAACTTAGAATGAAAACACTCTATATTGTACGACATGCAAAATCATCATGGGAATATGATGGCATTGCAGATATTGACAGACCTTTAAAAAAGAGAGGCATCAAAGATGCACATTTGGTATCTACCTACCTTGCATCAGTGATTGAAAAACCAGATGTTTTTGTCACGAGTAGTGCAAACAGAGCACTGCATACATCAAGTATTTTCTGTGAAAACTTTGGGTATCCCATGGCCAATCTAAAAATTAAACGTCAACTCTATAGCTTTAGTGACGGGTATTTGGTAAAAACAATTAAAGCCTTAGATGACAATTTTGATTCGGCTATTATTTTTAGTCATGACCACGGCATCAACACCTTTGTAAATAAATTTGGAAACAAACCTATTGCTCATGTACCAACATGTGGTGTGATCGGAATTCAGTTTGAAAACAAACATTGGAAAAGCATAAAAAAGGGTGAAACTATTTTAGTGGAAACCCCTAAAAACCATAAATAAATAGTATTGTTAAAAATAAAAAAATATGCTGCTATTGATATTGGATCTAATGCCATTAGATTGCTCATATCCAATATCATTATTGATGAAGGCAAAGAACCACAATTTAAAAAATCTTCATTAGTGCGGGTTCCTATTCGATTGGGAGCTGATGCTTTCGTCTCGGGAACTATTAGTGCTCAAAATATTGATCGTATGACTGATGCGATGAAAGCCTTTAAACTATTAATGGTGGTGCATGGTGTTGAAAAATACAAAGCTTGTGCTACCTCAGCAATGCGAGAAGCCTCTAATGGTTCAGAGGTTGTGCAACGAATTAAAGATGAAACAAGCATTGAAATTGATGTTATTGACGGTAAAAAAGAGGCTGCCATTATCTTCTCTACAGACCTAAGTGAATTGATCGAAAGCGACCAATCCTATTTATATGTGGATGTTGGAGGAGGTAGTACTGAATTCACCATATTTTCTAAAGGCCGAATTATAAATTCTAAGTCTTTTAAAATGGGAACGGTTCGATTATTAAATAACAAAAAGTCTACAAATAAAATCATCTTTAAAGAGGTTCAAAACTGGATTGAAAAAAACACAGAAAATCTAAAAAAAATAGCCCTTATTGGCTCTGGAGGCAACATCAATAAGATTTTTAAGATGTCAGGAAGAACTGCTGGAAAACCAATATCATACATCTATTTGAATGCCCAATATCAGTTCTTAAAACAGCTGAGTTACAAAGATCGGATTTCTGAATTAAGCTTGAATCCAGACAGAGCTGATGTCATCATACCGGCAACAAAAATTTACTTATCAGCTATGAAATGGAGCGGAGCACGAAAAATCTATGTGCCAAAAATAGGATTATCAGACGGCATCATAAAAAACCTCTACAACAACAACCTATAGGGAAGTATTTACATAATTAAGGATCAGACTATCAAATTCACTTTGACCATCTACAAAGGTTGTTTCAATAGGTAAATAATATAAATTTGTCAACTGATTTTCCAATCGAACATAGTCTTTTTCTGTCGTTACTATAATTTTTCGATTGCTTTTTATCCTGTCATATTGCCCCTGCAAAATTTGTACTTCTTTTTTTGAAAACTGATGATGATCTGAGAAACTCGCATGTGTATACCTGCAACCTAACGCTAAGAAATGAGCTAACAGTGGCGCTGGATTTGCAATACCTGTCACTAATAAAATATCATAATTACACAATTGAGTAGCCGAAATACGCTCCTCATTCGCACCAAACAGCTCCTCAGAATACTTGATGCTAGAAAAGAAAACTGCCCCATTAAAGTATCTTCTAACAAGCTGTTTTATATCATTTTGTTCCGAAGTACTTATGGTACTTGGACATTTTGTAATAACCACTGCGTTCGCGCGCTGTACTCCAATCCTGCGCTCTCTTAAATTACCTGTAGGCAAGACAAAATCATTGGAGAACAACTCATGGTACTTGGTAAGAACTATGTAAAATCCAGCTTTTATCTTGCGATGCTGAAAAGCATCATCTAACAATACAACAGAGGACTTGTGTAATTGTTGAACTCCATGCACCCTGTCTTCATCTACAGCAACTACAATATTTGTAAATTTTTTATAAAACTGAAGTGGTTCATCTCCAATATCACTTGCCGTTTTCGTAGGGTCTGCTTGCAAAAAACCTTTGGTATTTCTCCCATAACCCCTACTTAATACTGCTAAGTCATGACCTTTTAAAAGTCTGATAAGATACTCTATTTGAGGTGTTTTTCCTGTACCTCCCACAGATAAATTCCCTACTGCTATAACAGGCTTGTCAAATGAAGTTACTTTAAACAAGCCCACATCATATAAAAAATTACGTATCGCAGTCACGAACATATAAATAATGGTAAAAGGGAATAATAAAAATCGAATCAACTTCACTACTTGCATATGATACCTTTGCGTTAAAACTGTACTTGACAAACTTATAAAATTAAATATAAACAGATGATTGTAATTAAAAATCTTAACTTTGATTTTAGCTGAAAACTATTTTTAATGAAAATACAAGAAATTACCAAGTATATCGAAAAGCTTGCTCCATTAGAGTACGCTGAAGGGTTTGACAATGTTGGACTGTTGGTTGGAAATTATGAAACTGAGGTTACAGGTGTATTGGTAACTCTTGATACCCTTGAAGACACAATAGACGAAGCCATCGAAAAAAATTGTAACTTCATCGTTAGCTTTCACCCCATTATTTTTAGTGGATTAAAAAAATTAAACGGAAATAACTATGTTGAAAGAGTTGTTTTGAAAGCAATTAAAAATGACATTGCAATTTACGCAACACATACTGCCTTAGACAATGTGCAGCAGGGCGTAAGTGGTAAAATATGCGACGTACTCAATCTACAAAATAGTAAAACACTTATTCCGAAAACAACGATAGCTTCACAAGAAACTATAGGTATGGGAATGATAGGCGAATTACCCCATGAAATGAAAGAAAAAGAATTTTTACAATTTGTGAAATCGAAGATGAAAACAGATTGCATTAGACATTCAGAATTGATGGGATCTACCATAAAAAGAGTTGCTGTTTTAGGAGGATCTGGAAGCTTTGCAATTGAAAACGCAATAGACTCAAAAGCAGATGCGTACATTAGTGCTGACTTTAAGTACCATGACTTTTTTAAAGCTGAAAAAAAGGTTTTACTCGCAGATATTGGTCATTACGAAAGTGAACAGTTCACAAAAAACCTTTTAGTTGAGTATCTTACAAAAAAATTCACTAATTTTGCAATCATTTTATCAGAAAAAAGTACAAATCCAATTTATTACATTTAAACATGGCAAAAAAGAAAGAGGTTACTGTAGAAGAAAAACTAAGAGCACTGTATGACTTACAATTAATTGATTCTAGAATCGATGAAATTAAAAATGTGAGTGGTGAATTACCTTTAGAAGTTGAAGACTTAGAAGACGAAGTTGCTGGTTTAAATACGAGACTTTCTAATTTTGCAGAAGACGTACAAAACTTAGAGACTGATATTAACAACAAAAAACAGTTAATTGAAGAAGCGAAAGCTTTGATGAAAAAATACGAGGAGCAACAGCAGAAAGTAAGAAACAATAGAGAATTTGACTCTTTATCTAAAGAAATTGAATATCAAGAATTAGAAATTCAATTAGCAGAAAAAAGAATTAAAGAATACACTGCAAAAATTGAACAAAAACACGTTGTTATCTCAGCAACGAAAGAAAAACTTGAGAGACAAGAAGAACATTTGGCACACAAAAAAGGTGAGCTAGACGATATTTTAAAAGAAACTGAAAAAGACCAAAAGCTTCTTGCTGAAAAATCTATCGAATTTTCAGCAGCTATTGATGACCATTTGCTTGGAGCCTACAGAAGAATTCGTAATAAAGTAAAAAATGGACTTGCTGTAGTATCAATTGAAAGAGGAGCCTCTGGAGGTTCTTTCTTCACAATTCCACCACAAGTACAAGTAGAAATTGCCACTCGTAAGAAAATCACGATCGATGAATATAGCGGTCGTATTTTGGTAGATGCTGAATTGGCAAAGGAAGAAAAAGAAAAAATTGACAAGTTAATGTCTTAATTGATCGTAACGCTTACCAAAAAAAACTCGAAACAACTTTTGTTTCGAGTTTTTTTTGTTAGTAAGCTCTACCGACTACTAGTAGTCTAGACTTTTAATATACGCAAGCTTCTGTTTCCAAATGGATACATCCTTGATATGGTTATCAATGCTAGCTCTTACATTTAAAAGCAATGGATTGTCATTTGCAGCATTAGAGAAAAAACTTAAATTATTCTCTAATTGTTGAATTTCTTTATTGATTTCATCAATTTTCTTTCGAACGAATAACTGCTCAGAATTCAATTTATGGCCATCATTTTGTGCTAAATAACCATCCACTAAATTTTTAAACTTAAGCATCGCTATTTCATCAGGACTCATAGACAAGCCTTCTAACAATTTATCGATATGTTTGTTAAATTTAGATTCTATATGTCGAACACTTCTTGGTGTTTCTCCAAAAGCTCTCCATTTCTGTATGAAATCATTGATTTCTTCTAAGCTCGCTTTATCTTTTGCTTTCACAGTTTCTAAATAAGCCTTTTTTTCTTCAATAAAAGCCATTTGCTCCTTATTAGCAACATCTTGCTTATTGTGCAACCGATCAAAATAAAGATTACAAGCAGCCTTAAATCGCTTCCAAATTGGATCTGAAAATTTGCGTGGAACATGACCTATTTTTTTCCAATCTGCCTGAATCTTTTTCATCATATTCGTTGTGTTTTCCCAATCATCACTTTCTTGCAAAGACTCGGCCAACTCAATTAATGCATTTTTTTTATCTAAATTTGCTTGCTGCGTACTTTTTTCGACTTTATAAAAGTCATTCTTTGCGTGATTAAACGCTTTTGTTGCAGTTTTAAACTTTTGCCAAAGCGGTTCACTTTTAGAATAGGGCAACTTACCCGCATCAAAATAGGCCGTTCTCATCGCTTCTACCTCTTTGATACTCCTCTGCCAATCATTATGCTTTTTGTTCATTGAAGTATCATAAGTCGTAATCTTTTCTATGATGGCTAATTTTGCTTCAATAATAGACTGATGCTGAGATCTCAAAGACCTAAAATACTCATGACGCTTGTCATGGATTTTCTTACTAGCAGCGCTGAACTTTTGCCATACCTCTTCTCTATGTTCTTGAGAAACCGGACCAATATCTTCTTTCCAAGTTTTATGAAATTGTTGCAATTCTTTAAAAGCGTCATTTACATTTTCTAATCCTGCTAAGGCCTCTACTCTTGCAATTAATTTCAATTTCTCCTCCAGATTATGTTTAAAATCTAAATCTCTAAAATCATTACTTAAATGCAACAAGTCATAAAAACGCTCTACATGATGATGGTAATTTCTCCAAGTATCGTTGTATTTATTTCGTGGCACCGGACCAATATCTCTCCAGCGCGTTTGTAAAGCTTTAAAGCTTTTATACATTGTTTTGGTATCTGCATCTGCAATCAACGATTTTAAATCGTTAATAACACTGTGCCTTTTTTCTAAATTCTCTTTTAAACGAGTATCTAACTCCGAATAATAAGCATCTCTTCTCTTTTTAAAATCCGTTAACAATGCGTTGTAACGAGATTTCACTGGACTTGCATATTGAAAATCAATAGAATCTCCACCTTCTGCTAAAAATGCTGCCTTTTTTTCTGCCAATAAGGCTCCAAACTTTGCGTTGAATACATTTTTAATAGCATCTGTATTTTTCTTTAACTGCTGAACCGGATGCTCTTTTAAGAGCTTCTCCAATGATTCTACCAAAGCCTCTAAATCCATACTAGCATAGTCTAACATAGGAATGACATTTTTTTCAGCTTCCTTCTCAGCTTCTTCTGCTACTTTTTCTTCAATCTCCTCAACGGCTTTATCTACTGACTCTTGCTGACCTTTAACTGCTGAATCAACCACCAAGTTTGCGCTCTCTTCAACACCTTCTTTTACTGTTTCAGCAAGAACTTCCTCTGTTGATTCTTTCACTTGATCAGCTTCTCCTTTTTGATCTTTAACTGTTGAATTGGCCGGCACAGCAGAGGCTTCCACTGAAGATTCAATTCCTACATCCACAGTTTTTCCTGTTTCAGTTGGTACTACTTCATCTGATTCGACCACTTTATTTACTTGATTTTCTGCACTCTCTTGATTGATATCTAACATCTTCTAATGTTTAAGGTTCCTTTAATTAAGTCTCTAAAGATAGGAATGTATATCAAAATGACAAAAAAAGTAAGTTTTAATCTTAAAAAGTTATTGATTCCAAATGGCCCAAGACTCCTCTGCCTGCAATTGTAACATCTCCAAACCATTTTTAATTGTTGCGCCTTGATCTTTTCCTTTTTGTAAAAAAGTCGTAACACTTGGATTATAAATCAAATCATAGAGTACATGAGCAGAAGAAATAAACTCATAAGGAATATCAGGGCACAAATTCATTTTCGGAAAGGTACCTAGAGGGGTACAATTGATGATGACTGTATACTCCAACATGAGCGATTCAGTTAGTTCTGAATATGCAATTTGGTTATGTTTGTCTGGCGACCTAGATACAAAGATAAAATCGATTTTTAGCTTTTGTAGCACAAACGCAACAGCCTTCGAAGCGCCTCCTGTTCCTAAGACAAGCGCCTTGGTATGCTGCTTAGTTAACAATGGCCTTAAAGAATTTTCGAATCCATAGGCATCTGTATTGTACCCTTTGGTTTTTCCTTCTTTCAAAAATTTAATGGTATTTACCGCACCAATTGTAGCAGCCTCCTGATCCAATTCATCTAAAAGATGAAGCACATCTTGTTTGTATGGAATGGTAACATTCAGTCCGGATAAAGTATTCGAGTTTTCAATTAGAACCCTATGAAACTGATCAATTGTATCCATATCAAAGTTTACATAACGACAATTTTCTAGTTTCAAATCTTTAAACTTTTCAGAAAAATAGTCACTCGAAAAAGAATATGATATTTGCTTTCCTAACAATCCATAAAGTCTACTGCTACTTGTTTGATCTTCGTTTTTTATCATAATAATCTATTCCTAAAATTAAGCCTACTCCCGCTGTAATAAACAACACAGCCAACCATGTTTCTCGATGTGATAGGTCTGGAAAAAAACGCTGATAATTTTTCAGGATTTTATTCCCCATGTCATCCAACAACAACTGACCCTCATTTTCTGCATATAATTTTCGTTTCCAAGGCCATACAATACCAAGAGACCCTACTATAAAACCGATAATTATTGCAGTTACAATTTGATGCCAACGCTTTAAAACATAAGCTAAGAGATGAGAAATTGACACCAGTCCAACGAAAGAACCTGCTGTAAAGACCGACACTATTTTTAAATACCGAATATTTTGTGGTAATTTCAAGACTTCCATGTTACCTGATATTAATCCCGTAATGACATGAAATAATCCATTTACCGAATCAACCAACAGCAATACATAATTCCCTAATAAAATTAAAATGAAGGACCCAGAGAGTCCTGGCAAAGTCATTCCGGAAACCCCTATAATTCCACATACAAAAACAAACCACAAATTATCATTTTCTTGCGCAGGGGTTAAAAAACTAATACCTACTCCAGCGGAAACACCAATAATTAATGCAATTATATTTTTTAAATTCCATTCTCCAAAATCTTTAAAAAGATACAAGACAGAACCAATGATCATTCCAAAAAACCAGCTCCAAACATACAGTTCATAATGTTCTAAAAAATAATCCAACACCAATGAAATCGTAAAGTAACTGAAAACACTCCCTCCCATCACAAGCAATAAAAATTGCCCGTTTACATAGCGATAAAAAGATGCAAATCTTCCATTAAGCAGCAACTTAAGGGCTTTGAAATTAATTTTTTGAAATGAATAAATCATTTCTTCATAGAAACTTAACACAAAAGAAACTGTACCCCCTGAAACACCTGGCACTTTATTCGCAGCTCCCATGGCCAATCCCTTTAAGAAAAGACTTATTTTCTGCAAAAAAGTACGCTCTTGTATCATTTACTCTTTTTTAACGGCTAATTTTTCTAACAATAAAATCATTGCAAAACCAACTACTGCTAATGCACATGCCATTGCCAATTGATTATTTTCAAATGAAAATGGAGAAATACTTTGTTGGTTCAATGGCACTTGTACCCCATGAGAATTTGTTCGCCAAGTAAGGGTTTCTTTCCAAGGCCAAATTTTATTTAACGAACCGATAATAAAACCAGTCAATACAGCCAATGTATAGTTTTTAAAATTGGTAAACAACCATTTCAAAACACGAGAAAATGTCAATAGCCCTGTGATTGCACCTGCAAAAACAATAGCAACACTCGTCACATCCCTGTTATTAACAGCCTCTAAAACTGGCTTATAAGCCCCCAATAAGACCAAGATAAAAGCACCTGAGATGCCTGGTAAAATCATTGCACAAATTGCAAGTGCAGCCGCCAAAAAGAGAAATAATGGTGATGAACTTTCCGATACTAGAGGATTTAAAGTTGTTATGTAAAACGCTAAAGTAGCTCCCAAAATTAACAAAATACATGTAAACACATTCCATTTACTAATTTGCTTAGCAATGTAAATAACACTTGCCAATACCAAACCAAAAAAGAATGACCACAATAAAATAGGTTCATTTTCTAACATCCACTTTATGGCCTTTGCCAAAGAGACAATACTTACAAAAACACCAACAAATAAAGAAAGTAAAAACGCTCCATTTACCTGGTTCCAGGCAGCCTTAATGCCCGCTGACTTCAAGGTTTTAAACAAATCGAAATTCACATTGCTAATGGAAGTAAGCAACTCTTCGTATATGCCGGAAATAAAGGCAATAGTACCTCCAGAAACTCCAGGTACTACATCAGCAGCTCCCATAGCCATTCCTTTTAAACCTACTACCACCAATTCTTTAATTGTTCTACCCATATGAATTTTTGTTTTTTACGAAAACGAAGATACAGGAAATTGTGAAAACTTCTTTTAAATTGATAAAAAAAACCGAGCTACTCAGCTCGGCTTTTTTTTATCAATAATTGAAATACTATTCTGTCGCTTTTCGATAATTAGCAATGATTTTTTGTACGATATCACTCTCAAAAACCGTAGGATATAACTCACGCACAATTCCTAGATACTCTGCATCAATAGCCAATCCATTTTTCAAATGCAACAAACCATACTTCTCCTCACCTGCAAGCATAAACAGACCACACAAACGATATTCAATTTCTGCAAATGCTTTGTAAAAATTCTTTGCCTTCACCATGATTTTTAGTGCGTCATCAAAATCTCCTAAAAATAAAAGTACGTCTGCTAATCCTACAAATATTTCTAATGAATTATCATTCAAATCTAAACATTTATGAAATCCTTTCACGGTCTCTTCATAAAAATTTAAGTGCAAATTAATTTTTGCGTACGTGCGCCAATACGTCGCATTTTCTTCATCTATTTGCAAAGCTTTCGTTATGTAATACAGTGCTTTTTCGTGCTGAGCATCCTCTTGATATAGCTTTGTCAAAAGCAACCAACCTTTATCTAACAAAGGATCTTCGTTTACTGCATTTTTATAGTATTTAACCGCCGTATCCAATACCCCTAATTGCTGATAGCACGCTCCTGTTCTCAAATAGACAAAAGCAGTAGGATCATCTAATTCTAACGTTATTAAATAATTCTCAATAGCCTCTTCGTAACGCCCTAATTCTTCTAGTGTCTTTGCCTTTTCTAAATAACCTCCAACAAAACTCTCATCAATAATAACCGAAAAATCAAAGGCCCTTAAAGCTTCTTTATAATTTTTCACCACAAAGTATTGTCTTCCTAACTGATGCCAAGCAACTTCACAATATGGATTTTTTTCGATGTAATTATTGAGGAAATCAATGGCCTCAAGGTGATTGTTCTCCATATCAAAACAATACAGAACATTATACAAAGACGAATAATCTTCGTAATCTACTTCAATACAATTGGCAAAATTTAACCGTGCGTTTTCAAAATCATCTAAATAGAGATACTCCATGCCAATCATAGCCCAAATATCTAGTTTTTCATCGGTATTGGGCAACACCATCTTGAAGGTATCAATTGCCTCTAAATGATGGTTGTTTTTAGACAAAATAGTGGCTTTATGAATGAGCAAATCTTCATTATTGGGCTCAACAGCTTCAACTTCTTCTAAAATTGCCGATGCTTTTTGTAATTTATCTTCAAATACCAACAACTCTACTTTTAGCAATTTTAAAATCACTGAAGCCGGGTGTTGATCCAACCCTAACTTTACTGCTTTCTTTGCCAATGAATGTTTTCCGTTATCTAAATAATATTGTATGATACCCTCAAACTCTGTCGAGTCAAAGAAGTAGATATCATTCGTTTTTAACATGGATTCGAATTTCGCTAGTGACATAGGCTTCTAATTTTATCATGAAATACACAGAACAGATTTGTTTTGATATCTCATTCGATTCAACAAGCTGCAATAAATCATCAAAAAGTAACTGACAATATTACGTGATAAAGATACTACAACTCTCATACCACTTTTGACTAAATTGGTTTACTTTTCAACAAAATAATTAACAAAATATATCACAATACCAAAATGTGCTCCTTTAAAATTTTGCGATTCCTTTTAATTACCCTAATTTTGTTTGTATAACACGAATCACTAATTCACCTAGTGCATTCCAAATTAAATTTGGATGTTTTCTTATGAGCTCAAAAGTATTACTAAACTCGAAAGAAATTGAAATTATCTTACATCGATTAGCATGTCAGCTTATCGAAAACCACAATGATTTTTCAAATACTGTTTTAATTGGGTTACAACCAAGAGGAATTTTTTTAGCGCAGAGACTCAAAGAAATTTTAACAAAAACACACCAAATAAAAGACCTAAAGCTGGGACTCTTAGACATTACTTTTTACAGAGATGATTTTAGACGAAGAGAGGAGCCACTTGACGCGAACAGTACTAAAATTGATTTTTTAATAGAAAATAAAAACGTGGTTTTAATTGATGATGTTTTATTTTCAGGGAGAAGTATAAGAGCAGGCCTGTCTGCTATCAATGATTTTGGCAGACCTAAGCTAGTAGAATTATTAGTGCTTATAGATAGAAGATATAGCAGACACCTACCTATTCAACCAAATTACAAAGGCAGACAAGTAGACGCAATAAACCAAGAGAGGGTAAAAGTTTATTGGACAGAATCACATCATAAGGATGCCGTTTATTTAGAACACAACAACTAAAATGAAGCAATTAAGCGTAGACCATTTATTAGGCGTAAAATATCTAACCAAAAGTGATATTGATCTTATTTTTGAAACTGCGGATCATTTTAAGGAAGTTATAAATAGGCCCATCAAGAAAGTACCTTCTTTGCGAGATATTACCATCGCCAATTTGTTTTTTGAGAATAGTACAAGAACAAAGCTTTCTTTTGAATTAGCAGAAAAACGCTTATCTGCAGACATCATTAACTTTTCGGCTAGCCAATCTTCAGTGAAAAAAGGAGAAACTTTAATCGACACCGTAAACAATATTTTATCCATGAAAGTTGATATTGTTGTCATGCGTCATCCAAATGTGGGTGCTGGCGTCTTCTTATCAAAACATGTGGATGCAAAAATTATCAATGCGGGCGATGGAACCCACGAACATCCTACTCAAGCTTTATTGGATTCGTATTCGATTCGAGAAAAACTGGGTTCGGTAAAAGGGAAAAAAATTGTTATTGTTGGAGATGTTCTGCACTCTAGAGTAGCACTTTCAAATATTTTTGCGCTGCAATTGCAAGGTGCAAAAGTAAAGGTTTGTGGACCTACCACCCTACTGCCAAAATACATTAGTAGTTTAGGCGTAACAGTAGAAACCAACTTGAAAAAAGCATTAGATTGGTGCGACGTGGCAAATGTTTTAAGGGTGCAGCATGAGCGAATGGATGTTAAGTATTTCCCCTCAACAAGAGAGTATACTCAACTCTTCGGCATCAATCAACAAGTATTAGATAGCTTAGATAAAAAAATTGTAATTATGCACCCAGGTCCCATAAATCGAGGGGTAGAAATAACTAGTGACGTTGCAGACTCTCAAAACTCTATCATTCTGAATCAGGTTGAAAATGGAGTTGCAGTAAGAATGGCTGTGATTTACCTTTTAGCACAGCAAATTAAGAGGTAATGTATAACAAACCTAAAAGAACAAAAACTCTATGGAAATTGCACACGACAAAAATCACATCCTAATAACGGCAACAGAAAAAACGTTTAAGGAATTTTATAGCACTTTTGTACATCAAAACTTACATGAGGTAAGCAAACACAAGATCATAAAGTTTCCTGAAAACATAGATATAACGACATCAGACGTATCCTTATTTTTACCTGTTGCGAACACACACAAACAAAGTGGCATCTCTTTTGTAGTAATCTGCAATGGAATTGCGATTGATGAAATCCCTGATGAGATCAATGTTGTTCCATCTTTAATAGAAGCTGAAGACCTATTAGAAATGGAAGCTATTGAACGTGATTTAGGTTTTTAATATCTGAATACAATCATAGGGGTATTCCTCGCATCATTTTTCAGAGACACCATCTATTTTTTTTATGAGAACTATTTAGACAACAACACATGCTTTTTAAAATATGAGTTTAGAATTAACAATTTTAGGGTGTCATTCTGCAACACCAAGAGCAAATGCATATCCAACATCTCAATATCTTGAGATCAATAATCGTCATTTTTTAATTGATTGCGGAGAAGGTACACAGCGACAAATGCGGAAGCACAAGGTTGGTTTTTCAAAAATCAATCATATATTTATTTCTCATTTACATGGAGACCATTTCTTTGGCTTGATTGGCTTAATTTCTACTTTCGGTATTTTAAACAGAGAAAAAGAATTACATATTTACGGCCCAACAGGCATACAGGAAGTGACAACTTTGCAGTTAAAGATTTCAAAGTCTCACGCAAAATTCGAAATTATTTATCATGAGTTGAGTTCTAAAAAAAGTGAATTGATTTTTGAAGATGAAAATGTATCGGTAACAACAATTCCCTTGAGCCATAGGGTCTACACAAATGGATATCTTTTTCGAGAAAAACAACAACAAAAAAAATTAAACATAGAAAATATTCGTCAATATCCAGAAATTGAACGCTGTGATTACCATCACATCAAAGCAGGTAAAGATATCGTTTTAGAAAGTGGAGAACTTGTCACAAATGAAGAGTTAACCCTGCCTCCACCGATATCTAAAAGCTATGCCTTTTGCAGTGACACCTCATATAAAGAAGACATAATTCCAATTATAGAAAAGGTAGACTTGTTATACCATGAAGCGACGTTTTTACATGAACGAATAGATTTAGCAAAAAAAACAAAGCACTCTACTGCCAAACAAGCAGCACAAATTGCATTAAAAGCAGAGGTAAAGCAACTCATTATAGGACATTTTTCAAGCAGATATAAAGATACTGATGTCTTTAAAAATGAGGCTTCTTCAATTTTCAAGAATGTAATATTAGCAGAGGCCGGGAAAAAAGTGGCGGTATAAAACAGCTACAAAACTACGATGTAGCCTTCCATTTTTAGATTCAAAAGCAATATCTCCCTATACGCCTAGAGACACGCATTTGAATTTTAGTGCACTAGCAATACCCGACCTATTCATATTGACCTGTAGCTAATAAAACAAGAGTACAGGCTAGATCTACCTCAATGCCCTGTTCTTTCAGCAGCCCCATAAACTCCTTGTTTTCAGTACCTGGATTAAAAATTACTCGCTTCGGTTGTAAACCTAACACATAATTATAATAAGCTTTCTGTAGTGCAGGATTTACATAAAGTGTCACTGTGTGGATGTTGTGATACTCTTTTTTCTCTGTTTCTATAGACACATCTAGGATGCTCCCTTTTGTTGCTCCAATGGCAAAAGTTTCCAAATGAGATGCTCTTAATTTACGAATGGCTTTGTTCGAGTATCGATTTTCTTTAGTTGATGCTCCGATGACCAAAGTAGGTGTATTCATATGTTAATAATACGTTAAAGATTCTTACAATGAGTAACAAAGATAAACAATCAAACGTCTATTCAACACCACACAAAACAATAGTAAATAATAGAAGACATTTCATGAAACATTTAATACTCCTTTTCCTAGTCGCAATGAGCATTCATGTGCAAGCGCAAGAAACTAAAAATAGTAACCTCAGACCTGGTATCATTTCAGGTAAAGTGATAGACCAATCATCCAAAGAAGTACTGCCCTATGTAAATATTGTTGTAAAAGATTTAACAAAAAAAATCATTACAGGAGGAATCACTTCATTAGACGGTGAATTTAAAATCAAAAATATTCCACAAAAAACAAGTATTGTAGAGATTCAATTTATTGGATACAAAACATTCTCAAGAGAAATCAATATCAATGCTCAAAATAAAAAAATCAATCTAGGTATCGTTTCGTTAATAGAAGATGCAACCACATTGGACGAAGTTGAAATTAGAGCAGAAGTCTCTACTGTACTTCAAAAAGTAGATCGTAAAGTAATCAATGTTGGTAAAGATTTGACATCGGTTGGAGCCACTGCATCAGAGCTATTAAACAATGTACAGTCGGTTAGTGTAGATAGTCAATCTGGCGCTATTAGTTTACGGGGTAATGAGAACGTACGTGTTTTAGTTGACGGAAAACCATCCAACATCCCATCTTCTCAGTTATTAAAACAATTGCCATCCACTTCAATTAAAAGTGTAGAATTAATTACCAATCCATCGGCAAAATACAATCCAGAAGGTATGAGTGGTATCATCAATATCATTTTAAACAAGAGCGCAAATACAGGCTTTAACGGAACTATAAATACAGGGCTAGAAGCAGGACATTATGTACGATACAATGCCTCCACGAACATGAACTATAAAACAGGGAAAGTAAACTTCTTTGGAAACTATGGCTATAATGGCGGTGATCGTTATAACATGGGGTATATTAACAGACCCAATGTGAATAATCAAGATTTTGTTTTTGTTGATGACAGTCAATCACATTTATTCAAAATCGGTGCAGACATCTATCTAAACAGTAAGAATACATTGTCTTTTTACACCACCCAAAACTGGTCTAATAATGAATCGAATGGTATTGCTATGATAAGCGATAATGACGGAATTGTAGTGAATCGTTCTCCCAACAAGCAAGATAAAGAAAGCTCAAATCAAACCTACAATATCAACTTCAAGCACGACTTTAATCAAAAAGGACATCACATAGAGTTTGAAGCCACTTACTCTAAAAATAATGCTCCACAACAATTAGAGAATAGTGAATTAACTGATCTTACTGATGGACGCTTGAACTTTTTTAATGCAATTGAAAACAATGGAGAAAACACACTGGTTAACATAGACTATACAAACCCTATTTCAAAAGAAGGAAAATTAGAATTGGGTATTGAGTACAGAGTAAATACCACAGATAACACCAATATCACCAATCAAGTAGGCTTCAGCAACTCTTCATTTTCATATGACAGAGACATCTATTCTGCATATGCGAATTATGGCCATAAATTTGGAAAATTAACCATGCAGGCAGGTGCTCGCTTAGAATACTATGAAATTCAAGGGATATTTAATCAAGTAGGACAAGAAACAGCAACGGTAAGCGATGATATATTTACGATCTACCCCTCTGCATTCTTTACCTATAATCCTTCTGATAAAAACCAATGGCAATTTAGCTATAGTAGAAGAGTTGATAGACCAGGAATACAGCAGGTAAATCCTATTAGAGAGTGGAGTACTCCGCTGATTACTTCAGTAGGAAACCCTGATCTTGTTCCACAATTCACCAACTCATTGGAATTAAATTACACCAGAAATATCACAGGAGGATCTGTGACTATTGGTACCTTTTATAGAAATGTGAACGATGTGATCAATAGAGCTACTTCCAAAGACCCTAGTGACCCTTCAAACGTGCGACAAATTATTTCGTTTAGTAATTTTGATGATACCAGTGCATATGGTATCGAAGCATCTAGTAATTACAAAATTGCTTCCTGGTGGAGAGCAAATGCAAGTATGGATTTCTATTCTCAGAAACAATTCGGAACGATTGACATGAACGATCCAACAGCTACTATCACCGAAGTTACTGCCGAAATATTTAACGCAAGAATTAGCAATAGCTTTAAAGTTAGCAACAGGTTGCGTTTGCAATTATTTGCGATGTACAGAGGCCCTCAAAAAGACATTCAATGGAATGTGAAATCAATGAAAATGGTAAATTTAGGAGCCAACTTAAGCGTACTTAAAAACAAAGGAAATGTGAGCTTTAGAGTCAATGACATCTTTAACAACATGAAATTTAAATTTGACGCGACAAATCCTTTTGTACAGAATGGTCAATTTAAGTGGGAAAGTAGAACTGCCTATATTGGATTTAACTATAGATTTGGTGGTGGAAAAAACAGAGCCAAAAGCAGAAGAACAAGAGATAATAATGAGAAAGAAAGTGGTGGTGGATTTCTATAAACTACAAAAGAAATAGCTTTCATTTAGCTCTTAAAAACCAAAAAGCCGATGCATATGCATCGGCTTTTTATATGTAAAAAGTACTATTTATTACCAACGAATTACAACAGAACCCCAGGTAAATCCACTTCCAAAAGCAGCAAGAACTACAAGATCATTATCTTTAATTTTCCCTAATTCCCAAGCCTCAGTCAAAGCTATAATAACAGATGCAGCTGTAGTATTACCATATTTCATAATATTGTTATACACCTTCTCATCGCTCAACTGAAACTTCTTTTGAATGAACTGGGCAATACGCAAATTCGCCTGATGCGGAATCAACATATCAATATCATCTTTCTGTAAATTATTTGCTTGTAATCCTTCTATAATCGCTTCAGAAAAACGGCCAATTGCATGCTTAAACACAAACTGTCCATTCATATGTGGATAGTACGAAACATCATCTGGATCATTTTTTTCCAAAATTTCCGGCACCCATCTTGAAGTTGAAGGTCCCTCCAACACCAATTCTTTCGCATGTTTCCCCTCTGAATGCAAGTGCGAAGATAAAATACCTTTCCCTTCTTCTTCCGTTCTAGACAAAATAGCAGCTCCCGCTCCATCACCAAAAATAACGGAAACATTTCTTCCTCGTGTTGATTTCTCTAAACCTCCAGAATGATTCTCTGCTCCAATCACCAAAATATTCTTATACATACCTGTTTTAATAAACTGATCTGCAACAGACATGGCATAAATAAAACCAGAACATTGGTTACGCACATCCAATGCACCAATCGTTGGCATCTCTAACATTTCTTGTATTTGCACTCCTCCTCCTGGGAAATACATATCTGGACTTAAAGTTGCGAATACTATAAAGTCAATATCGTCTTTGGTCAGTCCTGCACGCTCAATAGCAATTTTTGATGCTTTGGCACCCATTACTGCGGTTGTATCTCCTGTTTTTGGATCAATCCATCTACGCTCCTTTATCCCAGTTCTCTCTTGAATCCATTCATCACTCGTTTCCATCCACTGCTTCAAATCATCATTTGTCACAACATTTTCCGGAACGTAATACCCTAAACCTGTTATTTTAGAATTATACATCATATTCAGTTTTATCTATCTAGTTATTTGTAATTCAAACTTACTAATTTATTCATTGCTTTACAACTCTGTATCAAGGAGTATGTTTGGTAGCCGACAAAAGTAAACTTTACAGTGCGCTTCTGCAATTCTTATTGTCATTTTTTATGTCAGTTTGTCACAATTCGTTTTTTGGTATTTTTTTTGACAATAGCTAAGTCAAATTACTTAACAACAATTAAAAGATATAATATGAGTAAAGGAAGTATTAATGTATCGGTAGAAAATATTTTTCCGCTAATTAAGAAGTTCTTGTATTCTGATCACGAAATATTTTTACGTGAATTGATTTCTAATGGAACAGATGCAACAACAAAATTAAAACACCTAATATCTATTGGCGAAGCGAAAGTAGAATTGGGAGATGCTAAGATTGAAATTAGCTTAGACAAAGACAATAAAACACTAAGCATCAAAGACGATGGTTTAGGAATGACCGGCGATGAGGTTGAGAAATACATCAATCAAATTGCATTTTCTGGAGCTGAAGAGTTTTTAGAAAAATACAAGGATGACAAAAATGACACTGGTGTTATTGGTCACTTTGGATTGGGTTTTTACTCGGCATTTATGGTTGCTCATAAGGTAGATATCATTACCAAATCCTTTAAAGATGAAACTGCAGTAAAGTGGACCTGTGATGGATCTCCTGAGTATACCTTAGTAGAAGATTCTAAAACAGATAGAGGAACAGAAATTGTGTTGCATATTGCAGAGGACTCTTTGGATTTTTTAGAAGAAAGTAAAATTACTGAGCTACTGAACAAGTACAATCGTTTCAACCAAATTCCAATTAAATTTGGAACAAAAAAAGTAAACGATCCTGAATTTACTCCGCAAACTACTACGGACAAAGACGGAAAAGAAACCACAGAGCCTCACAAACAGATTGATGTAGACAATATCATCAACAATACAAATCCAGCTTGGACAAAGAAACCTGCTGATTTAGAAGATGAAGACTACAAAAACTTCTACAGAGAATTGTATCCAATGCAGTTTGAAGAGTCTTTATTTCACATTCATTTAAACGTGGATTACCCTTTTAACCTAACAGGGATTTTGTATTTCCCTAAGTTAAGTCCAAATATGGACATCCAAAAAGATAAAATCCAACTGTACCAAAACCAAGTCTTTGTTACCGATAATGTTGAGGGTATTGTACCTGATTTCTTACAGATGCTAAAAGGTGTTATTGATTCTCCAGACATTCCATTGAACGTATCTCGTTCTGGTTTGCAAGCAGATGGTGCTGTGAAGAAAATCTCTGGCTACATTACCAAAAAAGTAGCAGACAAATTAAATTCTCTTTACAAAAACAATCGCGAGGATTTTGAGCAAAAATGGAATGACATCAAAGTAATTATTGAATATGGAATGCTCTCTGATGATAAATTCTTTGACAAGTCTAAAAACTTTGCGCTGTATCCAACCGTAGACAATACCTACTTTAATTTAGAAGAATTAAAAGAAAAAACAAAAGATGCTCAAACTGATAAAGATGGAAATCAAATCATTTTGTATGCCTCTAATAAAGATGCACAGCACAGTTATATACAAGAAGCCAAAGCAAAAGGATATGAAGTATTGCTGTTGGACTCTCCAATTGTTGGACATTTAATTCAGAAATTAGAAACGAGTAACGAAAAGTTGAAATTTACACGTGTAGATGCTGATCATATTGACAATTTAATCAAGAAAGACGATACCGTTATTTCTAAATTATCTGACGAAGAAAAAGAAACGTTAAAGCCAATTATTGAAGCAGCTGTGCCAAAGGAAACCTATACCGTTCAATTAGAATCTATGGATTCTTCCGCTTCGCCTTTTATCATTACAGTACCTGAGTTCATGCGTAGAATGAAAGAAATGAGTGCCACCGGCGGTGGAATGATGGGAATGGGTAATATGCCAGACATGTACAATTTAGTTGTAAATACGAATCACCCGCTAATTAGTGATATTTTGAATACAAAAACAGCTAAAAAACAAGAGCGTTTGATCAAACAATCTTTTGATTTGGCGAAGTTATCTCAAAACTTATTACACGGTGAAGAACTAACAAACTTTATCAAACGTTCGTATGATTTGATTAAGTAATTAGCGTACTTAAGAATACATGAAACCCTCTTTGTTTAAACAAAGAGGTTTTTTTTTGGAGCAGCTGTCTGTTGCGCTGTGCAATTGCATGCAGTAAAATATGAAAACTCCCTTGAATAAGAATACCCAAAAAAAAAATGCACTAAAAAGAGTAACTTCAGCTCGAGGTGAATGTCATCTTTGAGAGCAGCTTTCTGGAGAAATAGCAACCTGTTATTGTTCAAAAAAAATGATCCACAACAAGAGTATTGTGGATCATATAATCTCGATAACCGCATTATAGTTCGTGTCAATCAAACACATTATAACCCCTTAATTTATAATCGTGCTGCGCTATTAACAATATACTAGCTTAGCTATCACATTTTCAAATATCCAACTAAAAACTGGTTTTTCATCAGGTATAATTACCTGATTTTTAAAAAAGGGTATTATTACCCCATATCAGTAATACCTATTTTGATTGCTCTCAATACGCTCTAAAATATTCACAAAAAATAAGTAGCTTGCAGTCACCATCAAATACTTATTTTCAACATGAAAAAACTTCTCTTTTTTTTACTTGCCTCCAATTGTATTTTTGCACAAAACGACACAGAGATCTTTTTATACAAACTAACAGATTCTAATACTGTCAATAGTATTTCTGGCGCAAACATCTCAAACAATGCTGGATATGACAGTCAACCTCATTTTTATTCAAAAAAAGAAATTGTATTTTCATCCAACAGAAATAAATATACAGATATTGCTAAATACGATATAGAATCAGCAACCAAGTCGTTTTTAAATAAAACCCCTTATGGAGGTGAATACTCCCCGCAACGCATTCCTGGCTCGAAGAATATTTCTGCGGTAAGACTTGATGACAATGGTTTACAGAGACTCTACGAATACAATATCGAATCAGGAGAAAGCAAAGAAATCATAGCTGACTTAAAAGTAGCCTACCCTTTTTGGTATGCAAAAAACAGCATCATTCATGTTGCCATTGTTGGAGATGATTTGGATTTATTGATAACGGATTTAAACACATCAAAACATACCACAATTCAAAAAAAAGTAGGGCGATCGCTTCACAAAATTCCCAATTCAGAATTGGTCAGTTATGTGAGCAAAACAAATGACATCTGGTCCATTAAATCACTGAACCCCAAAACCGGCGAAACAAAACTCATTACAGATGGCATCGGTAAAAATGAAGATGTTTGCTGGCTACCAAACGGTACATTATTAATTGCCTACGGAAGTAAAATTATGAAATACCATCCAAAAACGGCTGCGCGTTGGACGCTCTTTCATGATTTCACAAAAAACAAACACAAAAACATCTCTCGAATTACCGTAAATGCGTCAGGAACATTGTTGGTATTAGTATCTGAATAACTCATCCCTCCATTTGCTTCTCAAAATAACGCTTCAAATAGAACAACTGTGCCCACAAAAGCACCGTAGCTAAAAGAACTAAAGATAAGGTATTTGATGAGATCGACATGCCACCAAACATCGGTTGAAAACTAAATTTCTCCATAAAGGAAATATCAAATTCGGGTAACATAAAATATGCTTTGCGCTCGGTATTGAAAACACTCATCAATAGCACCAAAATAGCCATACCTATAAAAAGTGCTCGCTTTTTAGAAATCAATGGTTTAAAAACGAAAACATCACGAACGGATGTTGATGCTTCTATCTTATTCATAACCTTAGAAGTGAAATCGATAGCTATTGACTCTTCAGGAATTTCACTTAAATACTTTTTACTAAACGCACAGACTGCTTTATTGTGTTTATCTTCTTCCATAATGACTTATTAATTCGGGTTCTACACTCTGTTTCACTATTTGTAATAACTTTTTACGAGCTCTGTGCAATTTAACTTTCACGTTCGCTTCACGCATAGAGCTAATCTCCATAATTTCTTTCAAACTTAACTCTTTAAAATAAAACAAGAACAACAATCCTCTTTCTTCTTCTTGTAACTCGTTCAAACACTCACTTATGACTTGGGCTCGTTCTTCTTTTTCAATGCCATCCAATACAGTCTCAACAGCACTGATTTGATTTACAGTAATCTCATCGATGGTGACATTTCGAAAGGCATTCGAATTCTTTTTTATTGCATCCAAACTGGTATTGTATGCAATTTTGTACAACCATGTTGAAAATTTAGACTCTCCTTTAAACTTAGGCAAATACCTGTACGCTTTTACGAATGTGTCTTGCGCCACTTCCTCTGCCTCTTCTCTATTCTTCACGAGTTTCAAAGTTAAATGAAATACAAAATCTTTATACTTTTCTACAAGAAAAGAAAATGCATGCGTATCTCCCGCAATGGTTAAACGTACGTGGTCTAGGTCAGTTTTTTGCTTCATTAATATCTTAGACTATCCAAACTGTTTTTAGGTTACAAACTTAACAACAAAAAATAAAGTTATTTTTTTTGTAACCTTTTTTTTAAATAAGCAGTCATATGAAATGAACACATTAAAAATAATCATTTAATCTTAAACATATAACATATGCAAGAAGTAGCAGTAACAGCAATCATTTTTGGAACATTTTTTGGAATCTTTTATTTATTCTATTCTACTCGAAACAAAGAAAGGCTCGCTCTCATTGAGAAGGGTGTAGACGCTACAATCTTTATGAAAGGTAAAAAATCAAAAAACAATACCTCAGCAACGCAAGTATTTCTATTAAACGTTGCCCTCCTAGCAATGGGCATTGGTGTTGGAATCTTATTAGGAACCCTGCTAGACTATTACTTTGGATACTCAGGTTCATACCAAGATAGACCTGATCATTATATCGATGGAAATGTTTTTTACCCTGCATCCATATTTTTATGCGCTGGAGCAGCAGTATTGATAGGATTTAAGCAAACAAAAAAACTTGAAAAATAATATGTAACTCAAAAAAATTAGAAAACACCTCTCAACAGAGGTGTTTTTTTATTTTTGATAAAGTTGCTATCTTAGAAGAAATTAAAACCTATGAAAAAAGCACTTCTTTCTTTTCTCTTCATTGCAACAACGGTAGTTGGTCAAACAGATTTAAAAATGTATGATATTATTAATGCTGTTTCAGCCAAAAAAATACAAGACGATATTAAGACGCTAACACTATTTGGCACTAGAAATACCTTTAGCGACACCATTTCTTTAACCCGAGGAATTGGTGCGGCGAGACGTTGGATCAAAAGTGAATTTGAATCCATTTCAAAAAACTGTAACGGATGTATAGAGGTCTTCTATCAAAAAGATTTTATTACAAAAAAAGGAAATAGAAGGGTACCACATGATGCATGGGTGGTAAATGTGGTAGCTGTACAAAAAGGAACTACATATCCAAATCGGTATATCATCATGAGCGGAGATATAGACTCTAGAGCGAGTAACACTATGGATTTCATTTCAGATGCTCCGGGTGCAAATGACAATGCCTCTGGAATGGCAGGTACTATTGAAGCTGCCAGGGTTTTATCTAAATATACCTTTGAAAGTAGTATTGTGTATGTTGGCTTGTCCGGAGAAGAACAAGGACTATTTGGAGGTGCTGGCTTAGCTGCTTATGCCAAAAAAAATAACTGGGATATTATTGGAGTTTTGAATAATGATATGATTGGTAACATCAAAGGAGTGGATGGAGTGATTGACAATCGTTCTTTTAGAATTTTCTCTGAACCTGTGCCCGCAAATGAAACCGAACAAGAGCGCAAAGCACGCAGATTTTATGGCGGTGAAGTAGACGGTATTTCACGTCAATTAGCTCGTTACACACATAAAATAACTAAATCCTATATGCCAGAGATGAACCCGCTCATGATTTACAGACTCGATAGGTTTGGTCGCGGAGGACATCACAGACCTTTCAATGATCTTGGTTTTGCAGGAATACGAATTATGGAGGCTCATGAAAATTATACACAACAACATCAAGATATTAGAACAGAAAACGGTATTGTCTATGGTGATACATTTGAGCATGTCAACTTTGACTATGCTAAAAAACTGACGGCTGTAAATGCGATTACTATGGCAAGCCTTGCATCTGCTCCACAGGAGCCAAAAAATGTAGGTATAGGAGGGATCGTAGAAGCCTCGGCCAAATTACAATGGGATAAAGTAGATGGCGCAATTGGATATAAAATTTATTGGAGAGACACCACTTCACCCACTTGGGATCATAGCAGATATGTTGGTAATGTTTCGCGTTTTGTACTAGATGGTATTGTCATTGATAATTTCTTTTTTGGAGTTAGTGCTATTGGTAAAGACGGTCATGAAAGCATGGTTGTTTTTCCTTCCAAAGTGATGCGAGGATGGTAAAGTAACAGTACGAAAAGATACCTCTGCATTTACCGCTACTAATGGAGAGAAATGCCGAGGAATTATAACGTGAATTCTTAAAGTTCTACAAGAAAAGTTAGTTATCTTGGCGCTATCAATTCATCAGATAAATCAGAAGGAGTTTGGCAACAATTTTAATCACAGGAGGCACCGGTTTAGTTGGACAATTATTGCAACGTAAACTCGTAAACAAAGGATATTCGGTCCGTATATTGACGAGAAATCCAAAGAAAGAAAATGAATTCTACTGGAATATTAAGCGATATGAAATAGATGACAAGGTGTTTGATAATCTTGATTATATTGTACACTTGGCAGGTGCTGGAATTGCAGATAAACGTTGGACAGGTGCTCGGAAAGACGAAATCTTAGAAAGCAGAACAAAAAGTACACAGCTGTTATATGATACAATCAAGCAAAAAAAAGTATCGCTTCGCGGGTTCATTTCGGCTTCTGCAATTGGATATTACGGTGCAATTACATCCGAGAAGATATATACAGAAAAAGATGCACCGGCATCTGACTTTTTAGGAAGCGTATGTCAAGCTTGGGAAGAAGCTTCTTTAACATTTAATCAACTTCACATTCCAACAACCATATTGAGGATTGGAATTGTACTTGCTCACAATGGTGGAGCATTGTCTAAAATGAATACCCCCTTAGTAATTACGCCCATTGCAAATGGGAAACAATACATCCCTTGGATACATATCGATGATCTCACAAATCTCTGTATCAAAGGTATTGAAGACACCTCTTTTAAGGGAACGTACAATGCAGTTGCCCCAGATACACAAACAAATTTTAGTTTTTCTAAGGCACTTGCCAAGCAAACAAAGAAAGTGTTTATTCCTTTTGGAATCCCAAAATTTTTAGTCAAGTTCCTCTTTGGAGAAATGTCAATAATCCTTACTACGGGCAGTAGAATGTCTTCCAAAAAAACAGAAAAAACAGGTTTTGAATTTTCTTATAACACTTTAGACAAAGCACTAAAAAATCTTTTAAAAAAAGCATAAACACCGCAAAATACTGCAACTACCATGAAACATATTTTCGTTTTTATCTTCATATCTATTTTCTATTTGTCAACTGTGACCGCTCAAAAAAAAAACTTTACCAAACAAGATACTTTGAGAGGTTCTATAACAAAAGAAAGGATTTGGTGGGATTTAACATACTACCACTTAGACATCCAAGTTTTTCCTGAAACAAAATATATTTCAGGGAAAAACACCGTAAAATATAAGGTACTTCACCCCTATCAGAAACTACAAATTGATCTACAAGCTCCCTTAAAAATAACCAAAGTCCTGCAAAAACAGCAGGAGTTAAAATTTATATCTGAAGGCAACGCACATTTTATAATGCTTCAAGAACAGCAAAAAATTGGAGATAAGCATGAGCTTGTAATCTATTATGAAGGAGCACCGAAAGAGGCAGTTCGAGCCCCTTGGGACGGGGGTTTTTCATGGAAAAAAGACAACAATGGAAACCATTTTATTGCTACCTCTTGTCAAGGTTTAGGCGCAAGTGTATGGTGGCCCAATAAAGATCACATGTATGATGAAGTAGACGCTATGGATATTAGCGTTCGTGTACCTTCTAATTTGATGAATGTATCAAATGGAAAGTTAAAGAAGGTCGAAAAACATGATGACAATACCACAACCTATCATTGGGGTGTTGTCAATCCAATTAACAATTACGGTGTGAATGTGAACATTGGAGACTACGTTGAGTTTTCTGAAAAATTCTATGGAGAAGATGGTGAACTCGATTTAAATTACTATGTATTGTCTTACCATTTAGAAAAAGCCAAAGAACATTTTAAAGATGTACCAAAAATGTTAAAAGCTTTTGAGTACTGGTTTGGAAAATATCCCTTCTATGAAGATGGATATAAGCTCGTAGAGGTGCCCTACCTAGGCATGGAACACCAAAGCTCTGTTACCTATGGAAATCAATATAAAAAAGGATATTTAGGCAGAGATTTATCAGGAACTGGTTGGGGTCTGAAATTTGATTTCATCATTATTCATGAATCCGGACACGAATGGTTTGCCAACAACATTACCAACAAAGATATTGCAGACATGTGGATTCATGAAAGCTTTACGAACTATTCCGAAAATTTATTTATTGACTACTACTATGGCAAAGAAGCTGCTGCAGATTATGTGATCGGAACACGCAGTGGAATCAGAAACGACAAACCCATAATAGCAGCATACAATGTAAATGCCGAAGGATCGGGAGACATGTACAATAAAGGTGGTAATATGCTACATACCATTAGAACGATGATTGACGATGATCAGAAGTGGAGAGCGATTCTACGTGGACTGAATCGAACGTTTTATCATCAAACCGTTAGCACTAAAGAAATTGAAGACTATATTAGTGCTGAGAGCGGAATTGACTTGAGCACAATTTTCAATCAATATTTAAGAGATATACGAATTCCAGAATTCACCTATAGCGCAGAAAACAACGTATTAAAATACCGTTGGGAGAACACTGTGAAAGACTTCAATATGCCGATCAAAGTATATGTAAATGGAGAAACTAAAATCTTAAAACCAACCTCCAACTGGCAATCAGAAGCGCTCCAAAAAGAAGATACCCTTTTGACAATTGATCGTAATTATTACGTCTCCTCAAAGAAGTTGTGATTTGAAATGGAGTTGTAAGCATTTCAAAAAAACACATACATTCAAAACTAAACATGACCTCCTGGCTTTTACTCACTGTAAACTACGACCATTTTTTATCTAGCTTATTGATATAATCAGAAGGCATTGACTTGGTTATTTTATAAAATGCTTTTCCAAATGATTCAGACGCGTTAAACCCTGCAACCTCAGCAAGTGCCTGAATTGTATATTTACTGTACTTATTATTTACGTTAAGCTCATGAACAATATAAGTAATTCTTAACGTATTTAAGTAGTTCGAAAAGGAGGCCCTTTTATAGGTGTTGATAATTTTAGAAAGGTAATTTGTATTTGTATGCATTTCTTTCGCCAACGAATTTAGGGTTATGTTCTTTGATAGATACTGTTTTTCTTGCTCAAACACTTCTAGTTTAAGAAGTACCTCTTCAACAATTTCACCTGGTATAATTGCATTATTTGTCAGCGCAGTGGTAGTGCTAATCTTTATGGACTCTGCTCTCTTGGCAGAAAATTTTCTTCTGCGTAACTGAAAGAAAACGATCAAAAAAAATAATATTAAAAGAACCCATAAAATAAATAAAGTAAGGATGTTACTTTTTGAATTCTCTCTCAAAGTCTTCTCAGTAATGATTTTTTCCTCTAGCTTTAGTTTCGAAATATTATATTCTTTATAGAGTTGCTTACTCAGATACAACGCATCCTGGTTCGAGACACTATCAAAACGAACTAATTGTTTCTTATAAAATAGCTCATCTCCTCTTTTCTCTGCGTCTTTACTCTGCTCAATAAGCAACTCATAAGTTTCTCGTATGAGAGGATGAACAATCTTTCCTAGATAAACTATTGAGTCCACTTTTTTCAAATAGGATATTGAAGTTTTGATATCTGCATTTAAAGCATATGCTTTTGCCAAATGAAAATATGGAAATATCAGATCATCCTGTTTATGCCTCCCCTCATAAAACCGTCTCTCTTTTTCCAAATTCAAAATAGCACTATTTAAGTTTCCACTTTGATATTCAGCAATAGATTGATGCACTAATAAATGATGAAAGGACATCGTATCCTTTAACTTCAAAGAAAGTTCTTTTCCTAAGCATGTATATGCCCTCAAAGAATCCACATTTTTTATGATTGCATACATATTTGAAATTTTAAGAATAGCCCCTAAAGCAGAGCCATGTCTTCCTTCATTACGATCTAACTTGAACCTCATCTTTAAAAGCTTTAAGTTCAATTCATACGCATTTATTTTCCCTATTAAAATGCCAATGCTATAACTTGACAAAAACATCAAATTAGTATTGTTCAACTCTCTTGCAAGGGCATGGACATTTAAATAATTAACTATTGCATTTATGAAGTCATTATTCTGTTCGTAACGATATGCCTTGATTATATAATTACAGATGGGAGCTGCTTTCACTTTACTATTTTGCTTAAAATGAATTACACCATCAAGATAAGCAAGCGTATTCGAACTTTCCCGAAAATCTTCAAGCATATAGAATCTTGCATTCATTTCCTGTGCAGACCTTCGATTTACGGCTTTCTTTGAAAATGAATCAGTAGTCACAAGTTTGTATTTTTTTGGGGTGAGTGTATCATAAGATTCAAACATTCGATTCGATGATTCATTACTGAACGAATCGTGAACTTGTCCATGACCTACATAGCAAACCAAAAAAATCAAAATGAAACTACTCGAATACTTAAATTTCCCCAAATTTAGTAGTCCCTCCCTCATGAGATCGTGGCGCCGAAACATAGAAAAAAAAACACTCGGAAAATTATTACATTTGATGCCATATACATTACGCAGTTGACGTAGCACTCCTTCTTCTTGCATCACAATAACAATTATTTTAAGCGGCAAAGTTACAGAATGGCGAGAGGATACAAAAACTAAAACACTAATAATCAATACATAAAGTTGACTTTGTTCTCGATATTTATAAATATCGAGAAGCTTTTCTAAATTTTAACGGACTCCTCTTTGATTTTAGATTTTTCTTTAGTTGCTTTGTTTTTAGATTTTTCACAATTAAAAGGGAAAATTCTATGAAAAAGAAATCATAACTCCTTGTGATTAAAAAATATTTGTTAAACAAATAAAGGAGGAAAATGAAAATTCATGAAAAAAAAAGAGGTTTAATTTCAATGCTATGAAAACAATTATATGTAAAAATTATATTGATTTTGATTCTAATCGCAGAGGATTTGAACACTTCTTTTAAAATAAACTCCGAATGAATAGAAATTTTCAATGTCACGGACCAAAGGATTTAGCATAAATCCTTTGGGCCTTTATTTAGGTAACTATGACAATGGTGCAAGTACTAAAACCACCATCAATCCAGTCATTTTTCAAGAAACAAATAGCGCCTACTTATTCCCTCACCAACACCAAATCCAAACAAGCATCGTGTATTTCTCTCGGAACTTCTGCTACTTTCTGAAATGGATAGCAAACCCCCACAGAGAACGCATTGGAATGCTCTGCTAAAAATGAATCATAATAACCTCCTCCGTAACCCAGTCGAAAATTTTGTTGATCAAAGGCCAGTCCTGGTACAATAATTACATCCATATTTCCTTGAAAAACAATTCGATTTTTTGGGTGAGAGGTCCCGTACAGCCCCACTTCTAATTCATCTAACGAAGCTAAAACAAGATGCTCCAATCGTCTATTTTCTAATGTTTTTGAAACAACAACAATCCTATTGTTTTGTAGTAAATATTGAATGAAAGGTGTAATATCTATTTCACTTCTCATCGGTAAATAGACATGTACAACCTTGCAATTACGTTCATGAATGATGTTTTCCAGCTCCGTACACATCCAAGCATCGTAACTTTTTTTTTCACCAATAGCCATATCATTCCGTTTGAGTAATAGGTCTTTTCGTAATTTTCGCTTATTTAATTTAACTTTCTTCATTCAAATTATAGAACAACTGATATTCAAAAATACGTGATTTTATAAATAGAAGCGCACATAATCATCTTTTTGTCTTCCCACAGATGAAATGATTTATGCTAACTAGCAATTTCGACCTTCTTTTTTTCATCGGTAAATTTCCGTAAAATACAAAAACTGAGGTACACCATAAGCTCGGATATTGGTAGACTCGAAAAGATAAACATCGCATAGGAATTCAGATGGTTCATCCATTGTCAACATTTTTATTAACGCACTATTTTCTGGGAATTGTAATGAAAAACATTTAGTTTTAGCGGTAACAATGGCTTGTTCATAATAAGTGAAATGTAACTTTCACTCATACTATTATGAATCAAATAACAAGGAAGCTAATTACACAAGTTAACGAAAGCATATCAATATCTCATTGAACTCATTTATTATGAAATTCTGGCAAAAACTTTTATCAAAATTACAGGAACATCACAAGATATACCTATTAACAGTAATTCAAAATTCAGGCAGCTCTCCAGGCAGAAAGGGTTTTAAAATGTTTGTTTCGGAAGATGGCTTTATCTATGGATCTATTGGTGGAGGCATTATGGAGTACACTCTTGTAGAAGAAGCTAAAGAGCTACTTCAACAGGATGCATTGCCCATTTTATATAAAAAACAACAACATCAAGGAAAAGGGAAAGACAAATCAGGCATGATATGTTCTGGAGATCAAACCGTAGTTTTCCATCCCCTAAAACCAGAAGATATGCAGTTGGTGAAAGATATTTTAGACAGCATGCAACACAATCTTCAGAAAACCATTTGCTATTCTTCTAGCGAAATTCAACTGGTAGATCACAAATTTTCAGAGAAATATACAGCTAATATTGTCTCTGAAACTTATTGGCAATTTAACGAATTAATTAGCTTTAAAGAAAGTATTTATATTGTTGGTGGCGGACATGTAGGATTGGCAGTATCTAAAATATTTAGAGAATTAAACTTTCATGTTGTTGTCTTTGATAATAGACAAAATCTGAACACATTAGAAACAAATAGTTTTGCCCACCAAAAACACGTGATTGACTATGAAAACATTGCAAATCACATAGAAAAAGGCAGCAATAGCTATGTTGCCATAATGACCAATACCTATAAGGATGATAAGTTAATATTGAGTAAAATCATAAGAAATAACTACAAATACATTGGTGTTTTAGGAAGCAAAGCAAAACTCAAAACCATGTGGAGTGTTCTTCAAAACGAGGGCATTGCACTTTCTGAATTAGACAAGATCAACGCTCCCATTGGACTCCAAATTAAAAGTCAAACTCCAGAAGAAATTGCCATAAGCATTGCTGCAAAAGTGATTGAACTAAAAAATGTAAATTTATAAAATTAGTCTACACATTTAAAAAAACAACCGAAAATAGAAACATGAATAAAAGAATAGCTCAAATAGAGCAACTTTTCTGAACAGATTTAAATCAATTAATCGTAATATTGCAATGTATTAATTAATCAACACATGGGAATCACCAAATCTGAAAACTTTACAACGGATCAAAATAAAATAGCAACCATAGCCAAGGCCTTTGGTCATCCAGCTAGAGTTGCAATTTTACAGCATCTTTTTAAAATAAATTCCTGTATCTGCGGAGATTTAATTGATGTGATTGGATTGGCACAACCTACCATTTCTCAACATCTCAAAGAATTGAAAAATTTAGGAATCATAAAAGGAACCATAGAAGGAACGAGTATTTGTTATTGTATAGATCAAGATATTTGGTCTGAAGTATCTATGCTCTTGCAGACTTTTTTGAATAAAAACATAGAAGAAAATAAGCAATGTTGCTAATCATTAGTACCTACACAAGACTCGAAACATAGATTTTATGAAATTATCAGAATTTAAAACACATTTAAAAGCGTTAGAACACATCACTTTTCAACTGCCTGATGGCAGCTTAGTTCCAGCTCATTTTCACCTCACTGAATTGGGGAGCATCCATAAAAAATTTATTGACTGCGGAGGAATAGTAAGAACTGAAGAACATGCTAATTTTCAGTTGTGGGAAGCCGATGATTATGAACACAGGCTTACCCCAGAAAATCTCATTGCCATTATTGAGCACTCTGAAAGAGTTTTACAAATCAATGATATAGAGATTGAAGTGGAATATCAACAAGAAACAATTGGGAAGTATGGAATCATATTTGATGGCGAACAATTTGTATTGACTTCAAAAAAAACAGCTTGCTTAGCTCCCGATGCATGCCATGTGCCTGCAAAACCAAAACGTTCATTACAACAATTACAAACAAATACATCTTGCGACCCAAATTCAGGTTGCTGCTAAACCCTCATTATAAAAAAATGTTATATCCAGAAATCGAACAAGCAATAGCTCGCATAGATAAAGTAACTATTGCAGAGGAACGTAAAATGATATTGCAACCTCTCATCGCCTACATACAAGAAAAAGTAAATTCAAATACAGAAATTCGTTTAAATTTTATCTGTACTCATAATTCTCGAAGAAGTCATCTGAGTCAGGTTTGGGCGCAAACCATGGCCGCTAAATTTGGAATCTCCAACGTACACTGTTATTCAGGAGGAACAGAAGCCACAGCCCTCTTTAGCGCTGCTAAAAACACGTTGCTCGATACTGGGTTTCAAATTCAAACATTGTCAGAAACAAAGAATCCTGTATATGCGATTAAGTACGCAAAAAATGATCGTGCCATTATTGGTTTCTCTAAAACTTTTGACAATGAATTCAATCCTTCGTCATCATTTGCAGCCATTTTAACCTGCTCTCAAGCAGACGAAGGCTGTCCTTTTATAGCAGGTGCAGAAATCAGAATACCAGTCACTTATGAAGATCCCAAAGCTTTTGACAACACCCCGCAACAAAAAGCAATGTATGCAGAGCGCAGCCTGCAAATAGCATCAGAAATGCAGTATGTATTTCGAAGCATACAATAGTTCAAACATCGTATCCCAAAAAAAAGCCTTTATCAACAATCAGATAAAGGCTTTTTTATTCTTTGTTCCATTTTAATTATTTACCACAATTTTTCATGGCTTCTTCAGCACGCTCTATCCCTCCATAAGGGTAATACTTTTCTTTCTTCTCCTCTTTCTGAAACAATGTGATTGAACGTTTGATCGCTTCACAAAAAGGTGCTGTCGATTGCCCAAAAAATTTAGCTGCGCCCATATCCCATTCCGCTTTTCCAAGCACCACTCTTGGGTTGTTGGGTGCAATTGCTAATGCTTTTGAATACAGTTGTGCGTTCTGCCCTGAAAGCGTCATTCCGTATTTTTGTCCATCAAAAGCAATATATACAGTATTCAACATGGCCTGTGTAATCAGAATTTCAGGATTTCCCTCTGAAATTGCAGTAGCTTGATCTAGTAAAGCCTGTGCTTTGTTCAAATGCGTCTTTAATGCTGCCTCATCTTTGATTGCAAATCCATCTATAATTAAAATAGTTGCTGCATAATATGAAGGCAGCCAATTCGTTTTTTCAGCACTGGCAATGCGCTCAAATAATTGAGCTGCTGCTGCATTTTTTTGTGTTTTCCAAAGCGAAAATGCTTTGTTCATTCCTTTTTCGTACGGTGTCTGTGCTGATAGATTAAAAGCGAATACGAGTGCTAAGAGTAGTGTAATTTTTTTCATGATTTGATATATGTAAACGATTTGTATTTTAGCTATTCCACTTCTACTGGAATGACCATATTTTTATTGACTTTAAATTTTGCATTTTTATACTTTGGTGGCCCCATAAAGCCTTTCGCTCCATTCGAGCAACCGATTGGCTCTTTCGGAATGCCTATAAAATTGGTATCCATTTTTTTATTGTTGTTTTCATCATGAAAAACAGATACGGCATACATGCCTTTCTCAATACCATTAAAAGTAGCCGTAGCTTTCTTATCGCTCACTTTCGCTACTGCTCCTTTATAGAGAGTTTTCAGAAAAGTGTCCTCTGAATTGTACAGAGCAACATACACATTTCCTTTGTCTACATTCATCCCAGAAATTTTGACAGTGACTGCATGTGATTCCTGCTCTTGTGCGTGTATCGACAAAACAGGTATTAATAATAGTGCCGCGGTAATGAATACTTTTTTCATAGTTTTAATTTTTAAGTATGGTTCAAATATCAAATCATTTAGCAAGGTATACATTTAATAGTTACTGAACTGTTGATTATATTGGCTCAATTGAAGTTTTATAAAGTATTTAGTTGATTGTTATTTTTATTACTGCTGATGGTCCAAAAGAAACCGACGAAAAAGAAACGATCAGCTGCGGGAGTAATTGCTCTACTATCAAAAGATCCAACACTGTTTGGTTGATCTGCAAATTGATATCCACTCACATTTTTCGAACCTAAGACATTACTAACAGATACATAGAAAATCTTTTGCGGACTGATTAAATAGGCCCAATTGGCATTTACTGTATTGAAACTTTTGGTCTTTTGATTTAAAAACCCACCTATATTGGGATCTGTATAAGTTCTACCTGAGGTATAATTATAACTTAAGCCTACTTGACTTTTCCATGCTGTGACAAAATGTTTCGCGACCACAGATAGGTTATGTTTCGGACCAAAATTTGGGGTTGCAGCTTCTGAATAATTCTGATAATCTCTTTGTGTATCTAACCAAGAATAAGACACCCAATAATCTGTATTTTTAATACTCTCATTGTCTCTCCAAAAAAGATCAAGGCCTTTTGCATACCCATGTCCTGTATTTGAAAAATTTGAGGTAGGTAGACTAAATGCTGTATCGTACTTTACCAAGTTTTTGTACTCTTTGTGATAGGCTTCTACTCTAAAAATTTTCTTATTATTCACATACTGGTAATTTGCTATAAAATGGTCCGTATTCTCTGCTTTAAAATTTGAACTGAGTTTCAAATAATCATTCTTAGGATTTTGATAAAATTTCCCATATGAGACCGAGAACTGACCGTTCTTTCCTGATTTATGGGCCAAAGAAACTCTTGGAGAAACTGTAAATTCGTTCAACAATTCAGAGTGCTCTGCTCTCACTCCTAATTTTGCTGCAAGATTTTTAGAAAAAAAGAGATCTGTTTCTGCGTACAGCCCCAAAATTGCGTTGGTAAATCCCGAGTTAAAATCGCCATTCATATCACTTTTAAAATCCTCTTGATAGTCGGTAATAAAATACTCCGCCCCCATGTTGAACTTGATGCGATTATTTATATTCTTTTTCAATTTTACTTTGAAATGACCTGAATTTTCATTCCCCACAATATCATCCTCCTCAAGCCTCATATCTATATGATCATGGGTAAAAGAAAATCCAGAGGAGAGGGTCCAATCATTTCCTAAAAAGCCTTTGTAAGAGGTATTAAAATAGAGGTTTCTATTTTTCATTCCAAAACGAAAACCATTGGGTAGGTTGATATCTTCTTGTGTCAAATCAAGATCTGAATAGCTAAATGCTCCATACACCTTTAACAATCCGTCTGCTTTCATTTTCTGACGATACACCGCTTCTCCACTAAATGACTGTGCGGGTTTATGCCACTCATTCTTATCAGGAAATGCTGCTTGATATGGTGCCAAATTAATATATGATGTATTAATACTTAATGAATTATTATCCCAAATTTGAGTAGTACCAAGCCCTAATCCAACAGTCATTAGAGACACATCTGTCCGCTCCTCTATCGGATTGTCTGTAGAATTCAAAAGCAACACACTTGAGAGTGCTTGACCATATTCCGCAGAGTATCCTCCTGTTGAAAACGAAATTCCTTTAAATAAAAAAGGAGAGAAACGCCCTCTTGCCGGAATATTGTTTGCTGTTGTGGCATAAGGAGTAAACACTCGTATGCCATCAATGAAAACTTGTGTTTCTTCTGCATCTCCTCCACGTACAAACAAACGTCCATCTTCCGAGAGATTCGAAGTTCCTGGTAAGGTTTGTAGCGCACCAACAAAATCGCCTAAGGCTCCGGCAGTGGTCACAATATCTAAAGGTTTTAGAGCAGTTACTTTGGCATTGTCTCCCGCTTCAAATGTACCTGCATTGATACTAACTGCATCCAAGGTGTTTATATCTTCCCTCAACACAATAGCCACCTCTTTAAATGCGCTGATTTCTGCTGTTTTAGTATAGGTTTCATAGGATATAAATGAAATTTTTAATGTTTGAACACCTTTTGTTGCGGTGACAAAAGAAAAAATTCCCTTTTCATTGGTTGATGTACCGTCATAAGTACCCTCTAAATAGACATTAGCTCCTTCAATTGGTATTCCTTTTTTATCTGTTACTTTTCCAGATACAGTAGTCTGTGCATTCAAAGACAAAAGAGAAAAAACACTAATTAAAAATACAATCTGCTTCATTTTTTTTTATTTAAATATGAATTCTACACCTCAAAGGTGTGGCAATAAAAAAGACTGCTCTAAAGAGAATAACCGAATTGTACTATTGTAATGATGAATTGAAATATTTAATGTGTAGAGCGAAAGATACACCTCTGCAAAAAAAGCAAGAGCAACGTTGAAAAAGATGCTGTTGAGAAAAAAACATGGACTGTTCTTATTTTACTGCCTTTATTAGCTGTGCTCTTTTTGCAAAAAATAAAAAATCAATCCACTAAAAAAATACAATACTACATCAACAAGATCTGAGGTATATCTTGGATGAAAGGATGGAAGCCAATATTCAAAAAAGAGAGCATACATGAAACACATATACACAATATGGATTCCTGATAATTGTATCGATGCATCTCCTTTAAGTTTTCGAATTGTAAATAAAGTAACATACAATACGATGGGTAGAATTAAAAAATCATTTAGATAAAAACGAACATATCTCGGCAATAGAAAGCCGAGTCTATCTGATGCATAGACCAACACACCAAGAACAGCAGAAATGAACACATAATGCGTAAGCCCCTTTTTCATCCCGCAGCCACCATTGCGATACACCAAGCAATCAAACCTCCAATAATATTGAGTACAAACCAAATTGACTGTAAACACCAACCTAAGATTTTTACAAGAATAAAAGGATGTCTCTTTAAACGTTTGACAGTAGTTTCTTTTCCAAGTTCTTTTTGAATTTCTTGTAATTCTGCCTCTACAATATGAGTTGCTCTGGCTGCACGTTTCTTTTGCTCCGAGATCAAACGATTGCAAGACTGACAATAGTCTTTATTGGTATTAAAAGTACCACAGTGAGGACATTTAACATGTGAAAAGGACTGCATCGTTACAAATTAAAAGGTTAGCATTCTTCTGAATGAAAGGAATCCTCATTATTAAAAATTTTAAGTGCTTCTTTTGAACTTCTCGACTCATCAATCCTTTTGTCAAAGCCAAACCTGCAAATCCTCCAACAACAATCACCATTCTTGGGAGACTCGTTTGGGGTATATTCATTGTTATGAAATGTTTAAACTGTGTTTGTTTCTGTTCGTTTTCACCAGGGTAAATTTACGAAATATTCCTGAGAACAAAACGCTCACAATGCCCATTTGTATGTTGAAATTAGGTGAAATCAGTTTTAATTTCCTGCAATGACTTATTGGAATTTATATAGGCTGTGATGATTTTTTTTCGAAGTAGAATTACATCTTCCTCAAAATACTTTGCCCACTTATCATCCGCAAATAATTTTCTTATGTGGTGCACTTTCTTTTGGGCGGTGGATGCAAAAAATAAAAAAACTTCTGTTTTCGTTGTTTTATGGTGAAAATTCACAAGTCTTTTGTCAAAATCGACAGCAATATAAAACTGCTTTTCAAACTCATTTAACGCATAGAAATCTGTCCATTTTGCAAATCCAAGATACTGATTTTGATTTTTTACAGTTTCTTCAGAGCGGAGTCTCCATCTGCAGTTTGCAACCCTCCCCCAATGGTTTGAATATCGATACACACCTTCTTTGGTATATGAATACTGACTCCCTGCTTTGCTTTTAAAATGAATTTGATTTGCATCAAAAAAACCATGATCTACCTTTTTGAATTCACAAAAAGTATGTTTAAAGAAATTGAGTTTTGTATAGGTCTTCAAAATAATTGATAACAAGATTGTTGCGAAGATACTGAAGCTATTTGAACGATCATAGAGATTATTTAATTCCTCTCAATACCCCATAAAAAAACGCAATCAAATGAATGATTGCGTTTTTACTATGCATAAGATTCTGAATACATTCAGAAAAAACTTATTTTACCTCTTCGAAGTCTACATCTTCAACAGTATCTCCATCGGCAGCAGCTGCTTCTGGCTGACCTTGCTGTGCTCCTGCACCAGCTTGAGCTTCTTGCTCTGCTTTGTACATTTCTTCAGACGCAACCTTCCAAGCTTCATTGATCTTTTCCATTGCAGCATCAATCTGTGCAATATCTTTAGATTCGTGTGCCGCTTTTAACTCAACTAATGCTGCTTCGATTGGTCCTTTTTTATCTTCAGATAATTTATCACCAAACTCTTTCAATTGCTTTTCTGTCTGGAAAATCATTCCATCAGCACCATTGATTTTTTCTGCAGTTTCTTTTGCTTGCTTATCGGCATCAGCATTTGCTTCTGCTTCCTGCTTCATTTTTTCGATTTCTTCTTCTGACAATCCAGATGAAGCTTCGATTCTAATCTCATGAGATTTGTTGGTTCCTTTATCTACGGCAGAAACTTTAATAATTCCATTTGCATCAATATCAAAAGTTACTTCAATTTGAGGCACTCCTCTCTGTGCTGGTGGCAATCCATCTAAGTGAAAACGACCAATGGTATTATTATCTGCTGCCATTGCTCTTTCACCTTGTAATACGTGAATCTCTACAGATGGCTGATTGTCTACTGCGGTAGAAAATACTTGAGATTTTTTTGTAGGAATGGTTGTATTTGCATCGATTAACTTTGTAAATACGTTCCCCATGGTCTCAATCCCTAATGATAATGGAGTCACATCTAATAACAATACATCTTTAACGTCTCCAGACAATACTCCTCCTTGAATGGCAGCTCCTAAAGCAACTACCTCATCAGGATTCACTCCTTTACTTGGCGCTTTTCCAAAGAATTTTTCAACAGCATCTTGTACCGCTGGGATTCTAGTAGAACCTCCTACTAAAATAACCTCATCAATATCGGCAGTAGAAAGACCCGCATTTTTTAATGCTGTAGCACATGGCTCAATCGTTCTTCTTACTAAATCATCAATTAATTGTTCAAATTTCGCTTTTGTCAAAGATCTCACTAAGTGTTTTGGTCCACTTGCTGTTGCAGTAACATATGGCAAATTGATTTCTGTTGAAGCAGAACTAGACAATTCAATCTTTGCTTTTTCGGCAGCCTCCTTCAAACGCTGTAAAGCCATAGGATCTTTACGTAAATCCATATTTTCCTCTGCTTTAAACTCATCAGCCAACCAGTTAATGATTTTTTCATCAACATCATCACCACCTAAGTGCGTATCTCCATCGGTTGCCAACACTTCAAAAACACCATCTCCCAACTCTAAAATAGAAACATCATGTGTTCCTCCTCCAAAATCAAAAACTACAATTTTTTGGTCAGTTCCTTTTTTATCCATTCCGTAAGCCAATGCTGCTGCAGTTGGCTCGTTGATAATTCTACGAACTTGCAAACCTGCAATCTCACCAGCTTCTTTCGTAGCTTGTCTTTGTGCATCATTAAAATATGCTGGCACAGTAATCACCGCTTCAGACACATCTTGTCCTAAATAATCTTCAGCAGTTTTTTTCATCTTTTGCAACACCATTGCAGATATTTCTTGTGGCGAGTATAAACGACCATCAATGTCTACTCTCGGTGTGTCATTATCTCCTTTTACAACGCTGTAAGGAACTCTTGCTGTCTCTTTATCAGATTCAGAGAATTTATTCCCCATAAAACGTTTGATAGAATACACAGTTTTTGTTGGGTTTGTTACCGCCTGTCTTTTGGCAGGATCTCCAACTTTTCTTTCTCCTCCTTCAACAAAACCTACAATAGAAGGCGTTGTTCTTTTCCCTTCTGCATTCGGTATAACAACTGGCTCATTTCCTTCCATTACAGAAACACATGAATTGGTTGTTCCTAAGTCAATTCCTATAATCTTACTCATAATTTGTATTTATAATTAATAGTGTTATTTCTTTTTTTATATCTTGCTAATAGTCAATTTGTATGCCATTATCTTTTCTAAATGCAATTGTCAGTTTCTCATGATATTTCAGGCAGAAAAGATGACAGGATGACATAATTCATCTCTTTTAAATAATCTAAAATTGAAAAAATAACCTTTCTAGCATAGCGGATTTTCATACTTTAGCCAAAAAATAAAGGATGTCACAGTTTATAAGTGTTTTTGATATGTTAAAGATTGGTGTTGGACCCTCGAGTTCGCACACCTTAGGTCCTTGGCGGGCAGCACAGCAATGGATTGACAAGCTAAAACAAGAGAGACATTTTGATGAGGTTACCTCCATTCATATCGATTTGTATGGTTCGCTGTCATTGACAGGAAAAGGGCACGCCACAGATGTCGCAATTTTATTGGGCTTAAGTGGCACAGATCCTGAGTACATTCCAATTGAATCTATTGATCGTATTATTTCAACGATCGAAGAAACGAATGCCATCGAGTTCAATGGAACTAAAACGATTCCATGCACGAAGGAAACGATTGTCTTTAATCGTGATTTTTTACCTTTTCATTCCAATGGAATGACATTTATTGCATACGAAAACACGAAAGTTATTTCTAAAGAGACGTATTACTCTATTGGCGGAGGCTTTGTGATTCAGGAAGATGCAAAAGCAGATAAAGACAATGAATTCACTAAGAAAAATTTTCCATACCCCATTAATAGGGCTACAGAATTAGAAAACTATTGTAAAAAGGAAGGTGCATTTATTTCAGATATTGTTTTTCAGAATGAATTAGTCCTAAAGACTGACGAGGAGATAGATCTTGAGTTGATGCGTATCTGGGAAACCATGTTAGAATGCATGTATACAGGGTGTCACACATCAGGGACTTTACCTGGGGGGTTGCATGTAAAACGCAGGGCAAAAGACATACATCACAAACTAATTAAAGGGACCACATATAAGAATCAAAATGATTGGATTTCTGCCATTAGAAGCACAGAAGTTAAGTTTCGCGAGATTCTAAAATGGGTGAGTTGTTTTGCATTGTCTGTGAACGAAGTAAATGCTTCTTTAGGGAGGGTTGTGACCGCCCCTACTAACGGAAGTGCAGGGGTTATTCCGGCTGTATTAATGTACTATCTGGTCATAGAAAATCACCATGCAAGTTTTAAACATATCAAAAAATTCTTATTGGTTGCTGGAGAAATAGGAAGCATTTTTAAAAAGAATGCAACCATATCTGCTGCCATGGGAGGATGCCAAGCTGAGATTGGTGTTTCATCTGCAATGGCAGCTGGAGCACTAACCGAGTTATTAGGAGGTTCTCCGGCACAATGTTTAGTTGCCGCAGAAATAGCGATGGAGCATCATTTAGGGCTCACATGCGACCCCATTGGAGGCTTGGTTCAAATTCCATGCATTGAGCGAAATGCCATGGGAGCCATAAAAGCAATCAATGCTGCTGAATTGGCTTTAGAAACAGACCCAGAAGAGGTGAAAGTTCCTCTTGATAAAGTAATTGATACCATGTGGGAAACTGCCAAAGACATGAACCGTAATTATAAAGAAACCTCCGAAGGAGGTTTAGCGGTTACTGTAGGATTGGCAGATTGTTAGCAAAAAAAAGCCAAAAACATGCAGCGCATGTTTTTGGCTTTTCGGTATTACTTAAAAATGAATCAATCCTTTGAGCTTGTAACTGCAAGGTTGTAAACAACCAAACCAAAGCCAATCTTATTGATTGCATCTCCTATATTATAAATCACATCCATGTCTAACATTCCATTCAATCCGTCATACCATCCTGGTGTACCTGCCATATAACCCAAAGGATAAATAGCCCATCCTACCAATACAAACCAACATAACATTTTGTGTGCACTTAAAACTGCTCCACCAGCTTCTGTAGCTAGTTTCTTTGCACCTCCGAACCAAATCTCGTAAGCAATTACAAAGTAAGCCAATCCAGAAACAAGTCCCCAAATAGATGCATTATCTCTATCTACTGCTTCTCCAAAATATCCAGTCACTAGCATCACCACAGATAAAAATATCAATTTCCACATCAGTGATTTTTTCGCGCCTGCTACCTTCAAAATTAAATAGAATTCAACACACATTAACGGCACTGTTAAAATCCAATCTACATATCGAAAGAATGTTGGTGACTCTGAGTGTGCTGCCCAATAATCTCTCATATACCAATAGTGCACTGCAGCAATAAACGTAATAAGTGCAGAAACCAAGAGAGAGGTTCTCCATTTCTTATCTACACTATTCATAGAGAAGAAAAAGAACACGGATGCTGCCATCATAGCCATACATCCTACAAAAAAAGTAAATCCTACATAATCGTCAGTTGCCAATTTAGCGACCGACATAAAATTCAATGAATACATCATAATAAAATTTGATTTGTTTAGTTAAAAATTATTTGTTTTAATTACTACTAAATTACGAAAAAAATAATACATTTCATAAAAAATTATCATTTTGAAATTTGACTATCAAGAACTTATGATATTCTTCACTTTTTTACTGCTTTGGGTTAGCATTCAATTTGGTCAAATTATTGAAGATTCTATTGCCTATGTGATCGTTTTATCGATTGGTATCATTCATGGTGCCAATGACCTGAGCATTCTTAAAAAACAAGAAGAAAATAGGCGTCGTTTTATCAAGCACGTACTGGGGTACTTGTTGTTGATACTCTCTTGTATCATCAGCTATTTGGTATTTCCTTTTCTCTCCATTCTGCTGTTTATTATGTTAAGTTCTTTTCACTTTGGAGAACAGCACTTAAGTGAAAAAATAGCTGGTGCTAAAAGCTATAAAACGGTCGTATACATTCTTTATGGCATGCTCATATTTTCAATGCTATTTATTGTAAACACAGAACAAATAGATCTTATTTTACGAAATTTAACAAATGCCTCAATTCCCATACAATGGATTGAGAGAACACTTCTCCTTTCTGCCTTGTCTGTAGGATGTATTTTCTCGTATCATTACTTTATAAAAAAGGAAGCGAAGTTACAGCTCTTTAAAGAATTTTTTTACGTGCTTTTATTGTTCTTAGTGTTTAAAACCAGTTCACTCATTTTAGGATTTGCAATTTACTTTGTGCTTTGGCACAGCATCCCTTCTATCTTAGATCAAACAAGATACCTCACGGGAGCTCCCTCTAAGAAAACAATTTTACATTATATTAAAAAAGCATTATTCTATTGGTTACTGAGTATTACAGGACTTTTCGCTGTCTATTATTTTGTAGACGCACATCATTTCAACTCCATTATATTTCTCACATTATTTGCGGTAACGGCTCCTCATGTTTGGATTATGTATCGAATGAATCGAAAAACTAACGCGTAAATACCAATTCAGTTTCGGAAGACAATTCTTCTGAAAAACCATAACCATCTGTGTGAAAACCTTTCAGACCGTCCATAGTGGTAATGTCATGATCGATGATATAGCGCACCATTAATCCACGTGCTTTTTTTGCAAAAGTCATGATTGTCTTCAATTGCCCGTTCTTATAATCTTTAAATACGGGAGTAATCATCGGTACTTTTAGTACCTTCTTATTTACGGCTTTAAAATATTCTGTACTCGCTAGGTTCACAAATAAGTCCGTTTCTTCTAACTCATCGTTCAAGGCATTGGCTATTTTATCACCCCAAAATTTATATAAATTTTGAGCTCCGCCTACTTGTAATTTTTTTCCCATCTCTAAACGATAGGCTTGCATCAAATCTAAGGGCTTTAACAAACCATACAAACCAGATAAAATTCGCAAACGCTCTTGCAATAGAGGAAGCTTTTCTGCTTCTAAAGTAGTAACATCAATTCCTCGAAACACCTCTCCTGTAAAAGCAAAAATGGCCTGTTTTGCGTTTTCTTGCGTAAAGGGAACTGCCCATTGTTGATTGCGCTCATAATTCAAATCTGCTAAACTCTTAGAAACATTCATAAATGCAGCAATCTCTTCACTAGACAACGTTTTCAATTTCTTGTTTAACTGCATAGCGTTTTCTAAAAAATGAGGTTGTGAATACAGGCTCGTTGTGACAGGAGTCTCAAAATCCAATGACTTTGCAGGAGATATAATGATTTTCATATGGCTATTCTTAGGTACAGTAAAAATACAACTAGAAAATATCATTTTCAAATTTTTCAAAATTTAAAATTGATACAGACATCGAAAGAATTGATGTATTCTCCTCATAAGTAGGTTACCACATCGCTTGCAAGTCAATTGCAACATGAACTTCCCTCAATATGCACAACAAAAAATAGATCTATAAAAAAGTTATTTCCTATTTAAATTTCATGATTTGAATGCTCCGAATACGTTCTCCATTTCTCTAAACATTCTCGAATATCATCTGGAAGTTCTGAATTAAAACGCATAAACTCTCCAGTGGTTGGATGCTCAAATCCTAATGTTTTTGCATGCAATGCTTGTCTTGGTAAGCTCTTGAAACAGTTCTGAACAAACTGTTTGTATTTTGTGAAAGTAGTTCCTTTTAAAATGTCATCACCTCCATAACGTTCGTCATTGAATAAGGTATGACCAACATGTTTGAAATGTGCTCTAATTTGATGAGTTCTACCTGTTTCTAGTTTACATTGCACCAAAGTAACATAGGTCAAACGCTCAAGTACTTTAAAATGTGTCACCGCATGTTTTCCAAAATCACCTTGAGGAAACACATCCATTTGCAATCGATTCTTGAAACTTCGCCCAATATTCCCTTCAATAGTTCCCTCCTCTTCTTCGATATTCCCCCATACTAGTGCGTAATAGAGACGCTCTGTAGTTCGATCATAAAATTGCTTTGACAAATGTGCCATGGCATATTCTGTTTTGGCCACCACCAATAAACCACTTGTATCTTTATCAATTCTGTGCACCAAACCTGGGCGTTCATTACTATTACTTGGCAAGTTTTCTATGTGGTGAATTAACCCATTAACTAAAGTGCCTGAATAATTCCCATGTCCCGGGTGCACCACCATTCCAGCTGCTTTATTCACCACAATTACAGCAGCATCTTCATAAATAATATCCAATGGAAGTTCTTCTGCCACCAGCAAGTTTTCTGCTGGTGGATGCGCTAAAACAACACGAACAATGTCATTTGGCTTTACTTTATAATTTGACTTTACCGGCACATCATTGACCAAAACATTTCCTGCTTTTGCTGCCTGCTGCACTTTATTTCGAGTCGCATTTTCTACAAAATTCATCAAAAATTTGTCTACTCGCAGAGGCTCTTGACCCTCACTAGCAGCAAATCTATAATGCTCGTATAACGCTTCGTTCTCTATGTCTGAATGATGATCCTCCTGCATGTATATTATCTTTTACCGTCTCCTAAAATTAAATCTATCACAGAGTTCCTTGGAAGCAACATTCCTGGCTTTACAGGTTCTCCGTTATATCTTACTCCTCTTACCACATCCTTTCCTATATCTGCTACATACGAGAACTCTCCAATTCGAAAACCAAGTGATAATAAGTGAGTTCTTGCTTGTCTTTTTGTTTTACCATTTAAATCAGGCAGCACCTCATCTCTATACTTTGAAGGATTTACAGTCAAATAAACTTTTCTATTTTCTTTCACAAAGCTGCCCGCTTCAGGGTCTTGTTCTATTACGCCCTTATTCAAATATTGAGGGTTATAGCTTGAAGAATCTATGACCTCAAAGCGCAAATCAACGTCTTTCAAAACACTTGCTACCTCAGACAAATCCATATTATTTAAATCTGGAACTTGTATTTTTTGATCATGATTTGTTGTAACACCGAACCACCACTGCAGCCCAAAAATAATCATAAAAAATACTACAATTGCAATGGCAATCTGTTTGAAAAAAGAGGTACTTTTAATAAACTGAAATAAACTCATGGTCAATTTTTTAACTGGTTACAAAGATATAAAACCAAACGTTAGTCTTTCTATTTATATTTTGATAAATTTGTTTTGATTTGGAAAATCTAAAAATGAAAAAAAACATTGCCATCATAATGGGAGGCTATTCCTCTGAAGTAGCGATTTCTTTGAATAGTGGGAGTATTGTATATAAACATGTAAATAGAACGAAATACATTCCGTATCGCATTCATATTTTGAAAGAGAAATGGGTGTACATAGATGATGATAACCATGAGTTTCCGATCGATAAAAATGACTTTTCTGTCAAAGTTCAAAACCAAAACATTGTCTTTGATTGTGTTTTTAATGCCATACATGGCACGCCTGGTGAAGATGGGAAGCTCCTCGCCTATTTTGAACTTATTGGAATGAAACACACCTCTGCTCCTTGGTATCAAATGGCACTCACCTTCAATAAAAGAGATACATTAAGCGTTGTAAAACAGTATGGAATTCAGACAGCAAAATCCATATACTTGAACAAAGGAGATGTCATAGACACTTCAAAAATTATAGACACACTTGGTGTTCCTTGTTTTATAAAACCCAACCATGCAGGTTCTAGCTTTGGCATCACGAAAGCTTACAATGCTGATGAAATTATTTTGGGAATAGAGAAGGCATATGAAGAAGATTCTGAGATATTACTTGAAAGCTTCTTGGAAGGAACTGAAGTATCTGTTGGTGTTATTGAGTACAAAGGAAACATTGAAGTGTTGCCAATTACAGAAATCACTACAGAGAATGATTTCTTTGACTACGAAGCTAAATACAAGGGCAAATCAGAGGAGATTACACCTGCAAGGATTTCAGACACAGAAGTAAAAAAGGTAACAAAGATTGCAAAAAAAGTCTACGAGGTTCTTGACATGAGCGGTTTTTCTCGATCTGAGTATATTTTTGTCAATGGTGAACCTCACTTTTTAGAAATTAATACGGTTCCTGGGTTAACAGCAGAAAGTATACTTCCACAACAAGCAAACCAAGCCAACATTAGCTTGTCAGACTTATTTGACAATGCAATCTTGTTGGCATTAAATAGATAACCATATGAAGAAAGCAGTTTTTCCAGGTTCTTTTGATCCTATTACCCTAGGACATGTAGACATCATCTCTCGAAGTTTACCTCTTTTCGATGAAATTATCATTGCGATTGGTATCAATGCAAAAAAAAAGTACATGTTTTCAATTGATGAACGTAAAAAATTCATTCAAAATGCTTTTTTCGCAGAACAAAAAATCATCGTAGAAACCTACTCTGGCTTAACAGTAAACTATTGTAAAGAAATAAAAGCAGACTTTATAGTTCGCGGATTGCGGAACCCTGCTGATTTTGAGTTTGAAAAAGCCATCGCACAAACCAATAGAAAACTTTCTGGTATTGAGACTGTTTTTCTTTTGACCAGCGCCGAAACTTCTTATATAAGTTCATCAATTGTAAGAGATATCGTAAAAAATGGAGGTGACGCCACCAGTTTAGTTCCCACATCCGTAGCGCATTATTTTAACAAAAAATAAGCGCTAATAAACACCCTCCAAGGCATGTGCATGTTCTTTTACAAAGCTTTCCAACAGGTTAAAAAAGTTGAGAATGTCTTCTTTGGTATTCGTTGCATTGATTGTTACAAAGCGGACGAAAGAATCTTCTTTAAACGCTCCAAATCCAACAACTGTTATTTGATGCTCGTATAAAAGCGTACAAAGTATTTTAGGATCAATATTTTTATAGTTGAAACAAACAGAAATGCTGTCCTCATGACTATACAACGTATAATCAGGGTGATTTTCGACATAATTTCTTGCCACCTCTGCTAGCTCAAATTGCTGATCTATTATTTTTTCTAACCCTTGTGTACCTATCGACTTCCACAATGTCCAAAACTTGAGTGCATCATTTCTTCGACCGCATTGAAAAGATGTTTTACCTAAATTAAAACCATCACCATCTGTCTGGTATAGATATTCTGCATCATTGCTAAAAGAATCGTGTAAATATTTTTTATCTTTTACTAAGATGATAGAACATGTCAAAGGAGTTCCCAACATTTTGTGCGCGTTGTAACTAAACGAATCTGAACGCGCTACTCCTGATAGCAAATGCTTCTTCTGTTCAGAAAAAATAACTGAACCACAATAAGCCCCATCAACATGTAACCAAACCTGATACTTTTCTGCAATTGTTGCAATGTCATTTATTGGATCAAAAGCACCAAGCACAGTTGTTCCTGCTGTAGCATTTATAAAAGTAGGAACACATCCATCTATCAAATCTTTTTGGATCTGTTCTTCTAGTTTCAACGGGCTCATTAACCCTTTTGAATCTGTTTCAATATAGCGAACATTATTTCTCCCCATTCCAGCAAAACTGGCATTTTTAGCATTCGAATAGTGCGACTCTTTGGAAGTATACATGATTAAAGGTTTTGTCATTCCTTGAAACCTACAAGCGGGATCTTTTGCATCTCTTGCCATCAGCAGAGCCATGTAATTACTCATAGATCCTCCCGTTGGAAATGTACCATTACTTTGGGACCCATAGCCAATCATAGCACATGACTTTTTTATTATTTCTTGCTCAATACCTACTTGAGGCCCTGCAACCTTATAGGTATACATGCTGTTGTTTAATAAAACCGCTAATAAGTCTCCTAAAACAGATTTGGACTGCCTCCCTCCAAATAATTGATTAAAAAAGAGATTCGTTGCTGTTTTTGGAGTCGCTACAAGCACATCTTTCAGTACATCCTTAAAAGCAGCATCTACCATTCCTATTTTGTTCAGAGACAAATCTAGGGTATTGTACAACTCATTTGCGGCAATAGGTTTTGCCACAGGACACTTTTCTTCTTCGTTTAAAAGTAATTCTGCTAGTTCGTTAAAGAGTATTAAATCAGCACTTAATTCAGACATATATTTGTATTTTCTATTCTTTATTGATGAATTTCTTCTATTGTATCGTAAAACAGCTTTTTGTTTACAAATACCTTTTTATCGGCGTCGTATACATTACATTTCCTGATAGGGTTGGCATATAAATGCAAAGACATCGCTTTTCTATTCGAGTGATTTTCTAGGTTATGAAATCCCATAAAGTCGATCATATAGGTCACATCTCCTGTTTGGATCTGCAAGTTTTTCATTAGCTTTAGTTCTCCTAAATCATTTTTCTCGTATATGTTTTCTCTATATTCTCCATCCACAACATACACCCAACACTCTTCTCCTCCATGATCATGAATTGCTGTTTTTTGGGATTCAGACCAACAAATTAAAATCAATTCGAAATCTGAATTTTCTTCAATACAGTTTCTTGTATAACATGTATCTGACCAAGTTGCGTATTTTTCAAACTCTTGAAGCGATATCTTCATCTCCTTTAAAACAGTTCCATACGCTTTTCTTTCTTTTACTCGGAGTACTGAAACTAATTCTGATAAAGTAGTTATGGATTCGTTTTTAATGTACATCGGTTTCGACATGAAGTTTTGTTTGATTGTGTATTTACTTGGTTATTTCATTGTTTTCACCGCAAAAATAACGGGGTCTCACACACTATAGAAATACTCGTTCTCATAATTTTTACATTTAAAAGGTGGTTCATCCTCTCAAAATCACATAAAAACTACTTAAAATCAACATTATTTCTTAATTCTTGCTAAGATACCTATTTTATCACGGTTAAAACGAATCATTTCTATAAAATCACTTTTAAGGCTTTAGAAAAAGAGATTCTTCTTTTGTTTCTAGAAAAAAACATCTCAAAAAAACCAAACGCAACAAGACCAAAACAGATGCCTTTTCACAAGTTAAAAAAGACAAAAGTTGCTTAGAACTTAAAAAAAGAGTACTTTGGGTTACAGAAAAAATAAAATGTATTGAAAACACTTACTATCAACGGAAAAGACCACCATATAGAAGCACATGATGAGATGCCGCTTTTATGGGCTATCAGAGATATTATAGGATTAACTGGCACCAAATATGGCTGTGGAGTAAGCCAATGTGGAGCTTGTTCTGTGCTCATAGATGGAGAGGCCGTGCGATCTTGTAGCCTGCCTGTTAGCTATGGTATTGGCACAAAGATCACCACTATTGAAGGCGACACAGAGACACTCAACTATCTGAGAAAAGCTTGGGAAGCGCTCAATGTTCCGCAATGTGGTTATTGCCAATCAGGTCAATTAATTGCCGCTACATCGCTATTAAATAGTAACCCAAATCCCACAGATGAAGCGATTGATGAAGCGATGAGCGGAAATATTTGTAGATGTGGAACCTACCCTAGAATTCGAAAAGCAATACACAAAGCAGTTCAACTAAAAAACAAATAGCGATGAAGGAAATACAAAACATGAGTCGTAGAAATTTTGTAAAAGTTTTTGGACTCGCTTCTGGAGGGCTGATTATTGGCTGTCAATTTAATTCTGACAAAGAAATTGTTCGAATTGATGACGGAACTAGCTTTGAACCGAACTTATTTGTACAACTAAAAAAAGACGGGAAATTAACCCTTCTTTGCTCTCGTTCTGAAATGGGACAAGGAATTCGAACTTCTTTAACCTCTGCAATTGCAGATGAAATGGAAGCCGATTGGAACTATGTTTCTGTAGCACAAGCTGAGGGAGATAAGAAATTTGGAAATCAAAATACAGATGGCTCACGCAGCATAAGAACCATTCTGAAACCTATGCGAAAAATGGGGGCCGTTGCCAAAACAATGCTCATCGCAGCTGCTGCAAAAAAATGGGGAGTTCCAGCATCAGATTGCAAAGCAGAAATGCACTACGTCTTTCATAAAAATAGTAGTAAGAAACTATTTTTTGGTGATTTGGTAGAAGCAGCCATGCTTCTCGAAGTTCCGAAACCAAAAGACGTACCACTAAAAGATAAAAAAGACTTCAAATACATAGGAAAGACTTTAAAGAGTATCGATATTAAAGACTTTACACATGGTTCGGCGACCTACGGATTGGATGCTCGATTACCCAATATGAAGTTTGCAGTAATAGCGCGATGTCCAACAGCTTTTGGAACGGTGAAAAGCGTTGACAAAACTGAAGCTTTGAAAACACATGGTGTTGAGGAGGTATTTGAGCTTGCTAGAGTAAAAAGACCCTTTGGAATGCTCGGCGGCGTTGCTGTGATTGCCAACAATACATGGGCTGCGATACAAGGAAGAAATAACTTAGACATTGCCTGGAATACCGGAAGTAATGCCAACTATGATAGTGCAGCATACAAACAGCGATTAACAAATCGTGTGCATACCAGAGGAAAGGTTGTTCCACCCACAAAAGGGAACATAAAAAAGGCCTTTTCTGAGGCAAATACATTGGTTGAAGCAACCTATCAATTGCCTCACTTGGTGCATGCCCCTATGGAAACTCCCAATGCATTGGCATGGGTCCGTGAAGGAAAATGTGAAGTATGGGCACCCGTTCAATCTCCTCAATCTGCAAGAGCGGAAGTTGCGAATTATTTAGAAATAGACGTTAAAGACGTGACCATCCACGTCACGTTCTTAGGAGGTGGGTTTGGAAGAAAATCAAAACCAGATTTTGTAGTTGAAGCGGTTGCTTTGTCTCAAAAGACAAAGACACCTGTTCAAGTGGTTTGGACCAGAGAAGATGACATACAGCACAGTTATTATCATACAACAAATGCACAATACTTAAAGGCTTCTTTAAACCAAGACGGAACGGTAACTGGATGGCTTCATAGAACTGCTTTCCCTTCAATTAGTTCTACTTATATGCCTGGCGCAAAATATGCCGCTGGATGGGAACTTGGCCAAGGAATGAATAATAACCCTTTTGAAATTGAGCATACACGCTACGAGAATGCGAAAGCAGAGCCCTTTCTAAGAATTGGATGGCTTCGTTCTGTTTGTGCCATATTTCATAGTTTTGGTATCAACTCTTTTATCGATGAATTGGCTAGCAAAGCGGCAAAAGATCCTTTAGATTTTAGCTTAAATCTTATTGGAAAAAACCGAATACGTGAGGGGAAATCTCCACACCCGTTGAACACGAAACGTTTGAAAAATGTAATTCACATTGCTACAGAAAAAGCAAACTGGGGTAGAAAATTACCGGAAGGACACGGATTAGGAATTGCTTTCTACTACAGTTTCTTTAGCTATGTTGCCAATGTTGTTGAGGTTTCAGTAGTAAACAACACACTAAAAATACATCAAGTATGGACAGCTTTAGATTGTGGAATGGTGGTCAACAGAGACAATGTTCTTAATCAGATGGAAGGAGCTGTGGTATTTGGGATGTCAATTGCGCTCCATGGAAAAATCACAGCAAAAGATGGCGCCATAGAACAAAGTAATTTCCATGACTATAAAATGACGAGAATGCATGAAGTTCCGCCTATTGACATTACCATTGTAGACAGTGACGAAACGGCAACAGGTGTTGGAGAACCTGGCGTTCCTCCGATAGCTCCGGCCATTACCAATGCCATTTTTAATGCCACAGGAAAACGTTACAGAACCTTACCATTGTCTGAGCATGGAATTGTATCATAAACAACAATACGAAATACAAGAAACCTTATATTGTAAAGATGTCTTAGGGCTGTTTACAGCCCTATTTACCACCTTTTAACATCGCGTGAAATACTCAAACAAAGCACCAATACTGGTCATTTTAGCCGGAGGAAAATCCACAAGAATGAAACAACCAAAAGGGTTGTTGCCGTATAAGAATAGCTTTTGGATACTTTGGCAAATTGAGACCTTTATTGGCTCAGAAATCTGCATCGGACTTGGATATGACCATCAACAATACTTTAAAGCAGTACCTTGGCTCAAAAATGCAGTTCAAACACCAATAAACTACAAAAACAAAAACATTCGAGTAGTAATAAACCCAACCCCAGCACTCGGACCGTTTTCAAATTTACAAGCTGTTTTAAAACATGTAGATTCACATTTAGATATTATCTTTTTACATGTTGATGTTCCTTTGTTTCATAAAACAGCACAAAAAAAGCTATTCGCAACAAACAACCTAGTTGTAATCCCCAAATATAAAGGGAAGAAAGGACATCCCATAAAAATAAACGCCGCATTAAGAAATGCTATTCTAGGAATTAATCCTGAAGCAGAAAACGCGCGACTAGACCAATTTATTAAAACAAAAAAAGCATCAGAAATCTCATTTATAGAAGTTACTGATGCTTTGTGCACTAGAAATTTAAATACGCCAAAAGACTGGCAAAATTTTATTTCAAGTTAAAATTTATATTCCGATAGTGGTTTCGGAAATTCTTCTGGGTTAGCAGCCAAATGATAGCGAGGATCATCAATAGCCTCTTCAATAATACCGTTAAAAATTGGACTTGACTTGTACAATAGCACTTTACAGTCTTCACTTAAATGTTTTAATTTTATAGCCTTTCCTTGTGCTTGGTATTTTTCCACCAAAGCATAAATTGCTTCAATAGCAGAATGATCACTAATACGAGATTCCACAAAATCAATCTCTATGCTTTCTGGGTCATTTTTAGGGTCGAATTTTTCATTAAAAGCAGAAATACTTCCAAAAAATAAAGGCCCCCATATTTCATATACTTTGGTCCCGTCTTCTTTTACACGTTTACGTGCTCTAATTTTTTTAGCATTTTCCCATGCAAAAACCAATGCAGAAATAATCACCCCTACAAAAACTGCAATTGCCAAATCAAATAAAACTGTCACTACAGAAACCACAATTAAAACAAAGGCATCAGCAGCAGGTATTTTTCTCAAAATTCTAAAGCTAGACCATGCAAATGTCTCAATAACCATCATAAACATGACACCTACCAAGGCAGCAATAGGAACCTGCTCAATATACTTATCGGTAAATAAAATAAAAGTCAATAAGGTTAAAGACATCACAATGCCCGAGACTCTTCCTCTGCCTCCTGCATTGATATTGATCACCGTTTGTCCAATCATACCGCAACCTCCGGTTCCTCCAAACAATCCACTTACAACATTCCCTGCTCCTTGAGCTATACACTCTCTATTACCGTTACCTCTTGTTTCTGTTAATTCATCAACTAAATTCATCGTCATTAATGATTCTATTAAACCAACACTAGCAGCTAAAAATGCATATGGCAATATAAATAGAAAAGTATCTAGATTGATCGGCAAGTTTTCCCACAAATCAGTATTTGGCGTAGGAAACTCTCCAGACAAGCCTTCTCCTCCGCCTTCAACAATATAAGAACCAACAGTACTTACATCTATACCTCCAAAGATAACGAGTCCAGTAGTTACTAATATAGCTGTTAAGGCAGCTGGAATCTTTTTCGTGAGTTTTGGTAACAACCAAATAATAGCCATCGTTAAAGCAACTAGCCCCAGCATGACATACAATTCACGACCATACATTGCTATATTTACATAACTTTTAACACCATTAGCAGAAACTGCCACCTCTTTATGAGTGAACATTTTAACTTGAGCTATAAAGATTACAATTGCCAACCCGTTTACAAATCCCATCATTACAGAATGAGGAATTAAACGCACAAAACGCCCTAATTTTAACAATCCTGCACCAATTTGAAAACAACCCATTAAAATAACGGCAGCCAACAAATAATAATAGCCCATATTATCGATAGGGCTATCTAGAAGCATTCCTTTTGCATGACCTTGAGAAATCATTGTAACAAAAATAACTGCAACAGCACCAGCAGCTCCTGAAATCAAGCCAGGCCTACCTCCAAAAATAGCTGTTATCAAACCAATAATAAAAGCACCTGAAAGTGCTACTAGAGGGTCAATTTGCGCAACAAAAGCAAACGCAACTACTTCTGGAATCATCGCTAAAGAAACTGTAATCCCTGCAAAAGTGTCATCTTTTATATTTAATGTTTTACTTTTAATATATTTCATCATGGCATATAAATTTTCTGAAAGTCGGCAAAGGTAAGTTATATTTTAGATTTAGTTTTTATAATACGCATCTAAAACTAATTTGATATTGGCATACGTGTTTTTCATAGCCCGTTTTACTTGATCCGCATTCTTAAAAAGGACTTGTGTGATGCCTTCCTCCTCCTGAGGTTTCAAGTTGTTCTGAAAATCAGATTCCATCAAATACCAATGTGTCACTTTCATTTGCTGAATTCCATCCATGTAGAACAAATGATAGGTAATGAGCAATGGAACCTTCAATACTAAATTTTCAGCACCGCATTCTTCCTCTACTTCCCTAATTGCAGTCTCTTCGATAGACTCTCCTTCTTCAACTCGTCCTTTTGGTAAATCCCACACCTCAGACCTATAAATAAATAATATTTCCTTCTTTGGGTTTGTTACAAGTCCACCCGCGGCAATAACAACTTTAAATTCTTTTTTAAAAGCAATCCAGTCCGCGACTATATCCGAACAAAATAGATTAACTCCCATCAATTTTCCTCTTTTCATTTTATGTAAAATCTCATCTATGACTACCTCGCTAAAAATACAAACGGGATGGCCGTTCTCAATCCGAATTGAATCTGTCAAGATAATTGGCTTGTCATTTACAAAAACTTTATACATTTGCGCCATGGTTTTAAACAAAGATACAGCAAAAAAAACAGCTGAATTTCTATTGCAGATAAAAGCGATAAAATTAAGCCCATCAGAACCTTTCCAATGGGCTTCTGGATGGAAATCACCTATTTATTGTGACAACAGAATTACCTTGTCATTCCCTACCGTTCGAAATTTCTTAAAAGTAGAAATTGCCAAACTAGTAGAACAGAAACACGGTAAGCCAGATGTCATTGCAGGAGTTGCAACAGGAGCCATTGCTATTGGTGTTCTTGTTGCGCAAGAGTTGGGTGTCCCATTTGTTTACATTAGACCCGAAGCTAAAAAACACGGCAGAAAAAATCAAATTGAAGGGCATATTGAAAAAGGTCAGAACGTTGTTATTATTGAGGATCTTATAAGCACAGGTAAAAGTAGCCTGCAAGCTGCAGAGGCGTTAAAAGAGGTAAATGCAACAATCAAAGGCATGGTTGCAATTTTCACCTATGGTTTCAATATTGCAGAGAATAACTTTAAAGAGCATAACATCGAATTAACTGCATTGAGCAATTACGAGCATTTATTGGAGCAAGCCCTAGACAGTAAATACATTTCAGAAAAAGAATTATACACACTGCAAAATTGGAGATCAAATCCAAGTGAGTGGAATCAACATTAGAAAAACATGAATTTAGAGAGTGCAAAAGTAACCGTTGCCAAATCTTCAAAAGAAGTATTTGAGCTCCTAACAGATTTAAGAAATTTTGAACAATTAATGCCCGACACCATTCAAAAATTTGAAGTTGACGGCGACTCTTTTTTGTTCGCTTTGAAAGGAATGCCAGAAATTCGATTGGTGTTAAAAGAGAAAATAGCGTTTTCAAATATTACCTTAGGGGCAGCGAGCAGTAAGCTACCTTTTACCTTGTCCGGGAATTTCAACGAGATATCAGAAAACACCTGTGAAGCACAGTTAATCTTCAAGGGAGAATTTAACCCAATGATGGCGATGATGGTAAAAAAACCATTGACAAAATTCATTGAAGTACTCGCAGAGAACATCGCGAAACTTTAAGCAAAAGAGACCTCCTTAATTCCAAATTCTTGAATAGAATCGTCTTCCAATTCAATTTGTAATTTACCTTGAGAAGTCACATTTATGAGCTTACCCATAAACAAAACATCGCTACTATTTCTAAACATGGTAGGGATGTTTTTTTTGTACAACTTTTCTAAATAGCACGCCTTTAAGGGAGGTTTAGCTTGAGTACCAATCGAAGAAATTCTCAATTTTAAAGCCCTCATCAGTTTTTCGAGCACCACATCTAGGTCGAAAAAATGTCCCATAACATTGCGCATCGATGTTACCTTTTTAAGATGCTCTTCAAACACCATCTGGTTTACATTGAGACCAATCCCAATAATTGCACACTCAATTTCCTTTCCTCGCATGACACTTTCTACCAAAACTCCACATAACTTGGCACTAGATGACAAAATGTCGTTTGGCCATTTAATAGCCAATCTAGGTAAGCTCATTGCTTCCAACACATCTATAATAGCTAAAGAAACTGCATAGTTCAATAGTGCTTTATCATGGACCACAAGATCTTCAAAAGCAACATAAACACTACATAGGAGGTTTTTTCCTGGTTCAGAAAGCCATACCGTTCCCATCTGTCCTCTTCCTTTTTTTTGCGATTTAGCTGTAACAACAGTATAGTTTTCTAGACTTGTGTTGTGTGCCAATTCTTTTAAAAAAGTATTGGTTGAATCGATGGCATCAAGTTTGATTATCTTCATTTGTTAAATATTCTACAAACTAGTTGAATATAGCGCAAAATAATCATAAAAAAACAATAACTTTGCTCTAAATATTAAAGAATTTTAATGACTGTAAAAAAAGTAAACACAGACGATTTAATTGCTGAAATTATAAAGGGAATTGATGATGTAAAAGGGGAAGATGTTCAATTATTAGATCTCAGAGAAATAGAAAATACAGTTTGCGATTATTTCGTTATTTGCTCTGGAAACTCGAATACGCAAGTAAAGGCAATCTCAGGATCCATCCAAAAAAACGTGAGTAAAAATTTAAAGGACAAGCCTTGGCACATAGAAGGAGAGGTAAATGCTGAATGGGTTTTAATGGATTATGTAAATGTTGTTGTTCATGTTTTCCAAAAACAGATACGAGAATATTACGATATTGAAAGTCTTTGGGGAGATGCAAAAATAACCGCAATTAGCACATCAAAATAATAAAAAACACAGGCACATAACTCATGAGTGATTCTAATAAAAAAAATAAACCTAGCATACCCAAATTCAATTTATATTGGGTCTATGGAGCAATTTTCCTTCTGATTATTGCGTTTCAGTTCTTAAACTCTGGTGATGTTTCATCAAGAAACATAACAACCAATAAGTTTTCTGAAATTTTAAACAGCAATGACATCAAAGAAATTGTTATTGTTAATCGAAGCACTGCTCAAATTTATTTAACAGCAGAAGCTTTGAAAAAAGAAGCCTATAAAGGTGTCAAAAGCACCACGATGTTTAATCAGCGTGCACCTCTTTTTTCTTATGACTTTGGAGATCTACAAAATTTTGAGAACCAACTGTCTGAAGCAAAAGAAACCTACAACTTAGACTTTGATCAAAAACACATAGAGCAAACTAGCATTATGGATCAAGTATTCACCTTCTTACCTTTCATTTTATTCATCGCAATTTGGTTGTTTTTCATGCGAAGAATGTCTGGTGGAGGATCTGGATCAGGTGGTGGTGGTCAAATATTCAATATTGGAAAATCGAAGGCCAAATTATTTGATAAAGACACCAAAGTCAAAACAACATTTAAAGATGTTGCTGGTTTAGAAGGAGCCAAAGAAGAGGTTCAAGAAATTGTAGATTTCTTAAAAAATCCTGAAAAATATACTTCACTAGGAGGTAAAATCCCGAAAGGAGCCTTGTTAGTTGGTTCTCCCGGAACAGGAAAAACTTTACTAGCAAAAGCGGTTGCTGGTGAAGCTGGCGTTCCATTTTTCTCACTTTCAGGATCTGATTTCGTAGAAATGTTTGTGGGGGTTGGAGCTTCTCGTGTGCGAGACCTTTTCAAACAAGCTGCACAAAAATCACCATCAATCATATTTATAGATGAGATTGATGCAATTGGTAGAGCTCGTGGAAAGAATAGCATGACAGGAGGTAACGATGAACGTGAAAACACATTGAATCAGTTATTGACCGAAATGGATGGGTTTGGAACAGACACCAATGTGATTGTGTTAGCCGCAACGAACAGAGCAGACGTCTTAGACAAAGCCTTGATGCGTGCAGGACGTTTTGACCGTCAAATCTATGTAGATCTACCAGACATCAATGAACGTCAAGCCATATTTGATGTACACATCAAACCTCTAAAACTTGGTACCGATGTAAACATCGAGCTATTGGCGCAGCAAACACCAGGATTTTCAGGTGCTGATATTGCTAACATGTGTAATGAAGCTGCCTTGATTGCTGCAAGACATGATAAAAAAACGATTGAACAACAAGACTTTTTAGATGCTGTTGATCGAATCGTTGGTGGATTAGAAAAGAAGAATAAAGTAATTACTCCAAAGGAAAAAGAGGCTATTGCCTTCCATGAGGCAGGACATGCAACCGTAAGTTGGATGCTAGAACATGCTGCACCCCTAGTAAAAGTAACCATTGTTCCAAGAGGGCAATCTTTAGGTGCTGCCTGGTATTTACCGGCCGAAAGAATGATCGTGCAAACGGAACAAATGCTAGACGAAATGTGCGCCACTTTAGGAGGTAGAGCCGCAGAAAAAATAATTTTTGATAAAATTTCTACAGGAGCTCTCAGTGATTTAGAAAAAGTAACCAAACAAGCCAGAGCGATGGTCACTGTATACGGATTGAATGATACCGTAGGAAACATTACCTATTACGACTCTTCAGGAAATGATGCTTTTGTAAAACCATACAGCGAGGAGACTGCCAAAGTTATTGACAAAGAAATCTCTAAAATGATTGAAGAGCAATACCAAAGAGCTCTACAATTACTGGAAATACACAAAGAAAAATTAACCGTTCTTGCAAAATTACTTTTAGAAAAAGAAGTTATTTTTAAGGACGACTTAGTAAAAGTTTTTGGAAAAAGACCTTTTGAAAAAGAAGAAAAAATAGCAATTGACAGTTCTGAAGTTATCGAAAAAACTGAAGACTAATATTTTATATTTTTATTTTTTTTAACACAAATGAATTTTTTTAAAAAAATATTCAATATTTCGGACGAATCACCGAAAGATAAACTTGCGAAAACGCAAGAAATTATTTTGTCTTTAGATGATTCGTTCGTACATTATTTCTTAGAAAAAGGTGGTAAATTTTTATACTGTACAAATAAAGAAGAAATAGCCACTCACCTTCAAAACATACTGCGGGAAAATGATTGGAAAGAATTGGTATGTATCAATGAAAACATCGCAAAATTAGCGAACAAGAAGCAGGTTACTCTTAAGGAGGATATTAATTATTCTGCTCCCTTTTTCACCTCTTGTGAACATTTAATTGCTGACAATGGAGATATATTATTCTCTTCCAATCAACTCAGAAGTAAAAAAATTGCTTCACTCCCAGAACACTTTATCGTTTTTGCAACTACAAGTCAGCTTGTAAGAAATATGGGAGAGGGCCTAACGGGTATCAAAACTAATTTTAAAGGAAATATTCCCACAAATATTAGTGCTATAAAAAATTACTCCATCAATAAAAAAGACGATAATTTCTTAAATTACGGAAACAATAACTCAAAAAACTTATATTTGCTCCTATTTGAAGATCTATAGTATGCGCCATTTAATGACCAGATTACTTTCTGGCCTTGTTTATGTTTCCCTCTTTATATTCGCAATTCTTTTTGATTCAAAAAGTTACATCGCCATCACTAGCGTATTTGCAGCCATTTGCATTTGGGAATTTTCAAAAGTCGTCAATTTCAAGAGCGTTTTTCCTTATATTTTATTAGCAGTTTCCATCTATTTCTTCCCTTTTCATGTCTCTGACAAGGCACTGGTATTTTTATTAATTGCTACCTTACTGTGCTCCATTCGTTTGCTCTACAACCTGTATCAGAAAAAAACACATTATCCATTTTCAACTATTGATAAATTCGACCTAACTATTCGCTATATCATACTTCCTTTTGGTTTTTTAATTGCATTGCCATTTGTATTTGGGGCCTACCAACCAGCAATTATCATATGTACGTTAATCTTTATCTGGGTCAATGATAGCTTTGCTTATCTTGTGGGAAAAAACTTTGGAAAAAGGAAACTATTTGAAAGTGTTTCTCCCAAAAAAACTATTGAAGGATTCATTGGCGGATGGGTCTTCTCTTTGATTGCAGCCATCGTAATATCAAAAATGCAACCACAATCAATACTTCGTTTAGCCGATTGGATTATCATTGCTTCTATCTTATCTATTTTCGGAACCATTGGAGACCTTGTAGAATCAAAATTTAAAAGACAAGCCAATATAAAAGATAGTGGCACTATTATGCCAGGACATGGAGGACTATTGGACAGGCTGGATAGTTTATTTTTTGCAGCCCCATTTGTATTTTTATATCTATACTTTTTAATATAGGCGCTAGTATGTTTCACAAAGAGGGCTTTCGTATCATTACAATCGCAGCAATCCTACTTGTTATTGGAATTGTAATTCTAGATGATTTTACCGATACGTATCTATTGCAAAAAATTACGCAAATTTCTTTATTACTTCCATTTCTTGGCATCTTATACTATTATAGAAATTCAAGAAGAACCACAAAACAGAGCGACCATACTATTACAGCACCGATAGACGGAAAAGTGATCATGATTAAAGAGATATACGAATCTGAACACTTTCGTGACACAAGGCTACAAATAACATTTTCTCAGTCTCTGCTCGATGTTCATGTTACTCGATATCCTTGCAGTGGAACTATCAAACACAGTTCTTATTTTCGGAAAAAACAGCACACTATGCCAGATAAGAAAGGATCAAAAGACCACGAACGAATCTCGGTTATCATTTCTACGAAACAATTTGAAGATGTTTTGTACCACCAAAATTCAGCAATGTTTAGAAAAAGAATCGTACATTACGCCGCAGAGGGAAACCAAGCTATTCAGGGGCAAGATTCGGGGTTTCTGAATTTTCAATCGACCATTGACCTGATCTTACCCTTACATACCAAAATAAAAGTTCGTATCGGTGACAAAGTAAAAGGAGGAGAACAAATAGTTGCCTGCATTTAAATGAAGGAAAGAACATTAGACATAGAATTTAAGAAGGCCTATCAAACAATCTCTAGATTGTCACAAGATCAATTTGCTCCTGACGTTATGCTCAAATTGTATGCATATTACAAACAGGCCACCTATGGTGATCATAACCCAGACTATATTGAACCGAATGAGATCGATCTCAGAAATAGCTTCAAACTAAATGCATGGGTTCAATTAAAGGGCATGTCTATAGAAACCGCCAAGAGCGCATACATCAAAATCGTCAATACCTTATAAACAATATCAATTATGAAAAAAATCATACTCTTCAGCTTAATTTTCTGCATATCTTTTCAGTTTACCTCTTGTAAAACAGAAGAGAAAAAAGTGGTACCTCAAAAAAAACAAGTATCGCTTGCCGCCTTTTCTTTGCAGAGGGCTAAGAACTCCATTGAATGGGTGGCTTATAAAACAACAGATAAAGTTCCGGTAAAAGGAAAGTTTAAAAAAGTAAGCATCACTAAAAATGGAGAAGGAGCTAGCGCAAAAGAAGCTATCAATGGTGCTGAGTTTTCAATTCCTGTGAGCAGTTTGTTTACGGCTGATTCAAGCAGAGACTATAAGTTAAAAAAATTCTTCTTTGGAGTAATGGACAATACAAAACTACTTTCTGGAATATTGAATTTATCTGATGACACGAATGGAGTGGCGAGTATTACTATGAATGGTATCACAGCCAATCTGCCATTTACCTACACCTTAAAAGAGAAACAATTCAAATTAAATGCTACCATGAATTTAGACGATTGGAGTGCTCAAAAAGCAGTTGCATCTATCAATCTTGCCTGCAAAGAATTGCACAAAGGAAAAGATGGGGTTTCAAAAACATGGAGCGAGGTAGGCATCGATATTACCACTACTTTTAATTAAAAAAAGCAACAAAAAAAGCCTTCTCAAATGAGAAGGCTTTTTTTTATGACAAAATCTTATTGATCAGCTCTTTTTTTGCTTGCTCATCATTTCCAAACAACCATCTTAGGGTATTGTCTTCCCATATTTCTTGGTATTGTTGTTTATTAATCACCTCACGATCAATAGCTAGATCTAGCAACTTTCCAGGATAAGAAGATTGTGCATCACTCTCCATCTCACCGAGTGGATAAGGATCGTCTAAGCCCATAATTACTTGATTTGCGCCTTGGCGTTCAATCATTAATTTTAGTGAATCTGTATCGTGAACCAGGGTATCGAAGTAAATATTTGGATGCCCAACCGCTTTTCTAGGATGTGTTTTCCCTTCAAATAAATCTGGTCTTCCATCAAAACCTTGAATTCTCCTTCCCAAATTCATTTGTGCCAACTGACCTCCATGTGCAAAACATGTTCTAATATTAGGAAAACGTTCTTGCATGCCGTTCAACGTATAAAAGTGATATGCATCTCCACATTGCGCCAACATCCAAATGAGATGAAAACGCCAATTAGTATTTTCTAATTTGATCATTTTATCTCCATCATATGGATGAATTTCAATGGCTAATTTATACTTGTCTGCCAATTTAAAAATCGGATCATTTTCCTTATCAAACACACAGCGCCACTGTCCAATAGAATCCATAAAATGTGTAGGCAAGCACAATACTTTGAGATCTAATTGCTCTACACATCGCTCAATTTCCCAGAGCGCCCCTTGAATAAATCCTGGATGCACAACGAATCCACAAGTAAATTTTGACGGATGATCGTGTTGTACTTTGGCATTGAAATCATTCTGAAAACGCAATGCCTTTTTCATTTCTTCCAAACGCAAACCATTTCCATACAATTGCGACAGGTTTAACACCACAGCATGATCCAAACGATTTTTTTCCATCCAAGCAAGCTTTTCATCCAAGAAAAAGCTCGAGTCGGTTACCGGGCGCTTCCAGCCTTTTTGCAACATGTGCTTGCGCTCATCATCAACCCAAAAAATTTCCTTGTCTTTCATAAACTGCGGAATCTCTTCTGGATATGGCAACAAATGTGAATGTCCGTTTATTCTAAGTTTTCTTTTCATTTTACTTCTATCAGCACAAGACAAAAGACTCGTGGTTTCTATTATATGATTAGCAATTCATTACTTCCTTGTAATGCGCATACTTTATACGATTTTCTTTGGAGCTTTCATCACTGCTCCACAATTAGAGCAGGTGCACTTCTGACTATCAGAATAATATGCGTCGAAAATCATTGGCATATCTGTTTCAATATTGTCTAAAGCAAAAGTTTCTCTGTACAATTGGTTTCCACAGTTTTCGCAATACCACTCCAAGGCGTCAAGCATGCCCTCGTTCCGAGGGTATTCAATGACCAGTCCAACTGTATTCGCGCTTCGTTGCGGAGAGTGTGGAACCTTTGCCGGTAATAAATAAATATCTCCTTCATTGATTTCAATATCTTGTGGTTTTCCATCATAATCAATAATTTTCAACACCATATCTCCTTCTACTTGGTAAAAAAACTCTGGTGTTTCATTATAATGGTAATCTTTTCTGCTATTCGGTCCACCAACCACCATAATAATAAACTCTCCGTCTTTCCAAACACATTTATTCCCAACAGGTGGTTTTAATAAATGACGGTTCTCATTAATCCACTTTTTAAAATTTAAAGGCGATACTAATTTACTCATTTCAATTCTATTTTTGTTGTACTCAAAACGCTCACGTCAATGTGAGGTCATCTTCTTTAAATAAAGAGACGCTCATTAGTGACACAGATCTTGTAATACCTATTTGTACATCTCTCAAAATCCTATAAAGATTTTGTTCTACCTCCATCAACAGGAAGATTGATCCCATTGATAAAACTCGCTTTTTCACTCGCTAAAAAAACAACTGCACTTGCAATCTCTTCGGGCTTGGCAAAGCGTTTGGCTGGTGAAGCATTCATCATATTTTTAGAAACCTCAGCTACAGACAGTCCTGTTTTATTTGCTTTGTTATTGATAATTTCATTCAAGCGCTCTGTGCCTGTTGCGCCTGGCAAAACATTGTTTACCGTAACACCAAACTGCCCCAATTCATTGGCCAAGGTTTTAGACCAACTTGCCACGGCTCCACGAATGGTATTGGAAACTCCCAATCCATCGAGAGGTTGCTTTACAGAAGTAGATATTACATTGATAATCCTACCATACCCCTCAGATTTCATATGAGGAACCAAGGCTTGCACCAAGACATGATTGCATTTTAAGTGCTGAGTGAAAGCTGCTTCAAACGATTCTAATGTTGCCTCAAAAACAGGACCTCCTGCAGGGCCACCTGTATTATTCACTAAAATATGAAAATTTAAATGACTTGCTTCAATACGTGATTTTAATTGAGTAGGATTCGAAAAGTCTGCAACAATGTAGCCATGCTTTTGATTGGTATTTGGTAATTCTGAAAGCACTGCTTGTAACTTCTCTTCATTACGCGCAACAAGAGTTACATTTACCCCTTCAGCCGCCAAAGCGATTGCTGAAGCTTTTCCAATTCCTTGAGTGCTCCCGCAAACCAAGGCATTCTTTCCATTAATATTTAAGTTCATACGTTTTAATGCTCCTTTACTCGGAGTTCTTTTAATTGATAACTCTATTTTCTTTCAATTGCAATCGCTGTCACAAGATTAACAACTAATATTTAATACATATATTTTTAGGTTCAGTAAAAAAGCGCAAAGCTTCAAAACCACCTTCTCTCCCTACACCGGAAGCTTTTGTCCCACCAAAAGGTGTTCTCAAATCACGTAGCATCCAGGTATTTACCCACACAATACCTGTTTGTAATTGCTGCGAAAACAGCATGCTTCTGTTTAAATTATTGGTCCAAAGTGTTGCAGACAGGCCGTACGACACGTCATTTGCTAGCGTTAGTGCCTCAGCATCTGTTTTAAAGGGCATTACAGTTACCACAGGACCAAATACTTCTTCTTGATTGATGCGGCAATTGTTTGTTGCGATCTCTATAACCGTGGGTTGCAGGTAATAACCGTTTTCGTAGTTTGGAACTGTCTCCTGCAGACCTCCAACTAAAATCCTCCCGCCTTCATCCTCTGCTATTTTTATATAAGAGGCTACCTTTTCTAGATGTGGTTTCGACACCAATGCTCCAATAGTTGTTGTTTCCTCTGATGGATGCCCTACTTTTAATTGCTTAACCTTCTGTATAAAGTCAGCTTTGAACCGTTCATAAATAGCTTCCTCCACAAAAATTCTACTTCCACATAGACAAATTTGCCCTTGATTTGCAAAAGAAGACCGAACAGTTGTTTCTAACATAGCTTCATAATCACAATCTGCAAATATGATATTCGGATTTTTACCTCCTAATTCTAGTGATAACTTTTTAAACATTGGTGCTGCCACGCGAGCAATATGTGCCCCTGTTTCGGTACCTCCTGTAAACGAAATTGCCTTAATACTGGGATGTGCTACGATGGCCTGCCCCGTGGTTACCCCCAAGCCATGCACCATATTTAAAACACCTTTTGGCAAGCCTGCCTCCGCACAAATCTCTCCCAATAAAAAAGCAGTCATTGGTGTAATTTCACTTGGCTTGGCAACCACACAATTCCCTGCCGCTATTGCAGGTGCAATTTTCCAGGTAAATAAATACAATGGCAAGTTCCAAGGAGAAATACAACCAACCACACCAATAGGCTGGCGCAATGTGAAATTCACTGCATCCAAGCCAACACTTTCATGAGATTCCGCAGCAAATTGGGTAATTGCATTTCCGAAAAAACGAAAATTACTGGCAGCTCTAGGAATGTCTATTTGGGTAGCCAAGCGCAATGGCTTTCCATTATCTTTAGACTCTGCAGCTGCAAATCGCTCTAGGTTACTTTCCAGTAGCTCAGAAATATTGATTAAAATACGACTTCTTTCTTCTAGTGTTGTTTTTGACCAATGCGGAAAAGCATCTTTAGCTGCTTCATATGCCAACTGAACATCTTCTGAAGTTGAATTCGGAATTTGGCCGTAGACCTCTCCCGAGGATGGATTGTAATTATCAAGTGTACCCCCAAGAATTGGAGTTACAAATTCGCCATTGATGTAATTTTGAATATTCATTTAACTTTTCTTATAGGCTGTCACCTTTATTTCTACTACCAAATCTGGATGTGGGAGTTGATGCACAGCAACGGTTGTTCTTGTGGGCCCGGTTACTTTATCAAAAAATTCAGCATATGCCTTATTATACCCTGCAAAATCATTCATATTCACCAAAAACGTTGATACATCTACCACATCTTTAATACTTGATCCTACCTTTTGGAGGTTTTTATCAATATTCTGCAAAACTTCTCGCGTCTGTGTTTCAATATTCAAATGTTTCGTTCCCATTTCATCGATAATATCAACCCCTGCAATCGTATTGTCTGGTCTGCGCGAACTGGTTCCTGAAACAAATATAAAATCACCCACTACTTTTACATGTGGATATGCCCCTCTTGGTGTTACTTTTTTTTCTTCCATAAATTTCTTAGGTCAATTGCAGCAGTGACCATTTTGTATGTATTTTTACTACCTCTTTACTGCAATCGAGGCATTCTATGCTGTATTTTTATTGTTTGCTTTGTTCTCGGCTAGATACATAATTCGCACGAGCCACGCCCACCATCATTCCTAATCCAATCCATAAGCTTATATTCTGAAGTACCATACCCATAATTACTCCAAAGAACATTCCGAACGCAATATTTTTACTCAGATTTGTCTTTTTATTTTTCATATTGAACTATGTATGAATTTAACCTTCATCACTCACTTTTTGGCACTGAATCGCTTTAACAAATTAGTAAACAAACAATTAATCCTTTTTTTACAGTCCTGCTATTTTATCTTCTTGTAAAACAACACGGGTTTGTTTTTGTACTTTCTGCAATACAATTTCCAACTCTTCTTTGGTCATTTCCATAGAGGTAGAAATATCTTTATCAGCAATCATATTTAGCAACGCTTTGTCTTGCGCTCTTCCAATCCTCATGGCTTCATCATACCCCATACCTGCATTAAAGGTCACCATAGAATATTTCGAAAAATATACTGTGGGGAAGTTTTTTTCAAGATCCATTTCTATTTTTCGCTTTTGCTTAAATAACGGATTTGCCACATGATCTCTCATTTCGTAATAATTTTCAACTGCCAAATCTCCAATCGCATCAGTATCTACTTTTCTTGCCTTTTCATAAGCCTTAAATACAGCATCCCAGGCACCTAACTCTTGATCTAGAATCTCATCAAACACCACAACATCTTCAAAAGAAGCATTCATCCCTTGCCCATAAAAAGGAACAATCGCATGGGCTGCATCTCCAAAGATTAAGGTTTTATCCTTATGCGACCATGGAGAACATTTTATAGTACCCAAAGGCCCTGTTGGGTTGTTCGCAAATTCCTCCGTTATGTTCGGAATCAAAGCCAACGCATCTGGAAATTGCTCTTGAAAAAAGCTCCGTATTTTTTCTTCCGAATCCAATCCTTTAAAATTGTAGACTCCTTCTTCATTTGCTAAAAATAGTGTCACCGTAAAACTACCATCCATATTTGGCAGAGCTATGAGCATATAATCTCCACGCGGCCATATGTGTAAATGGTCTTTGCTAATTTGATGGTTTCCATTTGAATCGGCTGGAATCTCCAACTCCTTATAACCATGGGTCAAATACATCTGAGAATGACTAAATAGGAATTTACGCGCTAGATAGTAACTTTTACGAAGTATAGAACCTGCGCCATCAGTTCCAAAAATAACATCACTAACAACAGTGGTTTTCTCTTTGGTTGTATGGTTTTCAAATTCTGCTGTGGACTCATCAATGGCTACAGAAATGCATTTTTGATTGAAATGTATGGTTACATTGGGGTGCTTTTCTGCTTCAGTGAGCAACATCCCATTCAAATTTCCTCGCGATATAGAATTGATGGCCTCACCTTCTCTTCCTGAATAATTTGAAGCAAATGTATTCCCTTCAATATCGTGTACTAAACGTCCAAACATTGGAATGCAAATTTCACGAGCCTTGTCTGCTACACCAACCAATTCTAGTGCTTTAAACCCTCTATCTGAAAGCGACAAGTTAATAGATCTTCCGGCTGCAACATCTGTAGTTCTTAAATCAGGCCTCCCCTCATAAACAGTCACCTTATAACCTCTTTGCGCCAATCGCAGCGCGAGCAAAGAACCACATAACCCTGCTCCTATTATTAATATATTTTCTTTTTTACTCATATGTATTTAGACTAGATATGTAGTCGTTTTAGTTGAAAAAATTTTATTCTAAGCACCAAAAGCTCCTTCAATGACTTACAAGAGTGTTTTTAAGACACTCACCATTCGATATACATCTTCAAAGCTATTATACATTGGTACGGGTGCACAACGAATCACATCTGGCTCACGCCAATCTGTAATAATGTTATTTTCGGTTAGGCTGGCATGCAGTGTTTTATCCGCATTTTTAACCTGAATAGACAGCTGACAACCCCTTTCTTTGGGATTTGAAGGTGTGATAATTCGTATGCTATCAGACCCTATTTGATTGATTAAATACTCGAAATACCCTGTCAATTTTTCCGATTTTTTTCGCAGGGCATCCATTCCAACCTCTCCAAACATGTCTAAAGAAGCTTTGATCGCTGCCATAGATAATATGGGTGGATTAGATAACTGCCACCCCTCTGCACCTGGCATTACATCAAAAGGCTGACGCATATTAAAACGCGTTTCTTTATTGTGATTCCACCATCCAGCAAAACGCGGCAACTCTTTGTTATGCGCATGTTTCTCATGAACAAACAAGCCCGACAAACTTCCAGGTCCTGAATTCAAATATTTATAGGTACACCATGCCGCAAAATCAACTCCTGAATCATGCAATTGAGGAGTTACATTACCCGCACCATGTGCCAAATCTATACCAACAAAACATTGTTTTGAATGCCCAATTTCAGCAATTCGCTGCAACTCTAGATACTGTCCGGTATAATAATTCACTCCTCCAATTAAGAGCAAAGCTATCTCATCTCCCTGTTGCTCAACGATTTCTTCCAAATCTTCGATCCGCAACAACTCCTCTCCCGCTCTAGGACGCCAATTAATCAGTCCTTCTTCAGCATCAAATCCATGAAATTTTAGTTGAGATTCTACAGCGTACCGATCAGACGGAAACGCGTCTGATTCAATAACAATTTTATACTTCTTTTTTGTAGGTTGATAAAAAGAGGCCATTAATAGATGTAAATTGGTGGTTAGTGTATTCATCACAACCACCTCTAAAGGCTTACCTCCTATTATTTTTGCCATGTTTTCGGTCAATAACTCATGATAAGACAACCAAGGATTCTTGGCCTCAAAATGACCCTCAACCCCATAATTAGCCCAATCATCCAATTCTTGCTGAATGTACTTTTGAGTATTTTTCGGTTGTAACCCTAAGGAATTCCCCGTAAAATATAACCAATCCTTGCCATTTTTATCTTTGGGAATGTGAAATTCATTCCGCAAATGTGCAAGTTCGTCTTGTTTGTCTTGCTCCTGGGCGTAAGCTAAATTATTCTGATACATCTCTTTTTTATTTATTGAACCAACCGGATATGCACAATCACCAATATACGATTTTTAAAAATCACTTTTACATGAAAACAAATCAGGGCGTTTCATTATTTAAAACGCTGTTTTATAAATTTACAATTTTATCTTATATTAGCAAAATATGATTTGCTAAAAACGTATGGAAACTACACAAAACAACTTAAACCAGTCGATATTAAAAGCCTTTCAGCTCCTAGACGCATTCAGGTCAGACAAAAAAGAATGGGGTGTTCGAGAATTGGCAGTGCAATCTGGATACAATAAGAGTACAACATATCGCTTGTTGCATACACTTGCTTCATTGGATGTTGTTCAGCAAAACGAAAATGAAAAGTACAGTTTAGGTAGCAAACTATTTGAGTTAGGCAATCGAGTTCCCCTGTATCAATCTTTAATAAATGCAACCAAAATTCCCATTCGAGACATTGCAACAGACATTGAAGAAACCGTGCTCTTTGGCATTTTAAAAAACCATCAAGTCTTTTATATTAATAAAGCTGAAAGCATCCAAGGGTTAAAAATCAGCACTTCCATTGGCTCTTATCAGCCGCTGCATGCAACAGCTATTGGAAAAGTACTCTTAGCGTATAGCTCAAACGCACAGCTTAAAAACACACTGAACCACCTCACATTTCAGCCCTACACAAAAAACACCATCACAGAAGAGAGCGAGTTTTTAGCGGTTTTAGAGGAAGTGAAAGCGCAGGAATACGCTTTAGATGTGGAAGAATTTGAAATGGGACTGGTTTGCGTTGCCATTCCCATATTTAATAAAAAAAACGAATTCATAGGAGGCATTAGTGCCTCTGGACCATTGAGCAGGTTTGAACAAAAAAAAGTACAAAATTACATCTCTATCTTACAACGAGGGGCACAAAAAATTAACTTATAACTTCATCTCGTATTTTGTACTTTAGCAATACAAATACACTGAAAAGCGATCAGATAACTTTTATTCTATGAAATTACACAATATTCTCTACCTACTCATAGCTCTCTTAACTGCATTTGCCTGCGAGCGCACCAACCAAGATATGGTTGCATTCCAAAACACATACTCAAGTATCAAAAAGGAATACGCACCAGATAAAAGAGTGGTCTTGTTTGACATTGAGCCTACCTTAAAAAACAACGAGCTTTTACTAACAGGAGAAACAACCTCTAAAAAAGGAATTGCAATTTTATTGGACAGCCTAAAGCAGCAAAACATCCCCTTTACGAATAACATTAGGGTATTGCCAGACTCGGCTGTAGGGAACACAACGCATGCCTTAGGTCGCAACTCAGTCATCAACATTAGATCTGCACCAAAACACAGTTCAGAACTAGGTACCCAAGGTTTGTTAGGAATGGAATTGAAGGTATTGGACAAAAAAGGAGATTGGTACAGAGTACAAACTCCTGATCAGTATATTTCTTGGGTTGATAAGGGGGGTATTGCGCTACTCACACCTGAAGAACTCGAAAATTGGCAGCAACGAGATAAACTGATATATACCCGTAATACAGGCTTTGTATATGAAGAGAAAGACGAAACATCTACCGTGGTCTCTGACATTGTATTTGGGGGAATGCTTTCACTGATCAAAGAACACAAAGCCTTTTATGAGGTTGCATACCCAGACCAAAGAATGGGTTATCTAAAAAAATCAGAGGCCGTATTGTATACAGATTGGCTCAAAAACAACAATTCAAACGCAGCATCTATAGAGATGGCTGCAAAAAGCATGTTAGGAGTCCCTTATCTATGGGGAGGAACCTCTACGAAAGGAAATGATTGCAGTGGGTTCACAAAAACGGTATATTTAATGAACGGGCTAGTTATTCCAAGAGATGCCTCACAACAAATACATGCAGGCACCATTGTTGACGAGACTTTAACCTTTAAAAACCTTAAAAAAGGCGATTTGCTATTTTTTGGAACTCCGGGAACAGAGGGCAAAAAAGAACGTGTAACCCATGTAGGCATTTGGCTAGGCAATGAAAAGGGCGAGTTCATTCACTCTTCTGGAAATGTACACCTAAGCTCCATCAATGAAGATCAAAAGCACTTCGATGCTTTCAATAAAAACAGGTACTTGGGAAGCAGACGCTACCTAGACACAAGAGACTCGAATATCATTTCACTCAAGGAATCACTACAGTAATCTGATAAAAAAACGCCGAGATATCCACGGCGTTTTTTTATACTGAAATACTAATAAAGCACTCGAAACTTAATGGTTCCTTCGATCGCTTTTAACTTTTTTATTACTTTAGGATTGTACTCTTTATCCAAGTCGGTAATTACATACCCTACCTTATTATCAGTAGACAAATATTGTCCGGTTATGTTCATATCAAAAGCTGCCAATACTTTATTGATTTGAGCCATTACGCCGGGTACATTTTTATGAATGTGCAAAAAACGATGCGCATTACGATGGTTTGGCAGTCTAATGTTGGGGAAATTGACAGCATCTACCGTATTTCCCGAATTGATATATGCCATTATTTTACCCGGAACAAAGTCTGCAATATCCTTTTGAGCTTCCTCCGTGCTTCCTCCTACATGAGGTGTTAAAATCACATTATCCAACCCTTTTAAATCTGTGTAAAAGTCTCCATTTTTTGCGGGTTCTTCTGGATATACATCTACCGCTGCTCCGGCAATGGCACCACTCTTTAATGCTGCGGTAAGTGCTGCGATATCCACAACAAAACCACGGGAAAGATTCACCAAATAAGCTCCTGGCTTCATCTGATCTATTTCCTGTTGTCCTATAAAATTTTTATTTGCAGCATTGTCATCTATGTGCAAGGTAACCACGTCAGAAATTGCTAAGAGCTGAGAAAGTTCATGTACTTTGGTGGCATTTCCTAAGGCCAATTTATCTTCAATATCATAATAATACACATCCATCCCAAGCGCTTCCGCCAAAACAGACAATTGCTTACCAATGTTACCATACCCAATGATTCCCAGTTTTTTACCTCGAACTTCTCTAGAGCCTTGAGCCGTTTTATTCCACTGTCCGTTGTGCAATTCTGTACTTCGTTTAAAAACAGAACGCATCAGCATAATGATTTCACCAATTGCCAATTCTACCACAGAACGTGTATTGCTATAAGGAGCATTAAAAACAACCACTCCGTTTTCCTTACATCCTTCTAAATCAATTTGTTTTGTCCCAATACAAAAAGCACCAACAACCATTAGCTTATCTGCAGCTTCGAGCACCTTTCTAGTTACCTTGGTCTTCGAACGAATCCCGAGTACGTGCACATCTTTAATGCGCGTAACCAACTCATCTTCCGATAAACTTCTACCCACTGTCTCTACCGTAAAACCATCTTTCGACAACTTATCAAATGCATCGGGATGCACATTTTCTAAGAGTAATATTTTTATTCGATTCTTAGGATATGAGATGTTCCTTGTTAGCTTATTTACAAATAAAAACTCATCCAAATTCGGAGCTATGTGATCTGCACTTTGCATGGTCTTATCTCTTGATATATTTTCTGTATATGCAAAAAACTTATGAGCAACACCTGCTTCTTTCGTAACAGCATCGCTGTAGCCATCGCCAATCACCTGAATTTCTCCCTCCAACTTCAAATCTCTTAAACACTGAATCTTCCCATTGTGTTGAGACAACGGATTCTCTCGATCAAAACCCACGATTGCATCGTCTTTATCAAACTCAAACGTATTTGCATACACCCTGCCTGCTTGAATGTTATACCCTGCAACAATAGGAATGATAAACTCTTTAAATCCTGCTGAAATCACATAAATATCATCTGCATACTTTTCGAAAAAATCCTTGTTTTTTTCTATCGAAATAGAGACCTGCTTTCTCAATTCAGCAACCAAACCCTCTAAATCTGATTTCGTTGCTCGCAATAATTGAATTCTTTTCTCTAGCGACTCTGTAAAAGAAATTTCTCCGTCAATACCGAGATTGGTAATGTCTACAATCTCTTTTATGATTGCTTCTTTTTCAGGATTATTCACCAACGTGATTTCAGCCAATACATCCAGTGCTTCTACCTTTGTTAAGGTGCTATCAAAATCAAAAATATAATTGCGTTTTTGCGAATTCATTTGCATCGTCATGACTATTTATTCTTGTTGTTGTTGTTGTTTCGTGGTAAATTTACAAAGTATTCTGCAGTAGCCTAATAAAAAACAAAAGATTTACAAAATCGTTTTAGTTGCACTAAAAAAAAACACAACACTTTTTCAAGGGAGCCATATAGCGAGGAGAAACCACCATACTATCGGGATCGCCTCAACCCAAAAAGAACTATAATACTGAGACTGCTCATTTTTTGCCCTCATCACAAAAAAAAGCACCATCAAAAACAACACCAAATAGAGGTTTCGAAATACTTCTCCGGGAGTAATCACAAACTCCAACACCAAGGTAAAAAGCAACAATACATACCCTAATTTCTTGGTCTTCTCAACACCAATTTTAGTAGGTATCGTCTGAAAAGACATCACATCAAACTTCATATCTCTAATATCAAATGGCACCATAAGCACGTATATCAGCAGCATGCGCTGTATTGCATAGCACACTGCCAAAGACATGGTTAAATCAGTTCCTGCAGCTACCAAAGGAACCACAACGGTAACTCCCGACCAAACCAATGCAACCACCCCTACTTTTACGTAGCTAATACTTCTTAAATTTTTCTGAAATCCACTTAAGAAAGGAAGCGCATATAATATGGTTAAGATGGCAAAACAACCATACAGTAACAAGACACGCATTGCTAATTGAGCTCCATAATAACACATCAGCAGAAAGCAAACGAAAGAAAACAATTGAATGATTTTTAGATTTTTCGTAAGGCTTCTATGATGAAATTTTGCAATTCCAAAATACTTTACAAAATTATACCCTGAAATGCTCGAAAAAAAGGTAAAATACCCCAAATTTATATGCTGCTCTAGCTCAAAATAAAATTCGGTAATCCTAAGGAAAGAATATGCCGCTAAAGCCACATGAATACTCGCATTTAGATAGAAGTTAAGAATATTTTTAAAAGCTTGCATCACGCAAAAATAATGATTCTGTTTACAACTTAGATATTTGGTTGATAAAATGTGATGTATTTAACAAAATACCACCCCATTTATTTGGCCAATTTTGATTATTTTTGCTATCCCGAATTAAAGGTTTCAAAATCAGAGATATGGGAAACTTATTAACAAAACATTGAAACGTATGCTTAGTACTGAAACTATTTCTACAACATCAAACAATAGCACAACAATGAACACAAATTCATTTCAAAGAAGACACATTGGTCCAAATTCAAAAGAGCAAGATCAAATGCTAACTGCGATCAAAGCAGATAGCCTAGATCAGTTAATTTTCGAAACAATACCGGACGATATTCGCTTACAAAATGATTTGGATTTAGCTCCTGCAATGAGTGAATATGAGTACCTAAACCACATCAATGAATTGGGTGCAAAAAATAAGGTTTTCAAAAGTTATATTGGATTGGGATATCACGAAGCAATCGTACCTAGTGTGATTCAACGCAACATTCTAGAAAATCCAGGATGGTATACCGCATACACGCCATATCAAGCAGAAATTGCACAAGGTAGACTAGAGGCTTTGTTAAATTACCAAACCATGGTTTGCGATCTAACAGGAATGGAACTCGCTAATGCTTCATTACTCGATGAGGGAACGGCTGCTGCAGAAGCAATGGGATTGTTATTTAGTGTCCGAGAAAGAGCGAAGAAAAAAGCAGGAGCCAACAAATTCTTTGTCTCCGAAGAAGTTTTACCACAAACCTTATCCGTATTACAAACACGTTCGATTCCGATCGGAATTGAGTTGGTGATTGGAAATCATGAGTCATTTGATTTCTCTGAGGATTTCTTTGGTGCGATATTGCAATATCCAGGAAAATACGGACAAGTGCATGATTATACCGAATTTGTCTCTCAAGCAAATGCAAACCATATAAAAGTAGCTGTTGCTGCTGATATCTTATCATTGGTGAAATTAAAAGCTCCAGGAGAATTTGGTGTAGATGTTGTTGTAGGTACCACACAGCGTTTTGGTATTCCTTTGGGTTACGGTGGTCCTCATGCAGGCTACTTTGCTACAAAAGAAGCTTACAAAAGAAGCATACCAGGAAGAATTATTGGAGTTACCAAAGACATCAACGGGAAACGCGCTTTGCGCATGGCACTTCAAACGCGTGAACAACACATCAAAAGAGAAAAAGCAACCTCTAATATTTGTACAGCGCAAGTTTTATTAGCTGTTATGGCAGGAATGTACGCTGTGTATCATGGTAAAAACGGACTGCAATACATTGCCAATAAAGTACACAGTGCTACTGTTACCCTATCTGAAACATTAGCGAACTTAGGTTTTGAACAAATAAACAACGCATTCTTCGATACACTGTTAATAAAAGTAGATGCAGAAACATTACGAAAAACTGCAATACATCAACACATTAACTTTAACTACATTGATCAACACACTGTATCTATTGCTGTAAACGAAACTGTTTCTTTAAAAGAAATTAATGCCATTGTGCATTGTTTTACAGAAGCATTCCAGCTAAAAAGTGTAACCGTTTCAGAATTTTCTTCAACCACTGTTATTGAAGAAGCTACCCAAAGAAACACCTCCTTCCTAGATAATGACATCTTTAATACGTATCAGTCTGAAACAGATATGATGCGTTATATCAAAAAATTAGAGCGCAAAGACTTGGCATTAAATCATTCTATGATTTCTTTAGGATCTTGTACAATGAAGTTGAATGCTGCCTCTGAGATGCTCCCTTTAAGCAATCCTAACTGGGGAAATATTCACCCATTTGCACCAATAGATCAAGCACAAGGATACCAAGAAGTTTTGTCTAACTTAGAACAGCAACTGAACGTGGTTACAGGGTTTGCAGGAACTTCTCTGCAGCCAAACTCTGGTGCTCAAGGAGAGTTTGCTGGTCTAATGACCATACGAGCATACCATCACGCCAACGGAGATCACCACAGAAATATTTGTATTATCCCGGCTTCTGCACATGGTACAAACCCGGCTTCCGCAGTAATGGCAGGAATGAAAGTTGTGGTAACAAAGACAGATGAAAGAGGAAATATTGATGTAGCAGATTTGCGCGAAAAAGCAACCTTACACAAGGAAAACCTCTCTGCACTTATGGTTACCTACCCTTCTACACACGGTGTATATGAAAAGGCCATTAAAGAAATCACACAAATTATTCATGACAACGGCGGGCAAGTATATATGGACGGTGCCAATATGAATGCTCAAGTAGGCCTCACAAATCCTGCAACAATTGGAGCAGATGTGTGTCACTTAAACTTACACAAAACCTTTGCGATTCCTCATGGTGGGGGTGGACCCGGAGTTGGACCTATCTGCGTAGCTCCGCAACTAGTGCCGTTTTTACCAAGTAACCCAATGATTGCGACTGGAGGTGACCATGCCATTACAGCAATCTCTGCAGCCCCTTGGGGATCTGCATTGGCCTGTTTAATTTCTTATGGATACATTGCCATGCTAGGCTCAGAAGGATTGACAAATTCCACTAAAAACGCCATCTTAAATGCCAACTACATTAAAGAGCGCTTAGACGGACATTACGAGACCTTATATACAGGAGAAATGAATCGTGCAGCACACGAAATGATTTTAGACTGTAGAGACTTTAAACACAAAGGTATTGAAGTGGTTGATATTGCAAAACGATTAATGGATTATGGTTTTCATGCACCTACAGTTTCTTTTCCTGTTGCTGGAACGATTATGATTGAACCAACCGAATCGGAAAGCATTGCCGAATTAGACCGTTTTTGTGAAGCGCTCATCGCCATAAGAAAAGAAATTGAAGGAGCTACAAAAGAAGACACAAACAACCCGTTGAAAAATGCACCGCATACGCAAGAAATGTTAACTGCCGATGAATGGACACTTCCTTACACTCGAAAACAAGCAGCTTTTCCACTAGCCTATATTGCTGACAATAAATTTTGGCCTACAGTGAGAAGAGTAGACGATGCTTTCGGAGACAGGAACCTGATTTGTTCTTGCAACCCAATTGAAGACTACGTATCTTAACAAGATATGATATCATTTCACCAAACCGCTTCAACATTGAAGCGGTTTTTTTATAAACCTTTTAATGAACATCTCATTTCGATAAGGTGTTTTTTAATCAGCACTTAGGAATACCAAAAAACAACACCCCATGACAAAGCAAGTTTTAAGGAAATCAAAATCGTAAGTTTCTTTTAGTTCTTGCAAATAACAATTAAAAGCTAACAAAGGATTTTTTTCAAAGTAACTCAAATAGACTTTTGATACTACTTCATTTGTAGCTTTCGCGCTATGAACCTGTTTCTGAAAAAACAACCGTTTTATTTTCATCAACAATAATCTGATTATTTAAATGATAGTTTACTGCCTTAGCCAACACCAACGTTTCAATATCTGCTCCAATTTTTTTTAAATAGGCGGGAGTACCATCATGAGAGATTCGTTCAACTCCTTGCTCAATAATAGGGCCTTCATCTAAATCTGCTGTTGCATAATGTGCAGTTGCACCAATTATTTTCACACCTCTTTCATAAGCTCTTTTATAGGGGTTTGCCCCTTGAAATGCAGGCAAAAAAGAATGGTGTATGTTTATTATTTGATGCTTAAATTGGTTGATAAAATCTCTTGACAAAATTTGCATATAACGTGCCAAAACAATCAAATCTATTTTATTATCAAGTAATATCTCGATGATTTTCAATTCTTGTTTCTCTTTCGTCTCTCTAGTGTTTGGCACATAATAAAATGGTATTTCAAACATTTTTGCAATAGGTTCTAATTTTAAATGATTGCTAATAATCACCTGCACATCCCCCAAAAGATTTCCTTCTTTATGTCTTCTCAATAAATCATATAAATTATGATTTGTATGAGATACCATAATGGCGATGTTCTTTTTTTCATCTGCATAATCTACTTTCCACTCAATATTAAAACTTTTGGCTAATTTATCGAATCTATTCTCTAGCTGTAATTTACTTAATTTTACTGCAACATCAGAAGTCAAACAAATCCGCATAAAAAAGGATTTCTCTATTGAATTCGTATATTGCTGAGAACTAACGATGTTAAATTTCTCTTCATAAAAAAAGCTAGTTAAACTTGCTATGATCCCTTTCTGATCTGGGCATTTAATTAAAAAAGTTATGACTTGCGGGTTCAATATAATCTTGTTTTTTTGTTTTTTCATCTAGCTCAATAATTAAATCATCTCGTTTCAGAATCATCCTTACAGCGCTGCGAGGTTCTTAATTGTATCGCTTTTGAAGCTATGACTGTATTGTATTTTCCATTTTCATTACTTCAATAACAAACCGCAGCTGGTTTTCTTTCAATTCAGCTCCCATTTCAACCAATACTTTATACAAATTCCATTGTAATGGAGCTCCTATTTGATGTAAACTCTCAGTACGTAACTTCTGAAATTCTTTTTTTTATATTGAGCTTCTCATCATTTACATGCAAATATCGATTGTCTCTATCCATTCTAAAAAATACAATCCTCACTGCATTTTTATGAGGCACTTCATGAAATTAATTTGGCAAAGATTGTTTTTCATGCTAGTAAATTTAACAAAATATATTCACCATTTTCACTCCATAAATTTTTTTTTACTGACCATCCATTTGAACTGGCATTGAACCTATGCATTCTAAGAGCCTCTTCAAAAACGTAGCCATTCAAAACTGCATTCATCACTCAGAATACTGCAGATAACCTGATGTGCCTACAACCTTCCTTAAATACGTATGGCACTGAAATAAAAAAGCCTCGACAATGTCGAGGCTTTTTCTAAATATATTAACATTCGAAGAAAATTATTTCTTGAATTTCGCGTATTTGTTCTTGAATTTATCGATTCGACCTGCCGCATCAATTAATTTCGACTTACCAGTATAAAACGGGTGAGAAGTTCTAGAAATTTCCAATTTAATTAATGGATAATCAACACCATCAACGTCTAAAGTTTCTTTTGTATCCGCAGTAGATTTTGTTAAAAAAACATCTCCGTTAGACATGTCTTTAAATGCTACCATTCTATAATTTTCTGGGTGTATACCTTTTTTCATCGTACTTTACTTTAATAATCTTTTATACTTTCATTTATAAAAGAGTTAAGCTGGTAAATTCTTACTCTTAAACCTAAACCAACCAATATTGGTCATTTAAGGGTGCAAATTTAACGATATTTTTAAAAATACAAAGAAATAATTTGTTTTATTTGTGTAAAATTTCATCCACTATGCGTTTACAGAAATATCTTATTGCTTTTACAAGTGTTTTATTAGTTCTCAGTGCTTGCACGAACCCCTACAAATTCAAATTAACCACAAGTAAAAATTTGGTTTACAAAGATGAAGCTACTGCAAAGTTAACAGAAATGAATAACCAACCCATAGATTCTGTTTATTTCTTTATCAATGGAAAAAGAGTAATGTCTGAAGGGAATTCAATGGTATTTGATACAGAAAAATTAGGCGTTGGAAAACACACCGTTTCTGCTTTGGCATTTTACCCAGGAAAAACAAAAAAAATCAATAATTCCATAGAGGTACTATCCAATATCGCTCCAACAATTTATTCTTATGAGCTCATCAATTCCTACCCTCATGATAAAAATGCATACACGCAAGGGTTGGAATATAAGGATGGTTTTTTATACGAAACAACAGGACAATATGGTAAGTCAACATTGCGCAAAGTGGATTTAAAAACGGGAGTCGTTTTAAAAGAAAAAAAGCTTCACAAACGATATTTTGGCGAAGGAATGACCATCCTAAACAATAAAATTTACTGGTTAACTTGGCGAGCAAAACAAGGGTTCGCTTACGACTTAGAAACCTTTGAACAAGAAGAAGAACCATTTAGCTACTCTTGGAGTCAAGAAGGTTGGGGATTGACAAACAATGGGACTGAGCTCATAAAATCTGATGGAACTCACAAAATCTATTTTTTAGATGGAGACAATCAACAAGAAAAAAGATCAATCCAAGCATATTATAATAAGGGGAAAATTGATAAATTAAACGAACTCGAACTCATCAATGGAAAAATTTATGCTAATAGATGGATCACAGACAAACCTATAAAATCCCTTATTGTAATTATCAATCCAGAGAATGGAATTGTAGAGGGAATTGTAAACCTCGATGGTCTGCGAAAAATTGTATTAAAAGAGCAAACTTTGCAAGATGATGATGTTCTGAACGGAATTGCATACAACACAGAAAACAATAGTATTTTTGTAACAGGTAAAAAATGGGGTACCTTGTTTGAAATTAAATTGATCAAAAAGTAACCATAGCATATCTGCAATATACACTCTAAACTTAAACAAACTGTCGCATGAGGTCTCTTCTTTCATTACTTGCTCTTTTCGCATTAATTTCTATTAGCTCTTGTAGAAAAGATTTTGAAACATCACCGAGTTCGGGAGGGTTAACTTTTTCAAAAGACACCATATTTTTAGATACTGTATTTACCAATATCGGATCAAGCACCTACAATTTAAAAGTCTATAATAAAAGCAACAGCGCCATTACAATCCCTACGATTGGACTAGAAAATGGTGTTGCCTCTAACTACAGAATCAGCGTGGACGGACTTACGGGAAATGCGTTTGAGAATGTAGATATTTTAGCAAGAGATAGCCTCTATATTTTTATTGAAACAACGATTGACTTTGATGCAGTTACAGATCCACTTTATACAGACCGCATTCTGTTTGATACAGGTACCAATGAACAACATGTTGACTTGGTAACTTTGGTTCAAGACGCCGTGTTCATTTTCCCAGGACAAGACCCGATCTCCATGCAAATTGAATCCTTAACATTAGACGGTAAACCCACTGCTATTGAAGGGCGTTTTTTAGAAGACAATGAACTGACTTTCACCAATGTAAAACCTTATGTTATTTATGGATATGCCGCAATTCCAGAAAATAAAACTGTAACTATTGAAGCAGGAACTAAATTGTACTTTCACAACAACTCTGGGCTTATTGTAGATCGAAAGGCCTCTCTTAAAGTAAATGGAACCAAAGACAATGAGGTGGTTTTTGAGGGAGACAGACTCGAACACCGTTTTAGCAATACTCCCGGACAATGGGGTACCATTTGGATGCGAGCAGGCAGCATCAATAATACTGTCAATCATGCACGTATTCAAAACAGTATTATCGGTATTTTAGTAGACTCTACCGCTACAGCCGAACCTACCCTGCACATCAAAAATAGTGAAATCTACAACAGTGCTAACTATGGAATCCTTGGAAGAGAAACACATATTGAGGGAGAAAATGTAGTTATAGGTAATACAGGACAATCTAGTCTCGCCTGTACCATCGGTGGAACCTATAATTTCACACATTCTACCTTTGCAAATTACTGGAACAACGGCGCAAGACAGCTGCCCGCTGTGATCATCAATAATTATTTTACGTATACAAATTCAGACAACCAAGAAATTGTTGAAACGAGAGACTTACATGCTGCAAATTTCACCAATTGTATTATTGATGGTACGAATACCATTGAACTATTACTCGACAACGCTGGAGAAAGCCTCTTCAACTACTCTTTTAAAAACAACATGATTCAATTTAATGATATCGAAAATACCTTTAACGACATCCCTGAATTAGACTTTAGCAATACAGCGCATTATACAAACAACATTCTCAATGGCGTTGTTCATTTTAAAAACACCTCAGCAAATCAATTTAATATCGGACAAGACAACGAAGGCATCAACCAAGCCTTAGGGAGTGCTGCGCTATTATTTCCTTTTGATATTCTAGGAATAGACAGAACAGTGAACCCGGATATCGGAGCCTACCAACATGTTACTTTTGATTAGGATTGTTCTTTTTGAATTCATCTACAAATCCTTTGGCTAATAAAAACGCGAGTCCCGACCATAACAATCGGTACAACCAAACATTCATTTCAATTCCGAACACAATTTCTACCGCTCGATCGGCCACAAAACTAACCACCACATCCGTCGCAATAATGATTGCTAAAATGAGTCCAACATATTTCTTCATAGATTACTGTTTGTAGATTACGCCGTCTTTCATCACAAAAACAACCTGTTCCATGGTTTTGATATTCACTGTAGGGTCGTCATTAACAGCCACGATATCCGCTAAAAAACCTTTTTTCAATTGCCCAATTTCCTGCTCCATACCTAAAATCTTAGCATTTGTAATGGTCGCTGACTGAATGACCTCCATTGCTGGCATTCCTGCTTCTACCATATAACCAAATTCTTTTCCACTCTCACCATGCTTAAAAACACCTGCGTCGGTTCCAAAGGCAATTCCGACTCCTTTTTTATATGCTCTAGAAAAAGTTCCTTGAATTTGTGGTCCTACGGCCAGCGCCTTAGGCACAACAATTGCCGGATAAAACCCCTTTATTTTTGCTTTTTCAACAACCTCTTTACCAGCTGTTATTGTTGGCACTAAATACGCATTGTGCTTTTTCATAAGCTCCATGGTTGCATCACTCATATAGGTGCCATGCTCAATGGTTTTCACACCTCCAAGAACTGCACGCTGCATTCCTGCATCTCCATGAGCATGCGCTGCCACATGCATCCCATAATCTTTTGCTGTTTCACAAATTGCTTTTATTTCTTCCAATGTAAACTGTGGATTGTCTCCACTTTTAGCGACACTCAGTACACCTCCTGTTGCTGTAATTTTAATCACATCAGCACCGTTTTTATAGCGCTGCCTCACCGCTTTGCGCGCATCGTCAACACTATTTACCACCCCTTCTTTTGGACCTGGATCTCCAATCAATGCGCTGCTGCTTCCGTTGGTTGGATCTGCATGCCCCCCTGTAGTTGCCAATGCTTTCTCTGCAGTTAAAACTCGAGGTCCCGCTAACTTTCCTGCATTAATTGCATTTCTTAAAGACACATTGACCCCTGTTCCTCCAAGATCTCTCACCGTGGTAAAGCCAGATAACAATGTTTTTTTTGCAAAATTCACTGAGTTATATGCAATATCAGCCTCGTTGAGAACATACTTCTTTAACCTCGATTTTGAATCATATTCATTTTCCAAATGCACATGCATATCAATTAAGCCCGGCATCACTATCTTGTTTTTCAAATCAATCACAACAGCGGTCTTACTTTTTGGCTGCACATATCCATCGTAGGTATGAACAATGCGATTCCCCGCTACTACCAGTGTCTTTTGTTTTTCTATGATCCCTAATTTGGTATCGATTAACTTACCACATAAGACATAGGTCTTTTGTGCATAAGTGTCTACTGCACTCCACAAAAAAACAATGCATAAAAATATATTTTTCATGATTCTTAGTTTTAGATCTTATAAATGTATTAAAAAAATGAGTAGCTTGCATGCTGTATGTTAAATTGCGTCTAAACTAATACCAAACAAAGATGAAAAATATTGTGATTACAGGAACGAGCAGAGGCATTGGATTTGAATTGGCACAGCTGTTCGCAAATAACAACCATCGAGTTTTAGCACTTTCAAGAAATACAAGTGCTATAGAGGCACTTCAACATCAAAACATAACAACAATTGCCACGGACATCTCTGATGAAGCTGATTTAGAAAAAGTTACTGACTTTGTAGAAAATACTTGGAAACATGTAGACATTGTTATTCACAATGCAGGAATGCTCATCAATAAGCCTTTTACTGAGCTTAGCACTGCTGATTACCTCGCGGTGTATCAGGTAAATGTGTTCGCTGTAGCAGCGCTCACCAAACGGATGATTCCATTTTTACAAAAAGGGAGTCATGTAGTTACCATCAGTAGTATGGGAGGAATTCAAGGAAGCTCAAAGTTTCCGGGTCTGGCTGCCTACAGCTCTTCGAAAGGAGCGGTTATTACTCTATCTGAGTTGCTTGCCGAAGAATACAAAGCAGCGGAAATAGCATTTAATGTGCTTGCTCTGGGTGCCGTGCAAACAGAAATGTTAGAAGAAGCTTTTCCTGGATATCAAGCCCCTACTTCTGCCAAACAAATGGCAAGGTATATTTATGATTTCTCTAGCACCGGAAATCAGTTTTACAACGGCCAAGTATTGCAAGTTTCAAGCACAAACCCATAAGCTTTTTTTTTGGATATCAGTTACCAAACATACATTCCTCAGGAAGCCATTCCTATGGTTCAATTCTTAATTGAACAGCATCATTTTAGCTTAAAAATTGTCAATCAGCGCCAAACAAAACACGGTGATTTTAGACAATTACCCGACGGTAAATTTCAAATAACAGTCAATAATAATTTGAATAAATATCAATTTTTACTGACGCTAATTCATGAAATTGCGCATCATGTAACCTATCAAAAATTTGGAAGAGTGCAACCTCACGGCAAGGAATGGAAAACTGTTTTTCAACATTTAATGCTCCCTTTCTTGCAGCCCGAAATCTACCCCAAACATATTGCTCCGCTATTGGCAAATTACTTAAAAAACCCAAAAGCAAGCACAGATGCAGATGTGCACTTATCACTGGCATTGAAACAAATGGATAGAGATCCTGAAAAGAAGTATGTTTTTGAGCTTTCACATGGCAGCTACTTTCATTTTAAGAAAGCCATTTATAAACGTGGTAACAAGAGGAGAACCCGCATTGAATGTATGAATACAGTGAATAATAAAGTGTATTTGTTCAATCAGAATGTTGAAGTAGATCCTCTATAGAGACACTTTTTCAAACTCTAAAAAACAATCTTAAAAAAGAAAATGTTTCAAAACATATGAAAAAAATTAGACAGGCATAGTTCTTGCCAAGCTATCGCATGTTATTTACTCTTTTAGTCTTCTAATAAATAATGTATCAAGCTTCATTTCAGCTTGCAACCAAGAGGCGAACTCTAATTCTTTAAAATTCTTGATACTATCAGACAAGGATGCTTCCCATGAAATAGTGGCTACCGGAATGGTATCTATTTTTATAAAATCCGTTGAAGAAAGTACATGAGCAAAGCCAATTTGTTTTAAGTCTAAGTACCTTATTTTTGCTTCTTTTGCGATTCTACTAAAGGCAATCACCTCATTGGTTTCATCGATGGCACCTTGCTCAATTCGGGCATTTAAATTGGAGATTGTTTGATTTAATGCTGTTATCTGAGATTTTAAGCCTGTAATAATATGCTTGCTCTCTTGCAACTCTTGCCGCTTCTCTTTATAGGCAGTAGTAATCAGATCGAAGCTCTTGGTATCACTCCCTTTCACCTTTATCTTGAACTCTTTCAATGCTTCATATCTAGGATCTGTAAGCAAACTCCCATGTAAAGAATTTTGCTCTCCTTCTGTCATTTCATTAAAAAAGTTCAACTGCAATTCTTTACGCCCTATATCAGGTGTATGATCGATGAGTTGGTATGAAGGATTGCTTTCAATCTCATCTTTGATAAAAATAGCAATCTGATTCTTCATCTGACTTTCTTTATACACAGTAATAAAAGTAACAACTGCAGGAATCATGACCACAATTGCCAATACAGAGGCCAATTGTGCAATGCGCTTTCTTTTCGCAGAATTCACATACTTCAACATTGGAAAACTTAGCAGCTTCAATACTAAAAAGGTTGCCAAAGCGATAAAAATAGTATTGATAATAAACAAATACATTGCTCCAAAGAAGTAACTAAAATTACCAATGGCTAGTCCGTAACCTGCTGTACACAGCGGTGGCATTAAGGCCGTTGCAATAGCTACTCCAAAAATGACAGAGGCTACAGTTCCTTTTTTAGTTCTTGCAACCATTAAGGCCAAACCACTAAAAAAAGCAATGAGTACATCTCTAATATCAGGACGCACTCTTCCCAACAATTCAGAGGTCTCTTCGCTTAAAGGAAAGATATAAAAAAACAAAAATGAAGCAAATAAACTCAAAACAATCATTGTAGAAAGATTGACAAGAGATTTGCGCAGCGTATCAATATCATTGATTGCAATGGACATACCTACCCCTAGGATGGGCCCCATCAAAGGCGAAATTAACATGGCTCCAATCACCACGGCATTCGAATTTGCATTCAATCCTATAGAGGCTACAAATACAGCGAAAATTAAAATCCAAGCAGTAGCTCCTTTGAATGGAATATCTGCCTTTATAGCCTCTATTGTGGCTTCATGATCTGTATCCTCCCTAAAATCTAACAACTCAATTAAAAACTTCTTGATACTCTCAAATAAGCCTTTAGCTCCTTGCCGAACTTCCTGCTTTGATTGGGCTACAGCTTCTTCTTTATTTGCATTTCCTAAACTCATTTGCACGTGTTTTAATCACATTTGAAATATACAAAAAAGTTGATGTGTAGCACACTTCAGTTCTTTAAATAAAATACGATTTAAAAATCTACAATAAATCCAAAGCCAGGCAACACATTACCATTCGTATTGTCTATTTGTTCTAGTACATATTTATTCGCATTTGACGGATCAATAATTTTAGTACCATTCGCATCTAATGTTGGCAATAAGAGCGCTTGTGATTCTGCCTGACTAGAGAACATGTTCTGAACGTCTATATAAAAATTCAATGCCATTTTTTTCCAAAACCAGGTTTTATCAATTCTAAAATCCAATTGTGTGTAGGTACCAAACCTTTCTGAATTCAATTTTGTGTAGTCTAAAATACCCTCATTTGCGATGTCGTAATTTGAAATTACAGCAGACGCATCTAAATCATAAGGTGTGTATGGTTTTCCTCCAACCAATCGGAATTTCGCACCGATTTCCCAATTACTTTTTAATTTTTTCCCTGCCGTAACCGAGAGTAAATGTTGGTTGTCCCAAGAAGATGACACATACTCTTGCAACTGATTTTCAAACTCACTTCGTACAAAAGTATAAGATACAATCCCATACAATCCTTTGTAGGATTTCTTTTGAGCTAAGACCTCAAAACCATATGCTCTTCCTTTAGATGTTGAGGTAACAGCCTCACTTCCAACAACCCCAAAATCAGCTCCTAAATTTGCCAAGCTAATTTGGTTTCGTACAGAAAAAGGATAGCGATCGTATGTTTTGTAAAAGCCTTCTAAGGTAATTTTAGCACTTGAATTTGGTCGTATTTCAAACCCAGATACAAAATGGTTTGATTTGATATATTTTAAATTTTCACGGTTTACTAAACTTCCTGCATTATCTCTAAAACCCATTGTGGTATAAGAAGGTAATTGATAATAAGTACCTACAGAAGAATTCCAAGACCATGCATTACTCAGCGCATAGGAGACAGAAAGTCTTGGAGAGAATTGATGAAATAAATTCCTCATGCTGTCATTATAGTTATTCCCATCCAATCGAAAACCAAAAGAGAGGCCTAATTTTGCATCAAGATATTCTTTTGACACCTGACCAAACACACCATATTTAAAGAGGTCTAAGTTTGATGAAAAATCTCGAACCTCAGCGCTTTGGTTATTTACAATTTTCTGAAAGGTCATGGTCTCATAAGTTGACTGCTCTACTCCAACCCCAAAACTGATGTTGAAATCATCCATACTTGTATTGTTCTCAAAACGAAATTTATTTTCAATTTCTTTAGAGGTATAATCCAATAACAAATCGCTGGATAATCCTGTATTTTCATAGTACTTGATGGCATTGTTGTTCAAAACAGACCTACTTAAAACATAGAGCTGATTGGAGTTGTCTGCATAATGCTTTAGTGTTGTTCCAATGGTGTAATTCCATTGATCTTGCTCTGGTATATTACTCAATGCATATTGGTTTCTTTTGAATGTTTCAACATCCGTCACAGCATCGTTCACCTCTTCATTGAGGTTGAACTCATCAACCGCTCCAATCATTAAGACAGCTAGTTCATTATTTTCAGAGATCCTTGAATTTACATGCAACTGAAAATCTGTATAGGTGGGTAAAAATGGCAACTTTAAAAGTTTAAATAAAAATTGCAGATACGATTGACGCAAAGAAGCCATAAATGTGGTGTTCTTCCCCAGGGGACCGTCTAAGGTAATCCCGGCATCTGAAGTACCCAAAGAGGCACGTGTATTCAGAGCATTTGGGTTGCCCTTCTTTTGCGAAAACTCGATCACAGAACTCAAAGCATTTCCTCTGTTAGAAGGAAAAGCACTGGTATAGAAATCAACATTTCGAATCAGGTCAGCATTGATCAATCCAACAGGGCCACCAGTTGCTCCTTGTGTTTGAAAATGATTAATTACCGGTACTTCGATACCATCAATATAAAATTTATTCTCTGAAGTAGCACCTCCTCTAATAATGATGTCATTTCTAAACCCAGGGTTCGAGGCAACACCTGGCAATGATTGCAATACTTTTAAGACGTCTCTATTTCCTCCTGGATTCTTTTCTATTTCTACAATACTAAGCGTTTGTTTTGAGAGCGGACTTGTGAGTGATTTTTTAAACAACCTACTGCGAACCACCACCTCATCTAAACTCGCTGCTCTCTCAAAAAGCTCTAAAATAACATAAGGAGATTTCTCATTAGTCACCAAATAACTTTCAGAAACTACAGTCTTATATCCTATAAATGATGCCTGAAGCTTCACGTATCCGAAAGGAGCATTATTAATTACAAATGTTCCATCTTCAGCACTAGTAGCTCCTTTTTGAGTGTTGAGAATTACGATCGAAACATAGGGCAATACTTCTCTCGTTTTACCATCAATTATTTTTCCTGTTACAGTTCCTTGAGCTATGATCTGCGGTATCGAACAAACAACGAATAGCAATAAAAAAAAGGTGTTTTTCATTTTGTTTAACTTTACATGTATTTTGATTAAACAAAAATACATTTATTTTTGAATTTACGCCATAAAAAAAGCAGTTTACATGTCTGTAAACTGCTTTGAAATAATTTGTGGTGAGAGCAGGATTCGAACCTGCGAAGACGTAGTCAGCGGATTTACAGTC
>JBELGW010000004.1:0-92252 GCA_042091715.1 Polaribacter sp. | reverse complement strand
TTTTTTAAAAACACGTCTCCTGACACCTCCGCGAGTAGCTGACCTGCGTAGTTTTCTGCAAGCGCTCTGACACCCTTTTTCATAGAAAGACATCACAATAAAAACTCATTAAATACATTGACAGCGTTATACTTAGGTTTTAAATTTTTAACTTTGTTTAACTAAACACATTTTTTGCAAAAGAGTTTCCATGAATTCAAACCAGCTATTAATCAAACAATCGCACAATACTTTTCGTTCAAAAATTGAAAATATTGGAACACCTGAATTGCTAGAAATAATTAAAAACTACAAAAAGCTATTAACTCAATTAGATGATTATAACAGTGCTCTTTTGACTGATCTCATTCAGGTAGCCGAAAAAACGCTAGAAGACAGATCCAACAAAATTCTCTAATCTTTAAATAATTTTGAAAACACGCCAAACCCTCTTTTCATTAATATTCTTAAGTACATTTAGTTTTTCTCAAGAAAGAGGAACGAATTATTTCCTACAATTATCTCCCGAGTTTAGGTTCAATACAAATAAGTTCGAATTTAGATATAGACCTTACGAAAGTCTTTTTTTAACAAATACTGCAACCAAAGAGACTATCAAATTTGGTCGAACAGATTTTATGGCGGGATATGTACATCAGAAGTTTAAGCTATTTGTCTATGCAAAATTTGACACCAATAATAATAATTTTATAGGTCCACGACTAGATTTCGACACAACTGCTTTCGACAATCGGCTTTTCATCCATGGGGAGTATCGGTACTTTTGGGGATTAAACAAAACTTCGAAAGATCATCAATTTTTTATAACCATTTTGGAGTATGATACCAAGAAGTTTTTTAATCCTGGTATTTTCGGATTAAACAAACAGACTTTTAAAGGCTCAACATCATTGTTTTATGGTCCCTCAGTTAGTTTTACTGTATTCAAAGGATTAAGATTGTTAACCTCATTTATGAAAGACTTTAATACGCGAAGTGGATACTTTCTGTTTGTTCGTTTTGGCGTGAGGATCAGGAAAAAAGCTCGTTGATTAAGAAATGAGTATTTTTTTTATTAATTTCACCAAATAAGAAAATGAGAAATTCCTAGAATTATCAATACTGTACAAATATATGCCTCAAGAATTAAATCAAGTCACTATCGGAATATTAGGTGGTATTGGTCCTGAATCATCTGCAGACTTTTACCATAATTTAATCAAAAGAATTCAAGAAAAATTCAATATTCGGTCCACAAATGACTTTCCTCATATTATCCTGAATAGTATTGCTATTGAAGACATGATTGACCCTAATATTGAGAGTAGTCAAATAAATCCGATACTAAAAGGTCTTGTTGAATTAGATCAGTTTAAACCTGATTTCAACGCTATTATTTGCAACTCAGCAAACAGCTTTCATGATTATTTATCAAAAAATACGGCAACAGAAATTTTAAAGTTAAGAACAATTATTCAGAAGCATATTGAAAATAAACAACTAAAAAAGATAGGTGTATTAGGTACTTTTACAACGCAAAGCAACCTTTACAACTACCCAAATATAGAGGTCATAGCCTTGCCTCATGATCTCTGTAATTGGATCAACGATATCATTCTAAAAATAAACAGAGGCGAACATGTTTGCGCTTCTGAATTGGATGAGTCGGTGAATTATTTGGTTTCACATGGTGCTGAGCAAATTATATTAGGATGTACAGAAATTGAATTGATTGGAAAAAACATCCCAAATACCATCAACCCAATGGATTTATTATTAGAAGAAGTATTGGGTAGAATTTCATTCTTAGTTGAGAAAAAGGCAGTTTAGCATTCAATTGCCTTTCACAATGATGAAAATTCTCACTTTAACAAGAACAACATATCCTTAAGAAGTCACATGCTTCTCGAACATATCGAGAAATCCCATGTGTACATATTTATTCGAATAAAACCGCTGCATCACTGCGTCTTCTCATCAGCTTTCAATTTATAAAACATATGCAATACGGCGGCATATACACCTATGAAAGGTGTTGTAAATGTATGACGATTCAAAGGCCAAAATCTATTTTTATGAAATTTGCGAACAAAATAATTTGAAAAATCGCCGAGTATATGTATTGGGCTTCCCCAACAGTATGCGAGCGTAACACCAATCTCTCCATCTACAGGAGCAACACCATGTAGCCAATATGGCGGTATGTATAAGGCATCACCCTCTTCAACATTGGCAATCATTGGATCTACTGTTATAGAAGGATCTATGGTTTCTCCTTCTAAGTAACGCTCTTGGGTCAAGTATTTTGCTATTTTCTTTACTCCAGGTATTTTTGGAGAAAACAGGGCTACCTTCTTTGCTCCATTCACTTGGCACATCAATGTTTCGTCCATGTTGTGATAATGCCACGCAGTGGAGGCTCTTCGGTACATAAAAAATCTTCTATGCGGATAACCTCTTGGCTTTAATTCATTTGAAAGAAAGGTGAAATCTGGCATTTCCTTGATGAGTTTAGAAAACTGATTCGTTTCAGATATCTCATTACGTGATAGATTCAATATAAAATCTTGATTTTTAAACAGGCGTTTCACAGCATCATAAAATGTTGTCTCAATAAGGTTTGCATTATGACGCTCTTTGACCATATGGTTCATATGAGGATATAAGGAAATGTCAAAATCATCACATACAGAAAGCCAATAATCCAAATTTTTAAATTTATGCACAGCAGGCCAATGTTTGACCGCATTTTTTATGAGGCAGGGTTTATTTTTGGAGACCCAATTCTTATAAAATTCATTTTTGCTTAAGTCATGAGCATCGACAACTAGCACACCCTTTGCTTTTTCTATGTCAGGAATAATTGTAAACAAATCATCTCCGAAGCCATTAAAGTTTGAAGTAGCATTTGATTCAACTGTCTTTCTTTCCATATCTTGTACTTGTATTTTATTCAGTAAAAACTGGCCTCACTAACCTCAATTTAAGATGTTACGCATTTAGCTAAAACACACCGCCGTTGCCCATCAGCTATTCTACAGAAACAGGTTCAACAAATCAGCATGCACCTACCTTGATAAGACATTGCAAACCAATAAATTATTAGACCTAAAGATAACTATAATCTCGTTTATTCAAATGACATTAGTGATTTTTTTAGTACTCCTTGAATACTGTTCAGGTTCATACAACGTTCATCACATGAAAACACCCCATGAAGTTCCTTTCAATAGTACATCTATGACTTCTTCTTTTCTGAATTGATTGAAATACTGCTTACCACGCAAACACCTTTCTCATGAAGCTTGTCTAGCAAAGTTTCACAAAAATGAGCCTTTCTCTAATAATGAAAAGAATCGAGCAAAAATCTCTGATTAGAATTTCTCGATGCATTTCAAGATTCACACTCAGAAAAAAAGATTTTGTTCACCTAGGTTCTTTGTTATCTTTGTCTTACCTCAAATCCTTCGATCAAACAAAAAACACCAGGATTTAAATTTAAACCCGAAGGCACTCGATTTTGCTATGAGAAGACTGACATGACGGGATCATAAAATAATTTTAAATTATGAAAATTCAACTTTTAAACAAAAAAGAAGACCTTGCTGCCATTCATTTACTTCAAAAAGAGATCTATCAACTAAACGCTGAGGAATCAATTCCTTATCATACTTTGGTTACCCTATTCTCTGCTGGAGGTTTCATTTATAAGGTAAATGATGGTCCAAAGATTATTGGATTCTCTATTTTAATTTTAGGGACAGATAGCAAGGGAGATCAATTTCTTCATTTATATATGATTGGAGTCCTGCAGAGTTATCAAAAGAAAAACATTGCTTTCAAATTAATGGAAAAACAAAAGGCAGATGCAAAAGCGCGAGGGATCTCTCTTATCAAATGGAGTTTTAACCCATACTCTTGCCAATTGGCGAACTTTTATATTAACAAATGCAAGTCGGAAATAGGAAATAGTTACCGAACAGATATGTATTTAAAAGAACCTGCAAATTCATTAAATGCAGATAGAGTCATTAGTTTTATTGATATTAATAACAAGGACCAAAGTATCAAAAATAAATCCATTATCAATTCCGAGTTACACAACCTTAATTCATATATTGCTGTTGACCCTACTTCTGTGCACTCTGAAGATATTTGTTTAAACTCTCGATTGAAACTATATATCCCCTCAGAAAAAATAACATCGAATAAAGAGCATATCAAAATTTACAGAGCTGTTTTTTCTCGATTACTAAAACACTTCTTTTTGGTTAAATTTGATGCTAAAGTTCGTTTAGGTGTTTACTACTTCCATAAACTTCCCTTAGAATAAAATTCTCAAAAGAGCAATTTCCCGCCATTTCAACAATCAATAAAGTATTTAAAATCACTGTATTTCAAAATAAATATCTTAGATTTACATTCACCTAGATTCATAATTTGGTCTATTTCAAGGATTCGATTCATATATCTTGTAGAAAATTAAAAAGTAAAAGTTGGAACGTATTACAAACCCTTTTGTAGGACTAAGATCTTTTGAAGACAGTGAAAGTCATCTGTTTTTCGGGAGAGATCAACAAATCCAAGATGTGATTACCAACCTGGAAAGGACTGGATTTACCGCAATTATTGGTTCTTCGGGAAGTGGAAAATCTTCATTGATCCGATCTGGATTGATTCATGCCATCAAAAAAACATCGAAAAAAGACGAAGAAAAAAATTGGAGAATAGGAATATTTAAACCAGGATACGACCCCATTGGTAATTTATCAGAATGCTTGTGCAGTGAGGAAATAATTGGAGATACGAACACCTCTCATCTCGACCATAATCAAGAGCACACGTTAAATATACTTCGCAGAGGTGATAGTGGAATAAGCGATTTCTTGAATAAATTTAGAGAAGATAGTTCAGAAAATTTTCTACTAATTATTGATCAATTTGAAGAAATTTTTAGGATTGTCGATAATGAAAAACGCTATCCCAGCGGCAATAGGGAGTCTGCTGCCTTTGTAAACTTACTTTTACATACATTGCACGACAATAGAATCCATATTGCGCTATCGATGAGATCGGATTTTCTCGGTGATTGCACACAATTTTTCGGATTACCCGAAGCGTTAAACAAAGGACAATACTTGATTCCAAGAATGACTAGAGATGAAGTCAAAGAGGTCATAATTCGTCCTATTGCATTGATTAATGCCAGCATTTCAGAGAAGCTCGTAGCACTGTTATTAGATCAAATTGGCAATAAGCAAGGTCAGTTACCCATTTTACAGCATACATTAATGCGGGTGGTTGATTTTTGGAATATTGAATCAAACCAAGAGGGCCCCATTGACATCAAACATTATAATGCTGTTGGGGGGCTGGAAAAAGCACTATCTCATCATGCTGATGAAGCTTACAGTGAACTCATTGATCCAGAAGATAAATTAATTGGTGAACTCATCTTTAAATCATTAACAGATCTCAGCACAAATTCAAAAGGTATCAGAAGGCCTTGTAAGCTGAATACTTTGGCTGAACAGTTAAATGTTTCAGAAAAAAAGATCATTGAAGTGATTGATGTTTTTAGATCTTCTGAAAAATCTTTTTTAACCCCCAAAATCACAAAGCAGCTTACTGGAGAAGATTTGATTGATATTTCTCATGAAAGTTTGATGCGCGAATGGGATCGATTAAAATTTTGGTCCAATGAAGAGGCTGAATCAAGTAAAACTTTTTTGAATCTATGCAGTTTAGCAGCATTATATCAAGAAGGCAAAGGCTCCTTACTAACTAATCCTGAGCTAGAAGTTACATTGCTTTGGAAAGAAAGGGTGCAACCAACGGAAAAATGGGCAATGCGTTATGACACCTCTTTTGTGAGAGCAATGACTTTTTTGACGCAAAGCAAAGAAAATCACGAATTTCTTATGCTACAAAAGGAAATAGCCCAAAAGAGTAAAATTCGCAGGACAAAGATATTCTCTATTGTTATTAGTTTCGCTTTTATCCTTGCATTGGGACTCGCCCTGGCATCTTATGTTTGGTACACGGATGCCGTTTCCAACAAAAAGTTAGCTGAAACTTCAGCAAAGAAGGCTATTGAATCAGAAAAAAGAGCAACTACGGAGCGGGATAAAGCATTAATACAAGAGCAAAAAGCGAATGCCTCTGCCGAGGTTGCTAGAAAAGCCAAATTGGTTGCACAGCAATCAGACTCAACAGCAAGATTGGCGCGAGACATAGCCGTACGAGAAAAAATTAAAGCCAAAGAAGCTGCTATCGCAGAAAAAAGAGCCGCAGATGAAGCAAAAAAAGCGCAACAAAAAGCAGTAAGAGCCGAGGGAATAGCAAACATTCAGCGTGAAAATGCAATTAAGTCCGAAAAAGAATCTGAACGATTAAAAAACATTGCAGAATCCATCAAGGGAGCTTTTCTGTCACTGAAAAATTTGGATGCAAAAAACTATAAAAAAGGAACTGAACAAGCATTAAAATCATATGAAAAGTTTAGCTTAAATAGCCGCGAGAAAAGGAATTCTGATATTTACTCAGCATTGAACAGAGCACTTATTGAGGGAAAAAATGCAAGCCATTACGAGCACATGTATGGCGTTAAAAAAGTAGCTTTGAGTCCAATGTTGAATCGCATTGCAATTATCGATGCAAGAGGAGACTTGTCTATAAAAACAGATGGAATTTGGAGTTCATTTCAACCAAGCAAAGAGCTACAGCTTCAAGGTAAATTCTCTAGCTTAAGCTTCTCAAAAGATGAAGAACATCTTTTGTTAGGGACCAAAACAGGAGCACTCCATGTTTTGAAAACAAAATCTGGCATGACCATTAGAGAAACTCTAAATTTTGAAAATGAAATTAATTCTCTTTATGCTTCCATCATAAACGGAATTAATTATTCAATGGTTTTTGAAGGTAATAACATGCATCTGATCAAAATAACTACAGAAGAAGTTCGCATCGAAAACTCTGTAAAAATTCCAAATCAGAAATTGAATGTTCAATATCTCACATCTGACTTCTCAAAGATTATCATTTCAAATGGAGCCAATACAGGCATCTATTCAGTTGCGATTGCTGCAGAAAAAATGACCGTTTCAGAAATAAATAGAATTACAAGTCCTTCGAAAGTTTCAACAATTGAAATGTCTACGGATAGAAAATTTCTAGCATTAGGGCTACATGATGGCTTGGTAAATTTGATTGCACTAGATGAACAGATGAACACGAACGATTCCAAAACAATAAACGCTCATAGATCCAAAGTTTCTGATATTAAGTTCATAGTCAACAAAGAAGAATCACTACTCATCACCGCAAGCTATGACAATACAATGAAAATCATAAACATACGAAACACCACAGATATTGTTTCTTTAAAAGGCCATAAGGGATGGATTCACCAAATAGAACTGAGTGCAGATCATAGACGTGTCACCTCTGTTTCTGAAGATAAAACGGTCCGGAATTGGTTTATTTACAATGAAGATATAGTAAAACTCTTAAACAAAAAATAGTACTCTATGAATTTTAGTTCCAAAAATAAGTTAGCACTTTTAATTTTTAATGTTTTTTTATGCACGTCTATTTTTTGTCAACAAAAAGAACAATGTAAGATCAACATAAAAGAAGCAGAGGATAATTATCAAATTGGAAAGTTTGAGATTGTTGAAACATCACTGAGATCTAAATTAGAAAATTGTGACTTTTTAGATTTTAAAATAAAAAAAGATGCATACCGCCTTTTAGCAATGAACTCAATAGCCATGGATTCGATGGTTCAAGCAGAGGAGGACATAAAAGAACTATTAAAAATTGATAGTAATTATAGTGTAAGATCAGATGATCCCATTGTGTTTGTTCAATTGATAGAGATGTTAAAAATTGGTCGAGGAGGAAGAATTGTAACTTCCGTTTCTAAAATTGCAGAGAATTTGAATGAAGCACCTGCTGTTATAAAAATCATGACCAAAGAAGAAATTAAGGAGAGAGGTTATATGGACATGGAACAAATATTTCATGATTTACCGGGATTTGATATTTCAAAAACGAGTGGTGTAACCTACTCTAGTATCTATCAAAGAGGGTATAGAACTAGTAATAATAATGACAGGTCTCTATTTTTGATTGATGGAATTGAGGATAATGATTTATGGACGAATGCAATTTATATCTCAAGACAATATCCAATATCTAACATCAAGCAATTTGATGTTATTCATGGTCCTTCCTCTACAATGTATGGAGCGAATGCCTTTGTAGGTGTAACGAATGTAACAACACTATTGCCTGAAGACATCATTCCATCTACATCAGAGAATGTAGGGATTACAGGATTTTATCAAAGTGGTTCATACAATACACAAACAGCAGATTTCACAATAGGGTTCAGAAAGAATAAAATATCCGGTACCGTAACTGGGCGATTTTTCTCTTCTGATGAATTTGACCGAAGTGGATTTGATGATTTTGATTATGCCTACACAGCAGCAGATATTTCTGACTATTTAAACTTAAGAATGACAATTGATGACACGGTTGCTGATAATGCCGAAACCCAAAGATATGTAACCATAGGACCAGATTATGCTCAATATACAACAGAAGGTGCAGAACGTGCTCGAGATTTAGATGTGCGAGGTTTTACCACCGACGGACTTAATAAGAATATTAGTTACTCAAATGCAAGTTTAAACAAGTATCTTTTGGCAAAACTCATGTATGGTAATTTCACTGCAGGTTATCAATATTGGAATAACGATGAAGGGATGGCGTGGTTCAATGATAAGGTATATGCCGGAACCAATAATGGTACCAAATGGAATCCAACACAAAGTTTATTTTATTTAAAATACGATAAAAACATCTCGAGTAAGTGGAATATCACAAATCTAGCCCTGTATAAAAAACATGAGTTAGGTGACAATACGAGAATTACATATGCCCCTGTTTCCTTTCTATCAAGAGGAAACTGGTCTACTAGTGACAATGGCACACTAATCTTAGGCAACGGTTACAGAGATTTACTGAGCCAAGCAGTTCCTCAATGGCGAAGACTGAAATTTAATTTAAGTTCATGGCAAGTAAGAGATGAATTAAAAGCGACGTATGTGAATACTAATTTTAATTTGGTTTCTGGTTTGGAAGTTCGTTACAGTGAAATTCAAGAAAATTACGTGTTCAATCAAAATGAATTAGATTCAAGGATCATTCACAATACAACAGATGTTGGGCTTTATTCTCAAGGAAACTATTCTAAGAACGATCTTAAACTAGTTTTAGGAGCAAGGGTAGACTATAATAAAATTGATGATGACGGAGGATATGGAACCGTTTTCAACCCGAGAGTTGCATTAATTTACTCTCCTAAAAAATGGGTTTTCAAAGGAATTTATTCTGAAGCGTTTAAAGACGCAACTAATTTTGATAAATTCTCTGTTGTCGCAGGAACTAGAGATGTTCCCAATCCAAATTTACCGCCTGAAAAAGTAAAAAACATGGAGGTATCAGTATCTTGGGACAATACCCTATCGAAAAAGAAAGGACTTAAATTTTTCATGGAAGCCTCTGCCTACTATACCAGTTATTCAGGTGTAGTTGAGACACTTCCGAATGCCCAAAACCTCCTCCAAAACCAAAATGTAGGTGCCCTTGAAATCATTGGAGGACAACTTCATTCAGTTATTGAATTTAACAAAAATGTGAAATTAGATTTTAATTACACCTATACATCGCCATTTTATATTCCAACTAATAGTCAAGAAAGCAACCCTGCCAATATAAGAATTGGAGATATTGCGACTCACAAGGGAAACGCAATTCTTAATTGGAGATTTAATAAGAGAAAAGATTCAGAAGAATATCGCTTTAATTGGAATAGTCGTTTAAATATATCTGGTGAAAGGTTAACGGGTAGCCAAACAACGGTATCCTCAAATCCGGTTGATCAAGTAGACTCCTTTGCTATTTTAAATTCCTATTTTTCATATTCAAATAAATTTGGTTTAACCTTTGGAATTGGTGTAAACAATATCCTCGATTCTTTATGGTATGTTCCTGGAGCGAGATCAGCAACAGCGCAATACGCTTCAATTGTACCTCAAGCAGGCAGAAATTACTTTTTTAATTTGCGATATGACCTTCAGTAAAGACTCTTATCTCAAGTTATATGAAATGAATTGACTCAATTGTTAACTTGAAATATGTTAGCAAAGGCATAAAAGAAAAACACTCGTTCATAAACGTTTCTTATGAATTATTGTGAAACAATAGATAGCGCCGTTATCATAACAAAAAGAATAGTATGACGTTTAAAAACATACTCAACAAGCTAAACATAAAGGAAGATGAATCTAAAAAAGTAGGTTTATTACTCACGCAGTCTATTTTCATTGGTATATTTCTAGCCTTTTACTTCTCATTCGCAAATGCATTATTTTTAAATACTTTTCCGATTTCAAAATTACCATTGGCTTATATCATCTCTGGTATATTAGGTTTTTTTTCCTCCTTTTTGTTCTCTGTAATTCAAAAAAGAGTCAATGCTTCTAAAGTGTTACAATACCTGTTTTTCATCATCGCACTCCTCCTATTTATTTTTAAATTGAGTTTAGAAATCTACGGTGATCACAAGTATATTGTTTTTTTCATCTTTATTTGTTTTGCTCCGATAGCCACCCTAACATCTTTAGGATTTGGAGCTATTTCGATTAAATTTTTTGATTTAAGGCAGGGGAAACGACTTTTTTCAGTCATTTCATCTGGCGAGGTAATTTCTAGTTTTATCGCATTTTTATCGATTCCTTTGCTATTAGGTTTTTTTGCGAATGACAGTGATGATATTAGCTTTCTTTTATATTTTGCAATTTTTGGTTTGATATTAGCTTTTATCTTTCAATTCTTTATTGGAAAGCAGTATGACTTTTTATTTCGTGTAAAAATAAGCAAAACCGATCCTGTAAAATCTAAAATTGGTTTTCGAAAAATTATTGGCAACAAGTACTACTTATCTATCATTGTTTTGTCCGTAGTTTCTGTACTCTGTTATATGTTTATAGATTATTCATTCGCTGATTTTTCAAGAGAGAAGTATACAGACAAAAGAAGTTTAAGTGCATTTTTAGGCCTGTTCTTTGGTGCTGAAAAACTTACAGAATTTATTTTCAAAACTTTCATCTCTGGGAGATATATTGAAAAATATGGATTGAAGTTTGGCTTAGGGGTGCTTCCGGTCGTGCTTGTTTCCATAACCGTTCTAATTGTAGCCTCTTTTATTTTTAACTTTTCAGAAAGCACCATATTTATTCTAATATCACTAAATATGGGATTGCTGGTTGTTCTCAGAAAATCATTTGAAGAACCCTCTTTTAACTTGCTTTTTCAACCACTTAATTCAGCTACAAAACAATCTGTACAGACCTTGGTTAGTGGTAAAGCCAAATTATTTGGTATGATACTAGCCGGAGGAATACTCTTAGCCATTAGTCTCTTTCAAGCCACTACTTTGATCATATCAGTGACCTTGCTAATATTTTTACTGTTCTGGTTATTCACCATCGCTAAAGTTGGTGAAAACTTCAAATCCCTGATATCTGATTTACTGAAAGAGAGGAAAGGTAAAACACAAAAAAAATTCTCTGAAGGATACTATTTACATTCCTTCGAAATGCTTCGAAAAAAAGAAAACCCTCTCATCCACAAACATTTTACTCATAGATTCATACCTGGATTTCAGCAAGTAAGTTTGTTACAAACCAAAACAGATGATATAAAAAGTTTAGAGGAGTTCATCAAGTCTAATCATGTAAATGATCGTCTAGCAGCATTGGGAAAACTGCACCTTAATTGGGATGAGAAGTATGTGAATTTCGTTTGTACATCAGCATTAAGTGAGTCAATGCCTCTGCGTAAAAGTGCGATAGCATTGCTCAGTTCAAAAAAAATAGATAAACTTCATATTGACGCGTTTTTGAATTCGATGACAAACCCTACTTGGAGTACTTCGTTGTTCTTTCTTTTAAATATTGGATATCATTATTTTGACGCCGTAAAAAAAATTGACTCATACTTCCAACGCGACACCGCTAACGGTGTTTCAAAAAGATTAAAAGAAATTTCATTCATTCAAATTTTAGGTGAAAATCACCATAAAGTGTTTGATGATTTTTTTCTCACAAAAATTAGAGATACAGATTCTGAAATAGAAACACATCTTTTAAAAAGCCTGTCTCGAAGAAAAATTGTATTTACCGCATCTCAAAAGACAATGTTTCGATCTAAACTTGAGCATGAGGTCAATTATTATTGTTGGGTACTAGCAAGTATTTTAGATCTTCATGATCATACTAAATTTGACAAAATACAAGTATTGCTTTTAAATGAATTAGAAGTATGTAAAAATAGAATTTATCTCATGTTAGGAGTCTTGTATAAGACGGGTCAAATCAATGAAATTCAGAGCGCTTTAGAAGGAAATGAAAGTCATGAGATTGTGCTAGCTATGGAGATGCTTGAAGAAATCCTAGATGCCGATATAAAAGAGTTTATAATCCCTGTGTATGACCGCTTAGAACCTAGAACAAAGTACAATAAATTGAGTACTTTCTTTCCTCAGATTAAGATGTCTCCAATGAAAAGACTTGAAAACATAATCAACTATAATTTCCAAAGATCCATTACTTTCCTGAGAATTACAGCTATCAAGAAATTAGCTCAGCTCAGCGATGCACCTAACAACACCATATTGGCCAATCTATTCAATCCGAATGAAATTATAAAAAAAGCAGCATATACCTCATTATTTGAGAACCATAAAGCGTCGTATTTCAAATACTTTGAGCTCGAGAGTGACTTAGATTTTAAGGAAAGACTCACACATTTCAATTCAAATCAATCTATTTTACCTGTTGATAAAAAAGTTGAATTGTTGCTTGAAAATGAATTTTTCCCTCATGTCTCAAAAGTTCTTTTGTTTAAAATTGCTCATTTATCCGAGATGAACCTAACGAATACATTAGATGAAACATCCTTAAAAGAGAATGACTTTGTTTTATTTATAGTATCCGGACAAATCAAACAAACCAGCAGTTCCAAAAAACCAATAATTACCAAAAAAGGCGGAATATTAGGACTTAAAAGTTCAATTTATAGCGAAAAAACTACTCGTTTAGATGCTAGTGAAGATGTTCAATATCTACGTATTTCAGCAACTAACCTCTTTCAAATACTCTTAATCGAACCCTTATTAGTAGGGTCCTTATTAAATCACTTCCCAACATTAAGGATATTAAAAAGAAAAAAAACATTAAAAAATATTGACAGACGTTAAGTTGTTCTTCAATCTCAACTAATTGAACCTTGAGTATTTTTATAGGTTCTCATTCAACCCCAATCTGGGAGTGATACACATGTTAATTGGATGCATCATTATTCTGTAATCATGAGCGTGACCTCACACAGCTGTTCTCAGCACTTAATTCACTTCAAAAGATTTTCCATCTTTTACAAGTTCTCTTCTTATCCCTGCTAAAATTTGCTTTTTTGAAATAGGTTTGTTGTGTTTTTTCGCAATTAACCAAGCATATTGAATTACATTTTTAATCACACCTCCGCTGATTTCATAAGATTTTGCAACCTCTTTAATAAAAGACCCTGGAAGTTCAGAAATATTTTTCAACGCGTTGAGCCAAAGAATTTCTCTTTCATTGCTGCTCGGCACCGGAAAATTAACAACAGATTGAATTCTTCTTGAAAAAGCCAAATCAATATTAGGCTTCAAATTCGTAGCTAAAATAATGAGGCCCTTGTAGTTTTCGATTCGCTGAAGCAGATAGGCTGTTTGTTGATTGGCATATTTATCTTTTGAATCTTGAACCCCTGTTCTTTTGGAAAACAGTGATTCTGCCTCATCAAAAAATAGGATCCAATTCTTATTTTCTGCTACATCAAATATTTTTGCTAAATTCTTTTCTGTTTCGCCAATATACTTAGAAACTACCTGCGAGAGGTCTACCTTATAAACTGATTTATTATTTTTTTTACCGACTAGAGAGGCCGTTAGTGTTTTTCCTGTTCCGGGAGGTCCATAAAAAAGACATTTATACCCTTTATTAATTTTTTTACTCAGCAGTTCGCTTTGCTCAATTTCAGATTTATTTTCTATCCATGTATTAATAATAGCAACTTCATCTAAGGTATTTTTATTCAAGATTAGTTCGTCCCATGTGAGTGGGGTTGAAATTAAAGTTGCAGGAAAATTACTACTATACCTTGGTTTATATCGAGTTCCAACTGTAAATAACTGAAAATATTCATCATTTAAATGAACCGTATTCGAAAGAAATGAATTGGTTGATTTTTCAGTCGACAGTTCTAAAACCCCCTCTCTCATAAAAATATGGTCATTATCAAAATAACGTTGAAGCAAGAATCGTGACTCAAAACTATCGCCATAAAAAATAAAAGCAATCGTTTCTAAGGTAGGTATAAATATTGAATTTGATTGATCTACTTTCCCTCCAAACTCCGTGAAACGTTTATCAAAAGCTTTATTTTTTATGAGGAATTTATCAAAAATTTGGGGTTTGAAATGCAAAACAAGACAGGCGGCTATAAAAAATCTTTCTATTTCAATTAGCCTATTATTTTTTATGAAAAACGCATACTTGCTATCATCATCAACTAATTCAGGCGCATTTGGAATTTCAAAGTTTTTACTTGGATCAAAATAACTTTGTAATCTATTTTCTACGTATTGATTTAACCATTCTATTTCTTTTGAAACTGTGTTTGCATTTTTACTCGTCTCATTCATTGTCTCCAAATATTTAATTTTCCCATTCCACAAATAACCTAAAACTCATAAAACTATTTTGTATCATTGATATATTCCAAGGAATGGTTCTCAAAAGCATATCAAATGGTTTTTTCTCCACAATCAGTTTGTAATTATCATCCACTTTCTGAATGATCCCCTCTCGTTTCAAAAAGGTTTCTTTAAATGTAGGAATACTTGTTTTACTCAACTGCTCCCAATTTCCTGTTACCGCATTTAACAGTGTTTTAGTAATACTTTTTTCTGTATCACTCAATTCGATTTCTACATCCACAAAAAAGTCTGGTGAAACACCACATAACAGTTTATTTAAAACCAAATTCGTTTCTTCAGTTTCGTCTCCTTCAAAAATCACATATTGTGTTAGCAATATAGCTTTTTGCAAACTATAGTCATCAATGAAGGCATTTCCCTCCAAAAGATCTAATTTATTAAAAAGTGTCGATAAAAAAGGCCAAACTAAAATTAAACCGGCATTATTTATATAGATGGATTCCTCTGATTCATAAATTACCTTATTCTTTTCAGGAATAATAGACTGTTCGCTTTTTGCTGTAACTTTGGAAATAGCAGATTGCATTAATATAAATTTCACCAAAAGAACTTGTGCTGAGTTCAGACGCTCCAATCCTTTTTGTAGCTGTTCAATCAACACACCTGCCTCGATATCTTTGTGAAGCAGTAACTCTTCAAAAAGGGAGTATACTATTCGATGAGGACTATTGATAATGATACGCTGTTTAGACCATAGGTTAAGTACCTTGCCAGTAAGTTTTTCAGGAGAGTTTATATGCAAGTAGGCTTCGATTGAATGATAGCCGAATACCTTTAAAACTTCATTAAATGTAGTTATGGATGCCATTTGTTTTGGATGAGCAAACGCAATTATTTTTGTGAGTTCCTTCGCTGGAAAAAGCTTAAATAAAACTGCAAGTTTACTGGGATGTTTAGACCAACTATAGAGTTGTTTTTTTAAAATCAGCTTTGACTTAAATTTCCAAAAATTCAAGTATAGGGCTGACTCATCATAAATTTCAAAAGCTCTATTAAATGATTTGAACTCAATAAAGTAACGCAACTGATTTAGAAAGGCATGAAATACTTGTTCATCATTTTTCTCAGGCATGGCTTTTTCTGCATTGCTAACTGAAGCATATAACGTTGCTTCTGAGCGCACATAACTCAACAAAGGACTGTTCCTTTTTAGCATAAGTGAATTCAATACCGCATTCTTATCAAGTGGAAGATCAACGGCAATTGCACTAGATGATCTCGTTGAAAAAGCCTCAAAATTCAAATATGTAATTAGAGGAATGTCCGTTTTGAGATTGCTTGAATTTGTAATGAGCTTGTATGTAATTTTTAGAATGGATTGATAGATTTTAGGAGTCAAGGATTTAAAATGACTAAACACTTGCTTTAAAGTGTTTTTTTGAACACTCCTTGTGGCAATAATATTATTCAATAACAAATCCAACAGTACATCTCTCTTTGCATTAAATTGAGCAATGTTCCATTGCAAAGCCACATTAAAAATAATTTTGAAATCTGCATCTATCTCTTCTAATTCCTCAAGAATCACTTCCATAAAAAGATCCTTTGATGTAATCTGGATAAAATTTTTACTTCGCATCGAAGTTCCTGAAAACTCCATGATTAATAGTTTCAATTGCTCTTTATTTACAAAGGCCTTTAATAATTGTAAGTGAATCTCTCTTTTATGTTCTATAGCCCTCGGAAGTTTGCCACGTTGTATATAATATCGAACCAATTCAAGTTTGTCTGTATTCGAAACTAGCTTCGTTGGACCTACTAATACCTTAAGAGAGGGATAATACGTTTTTAAAGCTACAATAAATTTAAAGTGTTTTGGGGTTTTCTTCTTTAAAGATGTATAAATTTCATCAAAAACATATAAAATACTAGGCTTGTCCCATAAATTATCTGAAATAATCTGTTCAAAGATTAGACGAATGTGCGCGTCTGAAGCATCCTTGAGCTTCGTTATATTTCGATAAAAACTTGTTATTGAAAAGGTGCTATTGTTTGAGGTTTCTAATAATTTAAATACTTCAATCTGAACATCAAAAGCCATATTTTTAAATGTCGATGTGAAAAAAGAAGCTGTTTTCTTGTCTTGTAAAAGTTCTCTTATATACGGGGCGTCCATTTTTTTAATTCTAGCTTCGATGAACTTCACCTTCTCTGCTGCAGAGAACGCCTGATCTTTGTCAGAGTTATATTTCTGATCATTGAGAATCGAGAAATAAATGGTGTTTTTTTGAAACTCAACCTCCTTGACATTATTTTGAATGAATTCAAAATTATTTCGATCAAAAAAAGAAACGATTCCTTCTTTAATTTGCTTTCTAACCTTTGTATCTGGGGCAATATAAGTTGAAATACTAGAGGTCTGTTTAAAATTTATTTTTCTGTTAACAGAAAGGTTTTCAATAAAATTAAAAGTAAATTCCGCACCATCAAATCGCGCGTTTAGCTTGTAATGCGCAAAACCCTTCAACACAAATAATCGTAAAAATATTTTGTATTCAAGACGATTGAGTGTTGTAAAAAATGAGTTGTCATGCAGTTTTATAAGTTCTTTCTCTAGTTTGCCTATTTGAGATAGTTCATTTTTTAACAAAGGCTCTAAACCAGATTTAATGGGGTCAATAAAACTTGCTCGAGCAAATTCTAATAGTAATTCAAAATCATCTAAGTATAGAATTAGGAAATCTGTAAGACTTGCGTCAGAGACCAGAATATCATCAATGTTTTTAAAGGGCTTGACATTAAATAATTGAGAAGGATTGTCTTTAGTCAATTCATTTTTCAAACTTAAGAAGTAATCAAAATCTCTTTCATTCAAAGAATGAATAGGTTTATAATTTTGTAGTTCATAATCGTATCTCCTTTGAATGGCAGCAGCAGCAGCATCAACATCTTGTTGTCTATTTTTTGGATGTATTCCCTCGCTCTCATCATTCAATAAATCAGCGCTAGGCTCCAACAACAATGAATCGACCTCAAAAGTCAATTTCGTTTTAATTTGATGATAAACAACAGTATCAATTCTATTTATTTCATTCAATAGTCTTTGATAAAACTGTTCATTCGACATGTTTTTTTCTTTAGCAAAGAAGAGCGCAGTTTGCTTTAATCGGATCTCAAATTGACTTCTTTTTTGGTAGGGTATTACAGTCAGAATATTCGTTAAAATGATATGGTACTTATGCGCTTCATTAAGTACTAAACTATGCATCAATTCTTTGTAATTTTGCTCCTTGAGCTTGAGTACAGCCATTGGAGAACTCATGATATATTTTATTAGTATTGTGCGCTTTATATCTCTATCAGATATTCCCTGAACCAAGTTTACGATCTCATTGACCCCCTCACTTGAGGAGTTTTTTAAATTACTGTAACTAAATAAATCATCGTTTATTTGATGCAGTAGCTGAACATCTTTTGCATTATAAACCGTCTTACTTCCTATTCTTTTTAAGAGCAAGAAGGACAACTTCTTCATATCTGAATTTGCGAGATCAGCAATATTCTCTATGATGGTTTGATAATTGAATTGGTTCTTTTTAGAGGCATATTTTTTGAGCTCAATGATTAAAATTTGCAAGAGTAGCGTCTTGTTTAATTTTAAAACTGTAGTCGTATCGATGAGAGCATTCAGTTCTTCGAATAAATAATATAAATTCTCTTTAAAGAAAGTGTCTTGACTTTTGAATTCTTGAAGATCGAAATAATCCAACTCAGATTTGTAGTTCAATGACGCCACTTCAGGTGCACTTAGCAATGCTTTATTCCCCGCTAATGATTGTATAAACCCCTGTTCACTCTTATTGATATTTGGATACACATCGGGTTTCAACATATAAAGTACATATTCTAAAATCGCTGGATCTCCTTTTTCCAGTAATTCAGGAGTCGAATAAAACTTCATTAAAACACCTAGAACTAATCGATAGATTTCAAAACGATTCGTCTGTGCATAGATTTCTAAAACACCTAATAAAGTTTTCCTATTTACACTCTTTAGACTTCCTAATGAATTGAAAACAAATGTCTGTGTATCAGATTTTGTCCAAGAATTGAATACTACCGATTGATTTAAAAAATTAATCTGATCCATCAATAGCTCGTAGTATTTCTTTTGTGTAGCAGATAATAATGAGACATCGAAAAAGATATTTTGTGTAACACCCCCTTTGGTTTCACTATTCATTATCTTTTGAATGAATTGCTGTTCCTTTTTATCAAAACTAGCGTATAACTGAGGATTCAAAATAAAACGGACATACTCTAAAATTTCATCACCTCCTTTTTCAAGCAAGAGCGGAGTCGGATAAAATTTCATTAAAACAGCAACCACCAATTGATGAATTTCTAAACGATTCGTATCTGCATAAACTTCTAAAACATGTAATAACCCTTTTCTTTTTAAATCATTTTGCCTCATTAATAGCTCGTACACAAATGCACTGGTACGCGATTTTGTCCATGAATTAAATACTACAAATTGATTGAGAAAATTAACCTGAGCAATCAGTAGCTCATAATACTTCTTTTGTGTAGCAGATAATAATGAGACATCGAAAAAGATATTTTGTGTAACACCCCCTTTGGTTTCACTATTCATTATCTTTTGAATGAATTGCTGTTCCTTTTTATCAAAACTAGCGTATAACTGAGGATTCAAAATAAAACGGACATACTCTAAAATTTCATCACCTCCTTTTTCAAGCAAGAGCGGAGTCGGATAAAATTTCATTAGAACAGCAACCACCAATTGATGGATTTCAGAACGATTCGTATCTGCATACACTTCTAAAACATGTAATAACCCTTTTCTTTTTGAATCATTTTGACTCATTAATAGCTCGTACACAAATGCATTGGTACGCGATTTTGTCCATGAATTAAATACTACAAATTGGTTGAGAAAATTAACCTGAGCAATCAGTAACTCATAATAGTTCTTTTGTGTAGCAGATAATAATGTGACATCGAATAAGGCATTTTGTGTACCCAAACCTAAACCTAGTTTGTTTTTGATGGTTTCATTGTTCTTTATAGTTTCAATGAACTGCTGCTCCGTACTATTAAAATTAAAATCCAATTGTGACTTCAAAATAAGACGTACATATTCAAAAATTTCAATACCTCCTTTTTCAAGCAAAGCAGCGGTCGAGTAAAACTTCATTAAAACACGAACAACCAATCGATGCAAAGAAAAACGATTGGTCTCTGCATAGATTTTTAAAACATCCAATAAGCTGTATTGACTCCTTACACTTTGCTCAATCATTAGATTAGCAATAAACGCTTCGGTAAATGATTGCGTCCACGAATTTAGAACGACGGACTCATTTAGAAAAGTAATTTGAGCAACTAGTAACTGATAATAATGCTTTTGCGTTCCCGATGTTCGCGTTGCATCTAACTTGAAATTGTGTGTAACATTTAAGAGATCATATGTATTCTTAAGAATCTTATTGTTAATCATCTTTTGAATAAATACTTGTTCGGTTTTTGAAAATATTTCAAATGACTTCGCTTGAATTACAAGAAGAACATACTCCAAAACAATCATGTTTTGATTTTCAATGAATACCTCCGTTGCATAAAACTCCATTAACAATGCAATTATCAATTTATGGACATCTAAATTAGTGGCCTTTGCATATGCCTTGACAACATATACTAATGGATTTTGATTTCGGAGCTCATTCCTAATTAAGGCCTCAAAAACAAATTTCTTTATATACGACTTCGTCCAAGAGCCTGTTCCGACGGATTGATTGAGAAAACCAATTTGGTCAATTAACACATTATAATGATCTATCTGTGAACTTGATAATAAAGTGGCATAGGAAAAGTTCGCTTCCTTTTCAAATCGTTGGATGAACAAAGTTTCCGAAGTCTTTGCATCCTGTTTTATTTCATTCGCATAAAGCAGCTCAATAACCTCTTGAAAATCGGTTTGATATTCTTGACTCGTAGAGAAAAAATAAAACTCAACAAACAAAAAAGTATCAGACAACCCATAACTATTTGATATAAAGCCAATTAGTGTTTTATAGAAATCTTTGTTGGTGCTTGACGATAACGTTTTTAGTTTCATCATTACATGGAGAAAAGAAAAAACGGAAGGACTATTTATCTCACCTTTCAATTCCATAAACTTCACAAAACTATAGGTGTGTCGGAGGAAAACACTACGGGATACTTCAAAATAAATTTTGAGATACTCATGCAAGTTCCCTAAATTCACAAGTTTAGAAACTCGATACAGCTTCACTGGTTCATCATCAACATTTAACTGTAAAAACAGCACATGCAAAGACTTTTTATCGACATTTAACAAATGTGTAAATTCAGAAATTAGGTAGGGTAATCCAAAATTTTTGAGTTCATTGATGATCCCATGTTCAATAAACATTCTAATTTGAGCCAAACTAGACAAGCTACTTTTAAAAGATAACTGATTCGAAAAAAACCTGTTTTCATCAAATTCTAAATGCTCTGAAAACGATTTCAATCCTTTTGATTTTAAGGCTAAAACTTCCTGTACAGTATTCCATTCTATTGTAAAATCTTCAATTACTTTTTTGAGTACCAAAGAAAATCCTATATCTAATTTATTGTGATAGATTAACAAAGAAGTGAACAGTTCGTAATGGATTCGAGCACTATCTTTTGATCTGATCTTCCCTAAAATAGCCGCTAGAAGTTTTTCTAAAAACAAGATGCCATTTGAAAAAAAAAGATAATTATTTTGAAGATACTCTTTAAAAAATCTCGCCTTATTTTTCGAATTCAAGGCATTAAAAAAACGTTGAAAATAGAACTTATTTTTTGTTACACCATCGTAAATAGATTTCTTGGAATCTTCTTCGTAATCATTCCTAGACAGAAATTGATTAAATTTTGTTTTATTATTTGCCCACCACGGCAGCGACCCATGTCTTACAAAATGTAGAATTAATCCCTCAACTGTTCTAAATTTAACCGCATGTAATAGGCTAAAGCTTTGAATTTCTTTCTTTAGCTTATCGATGATAGCTTCTGTAATTTCACGTTTATCCTGCAGTACTATTTCTCCGAGATCGACCACAATTTTATGAACAACGACATCTTCTTTTCCATCAACAAAAGAATACGATAAATCGTCTAAACGGGGTGCTAAAAAATCATTGGCCAGTTTCGTTAGGTCCAAAGCGACTTTATCAAAGTCATTATTTTCTTCAATATCTATATCAAACTTTAATTCTTTTATTGTAAAATCATTTTGAGACATAAGGATGATAGCTCGAAATTAGTTGAATTAGCTGAAGCGATTGATTTTCAAGCTTTTCAAGATTTCCTTTTTGCTTGTAATTTAACCATTTAAAATAAACACTCTCAAAAACCTCAAGAGATTGAAAATTCAAATAATAGATCGTATAGCTAAGATGAGCAGGAATAAACTCATCAATACTCTCAAAAATTAAATTTTTAAAAGCATTATTTTGAAAACGAACGGGCCAATCAGGGAAAATAAAATTAATGTGATTTGAATAGTTAAAGTCATTCGGAAAGTTATTCGATTCGTTCTTGGTTGTAAGGATCTCTGAAAAAGAATTTACATCGTAATTCGACGCTCTTTTTGCAGAAAAATAGGCGATAATACGGGTTTTCTCTTCTTCTGCACTTTCAATAGATTCGAAATGTTGCGCTGACTTTAAGATAGGTTCATTAAAAAGATCATACACTACAATAAGATACTTTTTAGTCTTGCCTTTCTTTTCAATCGAATAGTTTTTTTCTTTGAGTACGCTAACCCATAAATCATCTCTTAAATCTCTGAGCATCTTGTATTCAACGTTGTAGTAACTTTTTAATAGAACCTGCTCGTCGTCATTGAAAACAATTAGTTGATAATTTGTTTCTATTTTGGGTCTCAATAAGATATTCTCTATTAAGAAAAAGGATTCACAGTCTTTATTGAACTTTTTGAACTTATTCATGACCTTCTCCAATGCTTCCTCACATTTAAGCGCGGTAGTTGAAGTATAAATGTTTACCGGAGCAATTTGTTTAGGACTATTAAACAACAAACAGTAGTTCGATGTAGACTTTACTATTTGATAGCTTTTACTTTTATGGGCATATAAAAAAAGAGATTTCAACGTCTCATAATCCTCGCAATAAAAACTTGCTTCGTCAAGTCCAGCTTGAGAGCTAGAAGGCGCGAAAACCGAAATCGCAGGACCATTTTCAATTTGTAATAATTCAGACTTCCACTCTGCAGCTATTTTATTAATTTCAGAAGTTTCCAACAATGGATCCAAACAAGATTTAATGGCATGATTTTCAATGTTTAAAATCAAACTCAAGCGCTGTTTCAATCCGGAAATATTGTCTTCTAATGTATGCTTTTCTTTGTAATTAAACCCTTTGACTCTATTTCTTCCTAGTTGTACAATTGCTCTGGCATACTTCAACTTAGATTTGAGTGACTGCAACTGTACTTGATGTTCAGATAAATCGTCAAAAGTGTTGGTGTTTAGTTTTGAGAGTAATGAACTATCATAGGTCTCACCAAATCGAGCTAACAAATGATCAACTATTTGATTCTTCCTCTCGATAAGTCTGCTTTCAGATTCTGAAATAGTATTCATAAACTCTAAAAAAACACCTTTTTCATTGTCAATGAGACTTTCTATTTGTCCGATCTCTTCAGGAATTTGATTGTACATTGTTCTAAGAGGACTTGTATCTAAATCAATTGAAAATAAATTTCTAATATTCACAAGCTGACTCAAGTAGTTCGCCATTATTTGTTCAATCAATAGCAAGTATGCCTTTAACTGGTTTACTTGACTCTTTCGTTCTGGGGTAGCGGTACTTGGAAGTTCAAATTCCTTTAATCCATAGATGGATGGAAGCTCATTTTGAATCGAATAATAATGTTCAATACTTTTTTGTTGAAAACGACCTGATTTGACAATTTTTTTTGATTTGTACCCTTTAAAGTAAGACTTTTTATCATTCAGAGCTATGGAATCGTATAATTGAGTCAAAATGGTTGCATCTATTTCGTAGAGCGTTTCATTTCTCTGGAATTTCAGTCTATCTGTATTTGAATTGTAATAATCCTTTTCTAAAGAAGGATAAGAATCATAATCAAATGGAATAATATCATTATACATCTTTATTCCATTCTTATAAATAATCAAATTATCAACTCTAAGAACCCCTTCAATACTTAAAATAATTTCCTTTATTTCGTACTGATAAATTTCATTGGTTTTCCGCTTTAATTCATCTTCTTTGATAAATTTATTTTTTTGACGAGGACCAGAAAAGATATTTTCATAATTTCCCTCTCGAAGCAGTTCATCATATTCATAAAACTTTAAATCTTTGTTTAATTTTAAATCAATTTCATGATAAATTTCAGCTAGAATACTTTCTCCTAAGACAAATGAATTGATGGTAATATCTCCAGAAATAGATATAATATCTTTTTTAAGTACAATGATCGAGTTAAAATCAGTTCCTAAAGATCTATTTTGCATTAGGATATTCTCTATATTAACAACGGTTGATTCTGTCTGTACAGCATTTAAACCATCTTTGAGCTGAATCAAAACATCGAATGTTCCTAGAATACCAAGAACATTATCTTTAATAGGGTTTACCCAAGCATTTTTCACATTATCTTCTTCATCAATAATTACTTTTCTGTAATCCAAAGAAGTTAAGGGAGAAGAAGGAAAAATTTTTTCTGGAGGAATTAATAAATTATGGTTTTCCAAATCAAATTTATCGGTATAAGCCAACAAAATGTCTTCAATAGGGAAATTTGCTTTGTACCCTAAATCTGTTAAAGCATAGCAAATTTGCTCTAAAAAAGTAATTCCTGGATCATGATAATTATAATCTGACCATTGATTCCCAGAGAATCGTTGAACAAACTCTATACCTTGTTTCAGGAGCTCATCATAATCTAAACTTAAAGAGCTATAATCTTCTTTATTTATGAATTTTGGTTTTATCATGCGAAAAGCTAATCCTCTAAAAGATTCATAATATTGTACTTTATTGTATAGCTTTCTTTTGATTCAGCATTAATTCCATAATTGGTTCTTGTTCTTACCTGTAATCCGTAGCTATTGAGATCTCCTACCCACCTAAAAGAAAGTCGTCTAAAATAAGACTCGTAATAGGCATTTGTGGTTCTAATCTTGTTTCTAGACCTTCTTCCTCCGAAAGCTGATAGCGCTAATGCGTGAGATACTGCATAAAACCCCTTCCCTATTTTACCTTCAGCTTTGGCTGTAACTTCAAACATCGAAATACCATCTAAATTTGAGAGTATATAATGCCAATTGCCATCTGCAGGAACACGACCCTTTTTATACAAACCAACCTGAGTTTTAACTCCTATGCTGCCATTTATCTCTAAATTATAATTTGGACTGTTGGTATTAATACCTACCTGACCCTTTCGATTGAATTTAATTATAGAAGAATCATCACTGTTATTTATAGACAATCCCTCTGCATTATTACTGTTGAGATTTATCGAATAATCAGAAACTTTCTGAGTAATCCTATTGAAAAATGAAATGAGCTTTGATCTTTCTTTTAGTGGACTTAATTTTAAACCATGATCAGGTGTTTTTGAAATACCATCATCAACTGAATTTAAAGATGAATCAATCAGGTCAATAAAATGTTTTTCTTTGGCAAATCCGCCCTTTTTGAAATAATTTTTTAATGTCTGCCTGTTTATTAGTGCCATCGTTTATAATTTAAGTTTAAAGTTAAATTTTGAATCCGCCGAATTAGTATTTTTGTTAGGTGTAATAATCGTTTGAGTATGCTCGTTCACTTCCGAACTTATGAGAAAAGATTCTTCTATGCCTAATTCATTAAAATTGATTGGTTCCGGAGCTGCATACTCACTATTCTCAATAATCTCAATTTTATGATTGTGTTTTGGAACTAAGATAGACCATTTAACTCCAGGTTCAATATAGTCATTATTCACATTCTTTTGAGCAGAATCATATGCAAACTGAGCTCCATTTTCTAGTTTTTTAATATGAATGATAGAAATACCTGTAATAAAATAGACATAAGGTCTACTATTCAGAAAATTAATAATATCCAGTTTCTTAATCTTAGCCCCTATCTTATTTCTCTCCGAAGAATTGTAAAGCCATGAACAAATAAAATTAAACAAATCAGCATGTAATTTATGAATTCCTTTCCCGTTTGAAATATTCTTAAATAGCACTTTGCATTTGATCCACACATCTTCAAAAACGGGATTGATAATTTCAATTTTTGAAAAAGGTGAGGTATAATTTTTTAAATACTCCTTTATTTCATTTTTTTCGGCTGAACTCAATTTAATATTATCTATGTTTTGATGCCCTTCAATTTTTTTAATACACAATAGTTGAATATTCAACTGATTATTTTCTCTATTTACAGAATAGCACTTTACATGAGATAACCAATTAAATTTTGAGAGTATGAACTTTTCAAAATCCCATTTTGTCACCGGTCTATTTTTATGTCTGAGTAATTCGCTTGAACGCATGTAAAAGTCCATATCAGACTCCCTATTCTTACCTTGAATAGATCCCAAATGCTGATCAACATTGATAATGCCATCTATAGGATCCAGAAACCCCTCAATTGAATTGGGTGGTATGAATCTTCGCTCACTTTGATTTGAATCTGTTATAATTTCGGATGCTGAGACAGAATTGGTTCTAATGGAACGAATCAAACTAAACTGATTTGTTTTATTTTTAGAACAAGCCTTTATGAAAATTTTACTTTCATTAAATTCATTTTTTACCGCCAAAATATCCGAAGGAGCTTTCAAGCTTAAAACTCCCGTTTTCATTAGGTTCATAGTTTGATCGTAGAGAAAATCACCCGCATTAAAGAGCGTCCATCCATCAGCGCTCGAATAATACCAATCTAGCTTGCGACTAAACTCATAATTTTGATTCTCACTTTTTACGATTTCAAATAATAAATTTAACTGAAACGTAGTTTTCGAAGTATCAAAACCTAAAATCAATTCACCTTCGTAACTAAAATTATCGACAATCGTATTTTTAGTAACGGATTTTTTTGAAAACGTCTTTTCTATGCCAAATGGGGAAATCAAATAAAAAGAATTTTCCTGATCGAAATCATTTTCTGAAAACAAGGACTGATTAAACATCAATGAACTCTTTGCTTGATAATTCATGGTCAAACCTGATATCGATGGAGCATAGGGTTCATTCGGAAATTTCAACGCATCAATGTTCTCCTTTTGGAGTTTCCCTTTGAGTGTTTCTTCTGTTACTTGATTAAAAACTTTATCATACAAATCAGCTCCAAAAGCAAAATTTGGAGCAATAAGCTCTATTTTTAAGTACCCTGTTTCTATATCATTTGAAAATTCTTCAAAATCTGATGATTTCAATTTGTAATTAGGTTTGATCGCCAATGCGTCAACATCGATCTGATTTAAATTTTTGTCATGCCTTAAAGCACCCTCTTCGGTTTGATCAAATAAATCATAAACAAGTTCTGAGTCCGATGACGTTGAATATTCAAAATTTGATAGCGCAGAAATCTTAACTTTAAAAGTATCGTTTTGTATGCCTAAATTATATTCTTTATAATAGGATTCTAAGGTTTGATTCAAACCATTCAAATTTTTATAATCCCAACCAATCGATAGTTGATGGATTTTTTTATTGAATAATTCCTCCGTACCTACAACTAAATTTGATCCTTTTTTGGGGGAAACTCCAAAGATTTCAAATTCCGATTGAACATCAACTTCTTCGCTATTGACATAGCAATTCATCTTTTTTAAGTTCTCAACTTTCACATTCAAATCGATCTGATGTACCTCCATACTATTCAAAAATGAGTAGGGATTGTAAAAGCTATCCTGATTTAATATAAATTTTAAGACCGGAAATTCTGATGTAATTTGTAGTTGATGACTTTGAGCATCATAGGATACGATATCAGGATGGGTTTTGTCCAATGTAAAAGTAACTCGAATTATACCAGTAGACCAATCTGTTGGACTGATCACTTTATAGTTTGAAATGCGCGACCACGCTTCCTCAGCCGTATATTCTATTAGAAAAGCATTCGAAAAAATTTCATCAAAGACAACCTCCTCGCTCGTGTCTTTATTCTGAGCAATATCAATAATTAAATCGGATAAATATTTGATAGAATCAATAGTGAATTTAAAATCAATATCGATAGTTCGATCACTTTTTGATAACTTCAACACTGGAGATGACAACATAAAACCAATTGTTGCCTTATCCATATTCATCTCTTCACTACTCAAGAAAATTTGTTCCTCTCCGAGTGACGAAAAAGCGGTCTTATCCGAATTAAAAAAGTTAACCTCATCTATGTCAGAGGCATGAACTTTGGAGTACAATCCTGAAATTAAATTAAACCTTGATTGATGATCAATTAATTTATTTTCGCTTAAGAAAAATGTACTAATATGAGTTAGCGGTATATTATTAAGTTCAATATTTTCATCGACATGAAACAAAACATCAGCACCATTTTCCATTTGACCAACCTTTAAGACTGTATTGGGTTGTACATTGATAAAATCAATATTTTCATCAATTTCGAAAGATGCAAAGATTTTGGTTGGAGAAGCATCGAGATGACTCAATTTTAAAACTTCCTTAAAATAAAGGTCTAGGTGCTTTTGAGTGAATGTGTTTAAATCAGTTAGCGAATGTTTAAAAAGCTCTAAAAACGAAAATATCAATCCTATATGCGCTTTATGGTTGTCATTTTGATAGAGTGATTTGGAAAATAAATTTTTGCTTTTTGAAACAAGATTATAGACAATTTCGTAGGCCGGATTGAATATGAGTGTTAGTTTTTTGAAAGCAAAATTTAAGTCATTTTCATCAAAAAGGGTTTCATCTGAATCATCAGAAGTAGCAGAAGAAGTTAACTTCCAGATAGAATTAAAAACTTCAAATTTAGCTAAAACCGCTTGCTCTACCATTTGTTTCTTTATGAAGCCTCCGGTAATATCAATAAAATCATTAGCAAGTACAGATAGTTTTTCTTGAATTGCCGTTTCTAACTCAGTTTCTATTAAGGAGCTTTGTTGCGTTAAGTTATTCTTTAGCGCATCTAGATACCATTGGTTAATTTGACTGAAGAGGTTCAACGTTGAATTAAAAAACTCATAAAAAACAAGCTTTTTCCCTTCAATCGAAAAAGCCTCGTCATATTTTTTAATAAGATGTACTCTGTGAACACTAAAATTTAAAATATTAAATTTAGAGATTTCAGCAATTAAAAAAGTTTCATCAGATTTTAATAAATCAAACCAAGTACCATCAATGTTGTTCTTTTTATTGTAGTAATGCACTTCCTTGGAGTACTCTTTCACAAAAAGGATAAAATCCAACATCTCTCTATCATCGATTTGAAAGTTTTGAGGATTTAGTATATGTTGATAGTTTCTATTCACTTTCATTATTTTATTGAGGTCCCTTCATTCAAATAAAAAGGAAAAACTATATTGTCTCTTACATTTGTTGAGTGAACTTCATAAAGTACATCTATATGAATCAATCCACTAATAGCATCAGACTTCGTCGCATTTACACGATGCACAATGACTCTAGGTTCATAAACCCGAATACTTTGTTTTAATTCAAAAGCAAGTTCTTCAATAACATCTTGATCTGATTTTTCAAACATATAATCATGAATAATACATCCGTAATTCGAACGCATAATTCGTTCACCAAGTTTGGTATTGAAGAAAATGATCAAACTTTGTCTTATATCTTCTTCCTTCGAAACCATTTCTACATCTGACTTTTCTTTGTTAAATGTAGGAGGAAAGCCCCAACCTCTTCCTAAAAATGATTTTTCTTGTTCCATACGTCTTTAATTAATTCCAACAGTAGCACCTTTAATTGTTACTTTTCCTGAAGCAACCAAATCTGTTTTACTTCCTCCTTTTGCAACAAGGCTTGTTTTTCCGGCAATGTCTACTTTGCTTCCTGCAATTTTAACTCCGGTTCCAGCCTTTCCATTAAGAGTAATTCCTTTCGAACCTGATATCGTTACTTCAGCGGAAGATGTAATTTTGATGTTTTTCTTACTTGTAAGTTCAATACCTTTATCAGACATTTTAACAATATTCTTATTTTGATCCGTTAGCGTAATCCCTTTTCCTTTTTCACTAATAACGATACTGTTTTTCTTGGGTGTACTTATTGTTATTTTCTTTTCCTTATCGTCAAATTCGAGCGTTAGCTTACTTTTCGATACAAAAGCCTTTAGAGCATTTTCTTTTTTTAATTTGGTATACGGTTTCTTTGTTTTGGTATATACCCCTCCTAAAATAACAGGATGTCTCGGGTCATTAGCTATAAATGATACGATTACTTGAGAACCGATTTCTGGTATAAAAAAAGAACCTGCATCAGATGAAGTATAGAAGTGAGAAAGTTTTGCCCAAATACCATTTCCAGTACTTTTTAAAGCAGGAATCAAGACCTGAATTCGACCTTGGTTCAAAGGATCTGCATCAATTTTTTTAACCTCTCCAATATGCACACCATCAATCGGCTCTATGATATTAGATTTATCCAAATCATTGGATGAAAAATGACCCTTTTTCAAACCAAATTCAATTTTCGTTGTAAAAAAACCACTTTCAACTTGATGCGAAACACCCGTAATGTAGATATTTCCATCAAAATGTTTTCCAAAACCATAAAGGGCAACTACAGACCCTATATCGAGATTCGTAACGCCTTTAAACTTCGCTCTTCCCACAATCCTACTAAGTCGAGAGTCCTGTAACAGCGCATTAGAGAGCGATTTAAGCTCTGATACTTCTGTGACTTGAGGTATGTTAATGTCTATTTTAGTAGGACTTGTACTTTTACTCAAAACCTTTCCTGTCAATGATGTATTCGCTACGAGTTTGGGTTCAACAGCTTTACTTTTATTTTTTTTGTTTGTAAAAGGATTCCAAGAATCAAGAGAAAGCGCACTGAGTTGTGTACTAGCATCTATTTGAGCGTCAAAGGTAATCGTAGCTTCACCATTGGTAATTGTTTGATCTGGCTTTGAGACTTGTTTAAAAGGCTTTGAGACTTTCATTTCATTGTCTGAATTCAAAACTACTAGTCCATTCAATTTGGCTCTACTGAGAATAAAATCCCAATCATTAGAGTTGTATTTTGGTAAAAAAGGATGTGTAACTGTTGTGGCAGTAACAACAGATTTTAACCCTGCCACTTTCTTCATTAAAGTAGCAAAAATCTGACTATCCTTCTTTTTTTCATAGATATCCGAAGTATACGTATTTGTGAGTTTTACCGCTTTATCTACACAATCCAAAACTAAAAGACTTGCCCAAGGTTTCGTGGTAAATCCATTATTCAGTGTGATCCCCAATTTTTCTACAATACCTTTAAAGAGAACCTGATTATTTTGTTCATAACCAACCTTTATTTCCACACTCTTTCCCGGAGCAAAACTACTGTCTTCACTTTCATCGAAGGTGTTTTTATAGGCATCACCTCCTGAGAGAAATACTTTAGCTCTACTTAATTTATTGACAGCCTTGTCTATATTAATTTTAATAACCATATATTTTGACACAATAGAAACACCATTTACCCGAATATCGAATGACACGGGTTTATCCATCGAATCTTTTGGCTTGTCTCCTGAAGTTTTTGACATAGTTCTATTTTATTGGGGGTATCTCAATTTGACTACCATGTTTTAGATTCCGAAATGAACTAAGACCATTAAATTCAGCTAATTTTATGTAATATTTTTTATCGTCATAATATTCCTCAGAGAGTTTAACAATTGAATCTCCATCTTTGACGATGGGCATTTTAGTAATATCTGGACTCTGAAATAAACTGGTATCATTTCTATCAAAGTCTTGTACTTGCATTGTTATTACCGCTCTCAAAGGAGTCCCGTAAGCATTAAAAAAGGTGTAATTATATTTGTACGAGGAAACAATTCCGCTAAAAGAAAAATTAGTTCCCCAACTCAGCCTAACAAAAGGAGGGCGATGTTCAGATACTACATCATCTATAGCTATTTCTTCTAATGTATTGATAGAATCGATTAAATTGGCTGACGGTGAAACCCCCATTCCGTCTGGTTTATTTGGAACAGCTCCAGTGCCATCTATTGTAAAACTCAGATCGAGTGTTCGTTGACGATAAATCGGAGTAGTTCTAGATACATCTTTACCACTTGCTGCTTTGTCCTTGTCTTTACTTTGAGGGTTCCCTACACTTATTGAAATTTCTGAAGGATTCAGTTGCAATCTATAACTACCTATCTTATTGCTAAAATTAGGTTTTTTATAACCTGATATCATTAAATATTTCCCCATAATTAATAGCCAAACTTGGTTTCTAATTCTTTCATAACTGCCGAAACACATTCTTCAATTAATGCTCGTTTCTCAGTTTCCTTAAGTGCATTTCCGGAGTTCATCTTTGAGAGCTTTGCATCTATTATTTTAACAATATCCTCATCAGTTGATTTTGAACTCTTATTAATTTTACCTCGAACAATTAATTCTTTAATTACCACAGCCATGTTGTTATCAAATTAAAAAAGGTTAAAATATTCCTGCTTAAAGTAGGAGTAAGACAAAGTTAAAGTCTCAATTGCAATTTCAGACTTATCAGCATTAAATGCACCAACCTCCAACTCTTTTGGATAGCAATCAAAAAAGGACCAAGTCATTAGTATATCGTCTTTGTCTTTACCTATCAACATCACATTAACAATTCTTCTCTTCACTGAGTATAAATTATTATCTGCAATCAAAAAATTTCTACACCACCTTCCTAAAGATGAATCTTTTTTAATTAGACCCCTCGACAGGACTAAATCTGGATAGGTAGTTGCTGTGGGTAATTTATATTGCCGATTATTTCGTCCGCCATTAATGACTATTGACTCACCTGCAGTTGCTTTGATCCCTGATATAGATTGAAAGTAAGATTCTTCTAGACCGTTAACATTATTTCTCAACATCGAAAAAATACCATCACCCTCTGGTGATGCAGTAGAAGTTAACTTAAACCTAAATCCTAAAGCAGGGTAGTCTTTAATATCCAATCTATTTAAAATTATTTTTATTTAGTATCATACTCATTTTACAGATCTACTGCCAAAACAGACGCTGTCGGTCTCATCACCAACCTAAGTTAAAGATGAAATTATACATACTAAAAACAGGCTTGAAATAGTATAAAACACATCAAGCCTGTTTTTAATTAGGATAATTTTTAGCAAATTTCAATAACCTATTATGCAACTTCTTGCTTCATACCTTCGTGGGCAAAAACAATTGTTTCGATTCCTGCTTCTGAAGATTGTGAATTCAATTCAGTTGGTGTAACCTTCTGAGGAAATGCATTGGTTAATGTCCATGTCATTCTAGGCGCATTGGTCTCGTCTAGTAATCGAATTACTACAGTAACTCGTTTATAAGTGTTTAACTTTACTTGATCCATCCATTCATAGAATACATTATCGTTAGCAAAAACGCCTTTTTTCAGGGTTACATCGCCATACTTCTTGAGTCCTGGCATTTTGATTGTTGAAAAACTCTGACTGTTTCCATGACGGTATTCTATCACTTCAGTTTCAACATCTAGACCACTCACTTCTTGAAATGCAATATCTGTTACATCTCCAATATCAACAGAAAAATAAAACTTTGGTAATGGCCAAAATTTATCTTGAACGTCCCCTGGACCTACTACTGGTGCTGCCATATTATATTTTTGTTTTAGTTAGATTTTAAGATTTTTGTTGTTGCTGCTCAAAAGTAATTACAATAAACTCTGCAGGTCTTGTAATTGCCAATTTCACAGACATCTTTAACGTACCGTCTAGAATATCGTTTGGAGTCATTGTAGTTCCCAAACCGATAGAGACTTCAAAAGCTTCTTCTGGTGAAGCCCCTGCTAAAAGTCCCGATTGCCATTGATTGTTCAAAAAATTCGTAACGGTCGCCTTTAGCGTAGACCATGTTGTGGAATTATTTGGTGAAAACACAAATGCCTCTGACGCAAATTTAATACTTTGCTCAAGGAAAGTCATGGTTCTTCTTACACTAATGTACTTGTATTCTTGTGAGTTACCCTCGAGAGTTCTTGCTCCCCAAACCAATACACCTTTACCAGAAAAGCTTCGAATCGCGTTGATCGCCTTACCATTTAACGGCAAGTTCAGATCTTCTTGATTGTCGTTATTTATGTTTACTGAAGGTGCAATTACCGACCCCAGACTTATGTTTGCCGGAGATTTCGCAACACTCACCACATTGTCACACATTGTATACGCTCCAGCCATCGCTGCACTTGGAGGCATCAAGTTCATCATATCCCCCATATCTTCCATAATGGAATTGATTTTAGGTGACACTACCGTAAGTGTAGCATGAAGTGTTTTTATCAAATCTGCATCAGTGGTATCTAAAATTTTATTAATTTCAGCCTTGATACCCTCTGCTCTTGCTTCCGAAATATTATCTGCTGCTAAGTTTGCGTCTACTTCAGCCGAAAGAATTGCAACCAAATCCTCTGGATTATCTATTAATGAGTAATCCAACTCAGAAGACTTGACAATCGCTGTATTCAGGTAAGGATAGTAGGCAGCTCCCCATTGCAGAAAGTTTGAACCAACACCTTCTCGAAATTTATTCACAACATCATCCTCATCGAAAGTTCTCTCCTTGAAACCATCGTATACGTCCAAAATAGCGAATCTATTTTTCATTTTGTACCCACAGTGAGACAACATTGCTCCCTGGATAGAATAGCAATCCGCTTCCGACAGTAAAACAGCCTCAGGAATCACTAGAATGGTAGGTTCTAAATCTTTTTCGAGCGCTAACAAACCACCTCCGCTGGGGTCATTTAATTTCGCTGCATCAATTTTATCATTGTAATCCCCAACTGAAACGATGAAACAATCTGCTCCGCCATTAGCAAAAAACAAACGAATAGAATCATATAACAGAAAACGAGTTCCCTCCACAAAAGAGAGCTTAAATCCAACTGAGGAAGTATCATCTGCCTCAATATTAAATTTTGTTTTAGGTGCACCTCCAAACAATTCAACGAATTGCCCAAATGATGAAATTTTTGTTGGTTTATTAAGTAAAGATTTTGATCCTCTGTTGGCTTTTTCAGTGTAACCAACGAAAGCAGGAAGTGCTGTCTGTACTGGTACAACTGAAGTGCCTAAGGAGCTTTTTTCTTCAATGTAAACCCCCGGTGTTGCCAAGGTTGTTGCCATAAAGTTTTAAAAATTAGAAGTTCATAGAGTTGTAAATATATAACAAATAAATATGATATTTAGCTTAAAAATCAAATTTTATAGAATATTTACTCAAATTTTAACAAAAATATCATTAAAAAACAAATTTTTCTCTGCATCAAAATTTATCGTGCTTGGCTTGGGATACGGCAGAAAGATTGAAAAATAGGTAAGAAAATCATCATCCTTTTTTAAATATAATTTAGAGGAATAATTCTGTGAAACAAGAACCGAATTTTCAAGCACAAAATAATAAACAAAAGTTCCATTAGCCAAAATTCGAGTATCATACTTCTTCATTTTAAAAGAATTTTGCTCGTCTGTAATGAAGTATTTTTCAAAATCTTCTATGGGTTCTGTCGAATAAAAATTATACCTAAATTTTACCTCCCTTGCAGCAAAATGAATCGAATACTTCAATTCATCAAGAGTTTCACCCGCCATTTCACTTCCGAAAAACTGGTTTTTAGAATTTAAACTGAGGTAGATCTCTCCAAAAAGACCTTCTTCATTTGTGTTTTGTATATTTTTCTCATCGACATACACATCAGGGTGCAACTTTTCACTGGATAAGTCTTGTGTATTTTGAAAAACGAATTTCTGATTATTTGAATACGGAATGTCCGTAATGTTTATAAAAGCGGCATTCTTCAACCTAAACACAAACTTAAGTTTTAGCGCTCCTGCAAAACTATCAGCTTCAAATTTAGCATCCTTTTTGGTAAGCAATGCAAACCCATTATCGATAGCCCTAACAAGAATTCCATAACTTTTAAGTAAAGTGCTGGTCTCTTGATCTACCACAATTTCTAAGTCTCTTAAAAGATTATCCTTGTAATAACTATGATAAAGGTTCACGCTCACAAATTGAGAAAAATTAGAAACATAGGTATAGTTGTTTTTTAACATTTGGAGATTTTTTTAAGACTTTTTAAGTTTTGCTGTTTGCGCTTCCATCGTTACTCTTGCTTATCATCTATCAAACCTAGGAGTTTGCCTGCATTCTTAGAAATCATTTCTCCATCTATTAAGGGCCTCCCTCCTTTCTTTGAAGTAACTCCAAGAATCCTAGGAACATCCTCAGAAATCATTTCCCCATTAAACAACACGTGTTTCAGTTTATAACAAACAGAAGGCACATAATTTGCTCCGATATTCCCCCACAACTTATTTACCTCCTCTATCGAGATATTGAATAACTCTGCATAGATTTTATTTCCATTTAAAGGCAATCCAGGAGTGTTTGAATCTTCAAACATATTATTGTTTTGAAAAAACTCAATAACCAATGAAACATACCTCAGCGCTTCTACATAATTAAAATTTGGAAAATATGCTGAAAACATGACATGGAGGTTTATTTTAATCGGCGGATTAGTACCTGAACTAAATTTAGTTCCAGCATTTTTAGAAATCTTCTCCTCTTCAATATGCAGCAAGAAAATTGAAATTTTATTTTCAACATCTTGATTCAGGTTACCTTTAATATCTACAAGGCTACTTACAATCACGGTATCATCTCGAATAGATAATTTATTCTGAACAAACTCATTGAGTTTTGAAGCAATCGCAGTAATTACGTTGTGTATCATGAAATATCTTTATAAATAATTTTTAACTGCTTTTACTATTAGTCTGAAAATATAAATACTAATTAAAGAAACAAAACACCCAATAATATAAAGTTGCACCGTAAATATTTTTTCAATTGAATTTAAATTTTCCGCTTCAGATGTCAGGCGTAATAACCCCAAAAAAACAAAGGATAAGAATAGTGACATTACAGATCCTATCACAAACCAAAATAATTCTCTCACAAATATACGTTTCATAATTTTTAGGGTCTTTTTATGGGTTTCAATTTAATTTTATATGCGAAAAATAATGTCAATATTCCAACAAAAAACGAAACATAATACTTCCATTCGAATTTAATAAATACATCTATCATCGGCAAATAGGTATTCAAAAAAGAATAAACCACCAAGGTAATTGGAATCAACAACACAAACGATACAGCAACAAATGACATCAATACTAACTGATCCTTTATGATGGAATCTCGAACCCTCCAATCAAATAGCAATACGAGAAATGCCAAGACCACTGTCAGTAGCAAAAAGATAGCTATTGCACTAAATAAATTTTTATTTTTCAAGAGGTATTTCGAAAATCTTACCGGGTACCCTTCCGCCTCTTTTATGGGGTTTTTCACTATTTTTTTATCCGTAGAAAACTTGTCTTCTATAACATCCCATAAATCATTATACCCATTGTCATACCCCAAGGCCCAAATACCAATCCCTTTCAATTTTTTGCTCAAGGCAAAATCATATTTCTTACCTAATGTATAATCATCATCAAACCAAATCTCTTGTGTTGAGCCATCGTCAAATGTGATACTGTAATAATTTGTCAAACTTTTCTCGTTTGTAAAAGCATTCACATTCACCTCTTCATTGTCAATGTATTTTTTTCTAATCTCAGCATAGGTAAGCGGCTTATCGTATGCACTCCTATTGTATACCGACCCTCCATCTTGCTCAAGTTCTCCTTTCCACAAACTTCCATAATAAGGAAGTGCCAAAATGGTGTTCTCAGGCTTCAATCCTTTTTCCAAATAATACGCCAGTGTTGTGGAGAGACTTAAAGACGAATTCTCCACAGATCTTAGAGGAGCCACTGCGCCCTGAGCCTGCGGTCCAATATGATAGTCATAGCCCATGATTACAAATAAATCTGTAAATAATTGCAACTCTTTAACATCAATAATATCTCGATTATTTACGGCGGGCAACGTCATTGATAAATAAAAGGTTTTTCCCTCCTTGGCATAGATGTTATCAAAACTTTCTCTAAAATATCGAACGAACCTATTGAACTTTTCTCTTTTGAAATACGAAATCCCTTCAAAATTCAAGTCAACTCCGTCTGCATCTCTCTCTAAAAGAAGATCTGTTAAGGTTTCAACAAGCACCCCCCATCGATCTTTATTCTCTAAAAAAGCATCATTATTCTCAAATCCGTGGCAAGAAACCGTTAATAAGACCCGCGTATTTTTGACCTTTGCAGAATCAATCATGGCCGTTGTTTTCCATTCTTCGATCTGCGCTGGGTTTGTATACCCCCCTGTGACAGGATCTACTTTGTACGAAAAATAAGCAATGGTAGAAAGCAACTCAAAAGGGTAATTTTTCCATTTTGACCCCATCCAATATGGATGCCATCCAAAAACCTCATTGTTTTGTTTGATGGTTTTGTAATTTTTATTCTTGACATAATACACCTTTTGCACTGAATCCCAAGTGAAGTTATCACTTCTTATTTGATCACCTTTTGGGTTTATCACATCAAACAAGTACCCGTAATTATTGAGCATGTTTTTCTGCTTGATCGTCAAGTAAGCATTCGAGTCATCAGAATCTGACCCCTCTTCTGCTTCGTCTTTGGATTTTTTATCCCCCAATCCTATTCCCTTTGTCAGTTCATTTTGCAACCGCTTGATGTACCTAAACTCCGTTTGTGTTCTTCGAACACTACTTTTCAGCTTCACCGCCTCTCGACACGAAGTGAAAAGAAACAAAAAGATGCCAAATATGATAAAATTTTTATTCATCCTTCAAGAGTGTTATGTGAATGTAATCCTTGTAAGCAACAATATCCTTCATGATTTCATTTTTAATTTTTGTTAATCCAACCGCAACTACATTATAACTAACATCATACTCATAGAGCGTGGAATTATTGGTAAAATATACTTCCGCTTTTTTAATATTTTTTGTTGTAAAAGCATCACTCTTATAAAAAGCAAAATTGGATGCATAATTATAACTCCTTGCATCTAAACTTTGATTTTTTATCAATAGTTCAACATCATTATTTTCGTTTACATCTAACTCAATAGGCCTCAAAACCTTACGAAGTTCATTTTTTGCAAAAATGAGTAAGGGATTTTCCTTAGCTGCCATTTCTTGAAATTGCGCTATGGAAGCTTTGTCGAGCCCGATCCAATACCCCCATCCAATTAAATGGTCAAACCCACCTATATTTACATTAAAAACTTGCTGATAACTTCTTGTAAGATCTAACCTCGGAGCTAACGTGAAATTTTTACTATCTATTACTTTATAGATGGTATCATTAACCTCTTCTACAAAGGGCTTCGAAGTAACGATTGTATCCTGTTTAATTTCAGCTTTTAATTTTAACTCAGGAACGATTTTTTTTATTACTATTTTTAATTTGGACTTAAAAAGTCCTCTGTTCTTAATAAAATTATCATTCGAAATATTGACAGTTAGCACATTGTCTGCAACAATTTTTATCTCTCCTTTAACGCTTTGTTTCTTTTTTAAATTATTTTTGACAAACCTAATTTCACCTCCTTCAAGAATGCTAATTTCTTTGAGAGCATTCGCCTTGGTATTGGTTATTTCATAAAAAATAACATCGTCTTTTTTAACATTAAACTCATAACTTTTAACCTCTCCTTTTGTGGGAGAATTAACATATAGATTGGTGAGATAAAGCGTGTCTTTTTTAACACCAGATTTTAAATGTTTTACTAAAAAAGATTCGAATGTATTTATTTTTAAACTACCGGTCTCCACCAATACTGCCCTCAAACTATCAATGTACGATTGCGTATAATAGTCTGATAAGTTTACATCTGGATTGGGCAACATATAGTTCTTCAATTTCATCTTCACACCCTCTGAGAGCGCTCCTAAATCACTCGACAAGTCCTCAACAAAACTTGTTTGAACAGCACCTAATTGATCTGACCCGTCTTTTGATTGCAACCCCATTATGGCATTACATGCTGTCAATGACAAAACAGCGAAAGCTCCAACAATATAAAAGAATACTCTGACTTTATTCATTCGATTATGCTTTAAAGTTTTTATTATCTAATGCCTGCCTCAATTTATCATAACGTGCAACGGCCTCTTCTTTTATTCTGTTTCTCATTTCAGATTCTTTCGATTTTAACTCAACATTGGTAGACATTTCAATGAGCTTTCTATTTCTCAGCCTTTCATGTTTGTGGGTATCTAACTGCTTTAAATAAGAGGCCTCAAATTGAATTTCATATTCTAAAACTAAATTATCATAAGGTCCTTTTTCTGAGAGCAATTTTGTAAATATCGGGGCTGTCTCTATCATGATAAAAATAAAAAAAACAAAAAAAGAAGAAAATTTATCTATCTGGTTGAGTGCTCTTATTTGATCAAACAAACCATAAGAATTGGCTAAAAGTATTGCCTCTTCTTTTTCAATAAGCTCTTGAATACTCTTTTTTTCAATATTGTATTGCTTCATGATTGCATCTCTTTTTTGTCTTTCTTGATCCAACTCTAATAGAAATAACTCATACCGCTCCTTTCTACTGCGGCATTCTTTACCGTAACCTTTTATTTTTGTCCCGCAAGTACCGGTACATTCACACTTGTACTCTTCATAATATTTATCTCTCAAAAGCAGTTTCTCTTGAAAATTTGCTCTTAAAACCTCTTTCTTTTTATCAATGTTCTGAAAATCACCACTGTACTTTTGACGAATATTGTCGGATAACTTTATTTTTTCTTGACTTAAAAATGTTGCAATTTCACTCTTAAATAATTGAATCTCTAAAGGTTTTGATATAACCATCGCAATAAGAACTGCTATTAATAACCTTGGAATGGATTTCATGAATCCTTTAATTTTACTATCACTAACCCTCATCGAAGACACAATAAACCTATCGAGATTAAAAATAATACTACCCCAAAGCAAGGCCAAAGAAACTGCCAGATAATCCGAACTAAAGATGAGTTTGAACGCAAAGTAGGATGACAAAACAGACAAAATTGCTGTAAAAACAATGGTCAGACCAATACTCGCATGCTTATTGACTTCAAAGCGAGGGCATTTTTTAATCAACTCTAATGTGGCCCCTGAAGAGAAAAGTAAAAACCTTGTTATCATGGAAAATCGCTCACTCATCTATTTCTTTTTAATATTTGAAAGATAAAGTCTTTTGTTCGCCGCACCCGCTCTGTAAAAGAATCTGTTTCTTCAGAGTCATTCGAGACATCCTCTGCCACCATTACATTCTCAATTGCAGTATCCATATGAGCATCATCAAATGAATGGAAAATAAGTTTTTTCATTTGCGTATCTCCAATGGTGTTAAAAGTGAAAAACAACTCAGTATCTTCCGTAATTTTCGCCTCATGAGAACCTGAAAGAGGCAAAATACCGAGTGTATGTTCATGAAGTTTACCAATCATTTTTATATCCCAAGTAACCTTTACAGTTTGACCATAATATACGGCATAATTTCCTTCATTCAACATAGAGGGCTCAATTTTTATGTATTGATCCAGAATCGTATCAAAAACGGATACAGTAAAATGAATTTCCTCATCCTCGAGCACTTTAACAAATAAAATCTTAGAAATGGAAGTTTCCTTATTCAAGGCTCTAATTGTAAAAGTTTCATCTTCTTTCAAATTAAGAATTTTTGACCCTTCTAAAGCAACATCCCCAAGCAATGGTTCTATAGAAACATGATGCGCATTTTTAACACTCCAACTCAACTCAAAAGTCTCATTTTTTTGAAGCATCGTATTGCTTGCGGAAAATGCAATATGAATGTCTCCTGATAACAGTTCAATCTTCTCAGATTTTATCAAAATGCTCTTGAATAAAACATTCCTACTTCGAATTACTTCTGCTGGATTATCTTCATCTAACGCATCGCTTGGCATGGTAATCAGAAATACTTTATCAAAAATCCCAAACCCAATAGAATCATCAAAACTAGGGTAATCAGTGCACCAATACACCGAAAAACCACCATCGATAAGTCTTTTTACTAAATTTATTATTTTAAGTGATTTTCTAAAGCTATTCGACACAATAATAATTTCTACCTCAATGTTTTTGTTTAACAACTTCAAAAAAGAATCTGAGAGAAAAAACAGATCATTTTTATCCACTAAAACCTGAATAGAGTGTTCAGATCTTAATATTTGCACGTTAATTTCGGAAATAATGTCAAATGTGGTATAGTACTTAAACAAATTTAATTAAATTTAAATTCTTAAATGATTTTAACAAATATAATCTATTAAAGATTAAATCAGTAAGTAATAATTATGTCTAAAAATATCTCGAATCCTTTCGTTGGTCTTCAGTCCTATTCCAGAAAAAATAGTGCAGATTTTTTTGGAAGAGAGCAAGAAGTTGAAAATTTACTGCAAATTCTTCAAAAAAACAAACTATTAACTCTTTCAGGAGATGCTGGATCTGGGAAAACTTCATTCATTAATGCAAGCTTAATCCCAAGACTTCAAAATGGTTTTGTTGGGCAAGTTGGTAAAGATTGGTCCATCGCATACTTCAGACCCAGCAGCAGCCCTTTATCTAACCTGGCGCATTCACTTACTAAACATGAAGTACTCACCATAGAGTCAAAACCAAAAACTACAGACTACAAACACTACTCAAAAATCATAAAGGAATTTGAAGCTGTGGGGCTTGTTGAAATTTATAAACGATCAGAGATTTACGACAAAAAAAATCTCTTAATTGTTATAGACCAATTAGAAGATCTATTTAAGTTCAAAGAATACTTTGATCCTTCCAACAGTCAAGATGATCATAAATTGATGGATTTGATTTATCGATCAGTATCCTATAAAAATATGTCTATTTACTTTCTGCTATCCATTGAAAGTAATTACCTTACAAAAATAACCTCCTTTAAAAAACTTCAAGAAATAGTCACTCCCTCGCAGTATACAATTCAAAACTTAGACTATGTAAAAATCAATCATATTCTTGAAAAAACATTTTACGAGCACGAAGTTTATTTTGACCAAGCGTCACTTGACTATTTTCAAGAGTCTCTCGATGAAAAAGCGAGTTACCTGCCTAATTTTCAGTTTTTACTTCACAAACTATTCCAGCAATATGTAATTCAAGAAAATGAAAAAAATATAAATGTAATTGATCTAGATCGTATTGAAAAACTTGGTGGAATTCCCAATGTCATCTCAAATGACTTAGAAGGATATCATTTAAAACTTCATCCTCAAGAACAAAACGAGCTATCTCTGTTTTTTAAAGTTTTAACCAAACCTCATCATTCTTCAACAGGTTCGAACTATGAAAAAATAAGAAATATCTCTGAACATATGAATCTTGACATTGAGGAGTTATCAAAAAACATACACGCTTTAAAAAATAGCTTTCACAACTTAATTGAAGTCTGTGAGCCATCCATATCTGGCATCAAAAATAGCGAGCAAAGATCCTATGGCGCTGAAAGTATTTTAAATTTGAAATATATCAAACATCTAAACTGGTCTCGAAGACAAGAATGGATAAAGGAAGAAAAAAATGACTACCTAAATTACAAGAAATTTTCTGAGGACGCCATTAAAAAGGACAATGGGCAAATAGATTTTATCAAAACCTTAGCATTGCAAGGTGCCATAACTTGGCGAGACAACCCAAACCACAATGCGAGTTGGGCCAAAAGATTCGGATTCAACTTTAGCAAAACAGTACAATACATCAATGATAGTGAGCAAGATGATTTGAGATTAAAAAAAGAAAAAGAAGATCAATTAGAAAGAGCCCGAAACAAAGAGCGAATCAAAAGAAAAGTATACCTCATCTTGGGTATTGGTATGTTGATTTTGACAACCATAGCTTTGTTTCAAAAACGGGCAGCAACGGAAGCATCAAACAAAGCCAAAAACAGTAAGGAAACTGCAGACAGCCTCAGAGTCATTGCTCAAGATGATGCCAAAAAAAATCTTGCACTTAAACTAAAGGCAGACACCTTAATTACCAAGGCAAATGAATTGAGACGCATATCACTCCAATTAGCAAATGGTCTCGAAAAAGAAAAAAAGGTATTGACAAAAACCTTAGCAAATTTAAGAATTTCTGAAAAAGATAGAGCATCTAAAAGAGATTCTATTATTCGAATAATTGATGAACTTGGAATTAGCAATGCAAAAGCTATTAAAGAATCTGAAAAAAATAGAATAACAAGAGAGTTAATTGAACTCAAGTATGCTTTTAACGATCTAAAATTAGACTTAAATACAGCATTCCAAGAGAAAGACAAAGAGAAAATTAAATCCTTGATTGCAGAGTCGATTGACAAACAACAAAATTTTCATTTGTTGCGGTCTCGGGAGGGTGTTCCATATATCAACGATGATAACGTCTTAGCGCTAAATAAAAAAATATTAGCTATTCTAGAAGCCAAACAAAAATACAGTGAAACGAGTATGAGATTGGAAAAGTCGGACAATGCAATTAGAAATTTTAATATATACGAGAATATCATTGCATTTGGAGGCGACAAAGGAGAACTGCAGTTCTATGATCTTACTGACGCGAAAAAGCTCACTGCCATTAACATCGCTAAAAACAACATTGAAGATAGAATTCGCAAAGTCAAATTTTTAAATGAAAATACTTTATTCGTAACCACTTTTTCTGGAAAGGTTGTCAAGGTAATAAGATCCACCTCCAGCATGAACACCATTTATAAATCTGACAATGATGTGATTCTCGATTTTTTCATTGATAGAAATAAAGGCACTCAACATCTTGTTCTGAAAAATAAAATCATTAGCTATTCTAAAGACGGCAGCATCATGAATCAAAATTCGGAGTATCAAAATATTGAAGCCGCATTCTACAAAGATTCACAACTAATTTTTGTAGCCAATGAAAAGCTATATGTAATGTCCCATGCAGGATCTGAATATAAAATTATTGCTAATTTTAAGCTTTCCAACACAAGTAATGCAAGTACCTTATATGTAACGGACACATTTCTTTTTGTAGGAACAGACAACGGAGAGGTGAAATGTTTTGATTTTAGCCTTGGTAACTTAAAAAATCTACACCCCCCTGTATTAAGGAACGAATTCAATCAGCATTCAAGCAGAGTTAGTAACCTTTACTTTGATGAGGACGACAACGCACAAATTCTCTATACTGCCAGTTTGGATAATAAAATCTTCAGATATGACTTCAAATTATCGGAAGATGCTCAAATTAAAAAAGGAGTTATTGAGTTGGTTGGTCATGAAAAATGGATATGGCATCTAGAGACCTATATCGATAGAAAGGGAAAAAAACAGTTATTAACGGCAGACGAAGATGGCAATTTACTCTCTTGGCATACAAATGTAGATGATCTATTGTCTAAAATAAAAGTACAATTTCAAGACTATTAACTATTTTTAGAACAATTTCGTATGAAAATTTTATTCGTCTGTAGCACCTCTTTAAATGACATCATTTCTCTAAATATTCTCTGTACGAATTTCCTAAAACAGTATGTAAATGAGGCACTCACTCTAGATTTAATTTCAACAAAAAAGCACAGCACCTCAAATATTTTCTTTTCAAGACATATTTTCAACAATCATGATACTTTTACATTTTCTAAATCATCATTTCAAACAATCCTTCAATTAAGGAAACTAAACTATACGCACATTATAAAAATTGGAACAAATCTCAAGTCAGAGCTGGTGTACTATTTCTTGAAATCTGACAAAAAAGTGAGAACTTCTTTTCAATTGGCCAACATTTTTAAATCTACAAAAACATACCAACAAGAGTATGTCTCATTAAAATGTACTCATATTTTTAGCAAAATAATACCCTTTGAATTCGTTCCAAAACTAGAACCGGAAATTATTTTTAATCAAGATATATATGCCAAAACACATGAAATGGTGAATTGGTTTCTAAAAAGTTCAAACAAATTTTCACTAAGCAGCTACCGGTTCTGCTTTCTCTATATCAAATCACTGAAAGAAACAGAAAATGAACAACTTTTTAATCTAATGGATGTGCTCCTAGAAAACAATACATGCACGATTCCGATAATTCATGACTCTGAGATAGCCTTTGAAAATTATCTAAAAAAAATCCCTGACAATAAGGGAAATTTATTGATTTCAAATTTCATGCAAAACCATGATAACAACCATCTATTTTTATTCTTAAAGCATTCAGAATTTGTAATCACAAACGATCATAGTCTCAAAATAGCTTGTGAACAAATTCAAAAAAAACTTTTATTTTATGAATTTTACGAAAATAAACAGATTACAAAAGAAGAATTTTCACTAGATTTAGGAACTAATTAATTTTTTTATGGCGAAATGTGTTTGCAGCGGTGCTAAAATCTCTTGTTCCTTTGGTGCAGGTCCAAAATCCATGATGGTTCTTCCCTTAAATAGAACCTTGACCGCAAATACCAAACCTATTGCTAACATTTTAGACATCATTCCATTTGTAAATATTCCTGCTTTTGGAAATTGTTTATCTCCCGCCAATCCGATGAATTGGAAAATGGCCGGCCCTGTCCCCGTATTTATTCCGTCTTCCTGCATCCCCATACCTGTTAGCCCGTGGTCTCCAGGTGCAAAAAAGACAAAAATCGGCCAGCAACCCGTTGTGCTTGCAAATAGTAAAACGATGTGTGCTTGGGCAGGATCAATCTCTGTTGTAAACCCTGGTCAAATGAAAATAGATTGTACTTAAAACACTACCTAGGAGCAATGGCGCTCATGAAAACATTATAACTTCTCCGCTCCATAAAAATGAAAAAATAAAAAATGCACGTTCAAAAGTTTGTTTTGAAAGAAAACCAAAATTAAATTGACACAATTATTCCTTGGTTTATTTACTCAGTTTCTTCTCTCGCTTGTAGAAAATCCTTTGGTGAAATGGTCTCATCTAATAAGGAATCAACTTCTGTTAAATAATTCGCATACATATGAGTAGATTGTCTCAAAAGGTAGTCAATCGTTGATTCAAAGCTTTCGGAGTTCACTAGAGGTCCGGAAACTTTGAAATACAACTCTCCAGTATCCATATTCACCCCTGCAGCACCACTTACTAGTCCATAATTTAGTCTAGCAATGTATTCATTAACAAGTGCAATTGAATCTAAAGATATGGTTTTAGGACGATGAGAAACCACCATAACCATTTCTACTTCGGGCATTAGGTGGATCTGACAAATCCAACTTTCTTTGGGATGATTCACTTGAATTTTCCAAACATCTCGATCTGAATATTTTTGAAATTCCACCTCTTGCTTTAACAACAGGGTTTCGAGCTGATGCGAATAATCAGCTGACTGACTTTTGGGAGACTCGAGATCTGACCAAGTAGTTTTAAAACCAAAACCAACCGATCCTTTACCTGCTAAATTTGCAGGCACATCCATATCTTGTGTAACGCTAAGTGCATTCCAAGAATCTAATGAATGGAAGATGGTTGAGGTTACTTCTGAACTTGAGGTTACAATAGACTCCTTAAAAAAAGCTTCCTCTTTCTTGAAATCTATAAATTCATCATTTAGATTTTTTTTAAGTTTCAGATTCAAGTGAAAATTTTTTCCATCCTCAAACTCTCCACCTAAAATGGGTCCACGATTCTCTTGCTGCAGACCAAACAGACAGTTTTCATCAATTCTTTCAAAAGCATTAGGAACTACTGTTATGTGTAACTCGATTGTATTGCTTTCTCGAGACACCTTGAGTTCATTTGCGGTAACCATGATTTGATGCTCATCATTCCCCAGAATGATTGTTTTGTTTATATGAATTGATAACACTCTTTTCTGTTTTTTTTAATTATGGCAACTCGCCTTTAAATATACGCGAAACCTTTTCTTGTTTTGCCTCGAACAAGCCTCCTCCGACGCTCGCACCAACTTCTCTTACATATCCAAGTTCAAGTGAAACCTTTTTAAAGTCTTCCAGACCGATTTCTACCTTCAAGGCAACCTTTCCACTTGCAGACTCACTTGGGGCATTCGGGTCAGAGACACCAACTCCCTCAAACGCTTCGAGTTTGTATTCTACATCAGACAAGGCGATTGAACCAATACTCATGGCCTGACTCGCAAGCAGGCTTTGAGCACTTTTTTCATCACTATCCTTAGTATCCGCTAAATGCGCTATAAATAATCTTGACCTAGCCATCAACCCAAGAACATATAATGCTAATTTTTTAGAGACAGAACCTGATATTGGCATCACAACTTCACCGCCTACTTTAAGCTCACCTTTTGCTTCTCTTTTGTCATCGGGACCTGACCAATCTCTCTTATATGCCAACTCTGCCTTTCCAAATGGCTTCAACTCAGCAGCGAGTTTGGCCTCCCATCCAACGGCAGATTCTCCCATTTTTTTCTTGCCATTCCCAAAATAGCCTGTTCCCTGACCTATTTCACTTCTTTCTCGTGCTTCACCGAATTTACCTTGCTTTTCCTCTTCAATTTGAGCAAGTCCTATTTTTGTTCCCGAAGTCCTTGAAATTTCACCCTCCATCTTTGCAGCACCTGCTCCAAAGGTCGCTTTTACTGCAGCTACTCCTCCTGTTGTTACTTCTGGAGATTTACCGTAAAGATCTTGAATTGTATTTTGTAGATTTTCAATTTCAGTATCCAATGTTTGTGTCTTGGCAATCGCTGTATCAATCTTCGATTTCGCCTCAGGACTCAAATCTTTACTGTCAATAATAGCTTGATATTCTGATTGAGCTTGGGCCCTAAGCACCTCTTTTTCGCTCTTTTTTACTTCAATTTCAGCAATTTCTTTTTTCAAAGGACCAAATATTCTGCGCTCCTTTTCTGCCATTTTCTCTTCAGCAGCTCCAAATCCTAAAGATCCTGTGCCTCCACCCCAAATCGCATTAGTCATCGCGGCAGGAGTGACTCCGGTTCGAGCCCGTTGATACAGACCATATGACATGAGCTCGACAGCATCTTCAGCGGTTCCAGCTTTTGATTCTATAAACCCTTCAATCTTACCTTCAACGCCCAAGACGTTCAAAAACTCAACACCTGCGGTCATATTAACAGCAGCTTTTGTTGTGATCTCGTTGTCATCTTTACCCGCTTCCAATGTAATTCCTCCACCAATTGAAGCAGTTACACCCGGAGCAACGGGTACAGGTATCTTAACCGCCACTTCAAGTTTTGCTGCATCACCATTCTGCGGAACCAAAGCATTCACTGCGGCTCCTAATCTTTTGAACAGTTTATCTCCACCTTCTTCATGTTTAATTTTCAAACGTTTGACAGCATCAGACTCCACTCGATCTTGAGGAACTGCTACCCCATCAACATCTTGAACATCCTCCGTCATTTGTTTCACGTTCTCTTTCTCATTAATCCAATCATGTAAAAGGAATTTATTGAAGGCTGTTATTCTATCAGACTGGCGGGATTCATTTTTGTGATAAGAATTCCAGTTTAATATATTGTCTTTGATAAGCTCTAAAACGTAGAGCTTGTCATCTTTTTTCGCTTTAGGATCTTTTTGAAGGGCATCATAAGTATCTATAAGACCATCTATTTCCTGTACTCCTGTTCCACGCTTTACAAAGACCCCTCCGTTTGTAGCTTCTTGAAAGCTCTTCATGTCCCACAACATTTGTGAAACTGAATTCCCTGTAGCTGCACCCTCTAAACTAGGAGTAGAAGAGACTGCCCCAGTCCGTGCTGCTTTTGCACCCAAAACATCTGCTTCTCGCTCCAAACGAACATCATCATTCACCGGGATACCTGCCTCTGTCGATGTAGGCTTAACCCGTCCTTTCTTTTGCTGTGCAACATGACCTAATTCATGAGGCAAGTGCTGCTCTTGTCCAGGCCCTAAATAAATATTACTTCCTTGTGCATAAGCATGTGCGTTTAACTGAGCAGGTTTATCAGAATTTCGATGCACCTTCACATCATCCATAGAAAAACCTGAGAGGTTTTCCATTCCTGATTTTAGATGATCCGGCAAGCCCGTTTGATTTTCACGACGCTGAATTAGAACCTGTTCTTGATCAGAAGAGGCACTGTTATCTGCCATTTCCTGAAAAGCTTTCAGCTGGGAAACCTGCGCACTATTATTCACGACTTCTTGCAGTTTCATTTGAGTAATAGACTCCGGTCTACTGTCAGCAATTTCAAGACTAGAAAAATTGGCCTGCTGCTTTTCAGAGGAAGATGTTGCAGCTTCCGACTTGTTTTTTTTTTCTAATTTCCTGTTTGCGTATACACCCATGATCGTTAGTTTTCAGCTTCCCTATTAAATTTTACAAAATCTATTTATCAAGCTTTCCTCGTTCTATAATTGTAAATATAGCATATTATTTCTAGTTACTACTAAACCATTTTAAAATAATTTTCATGGTATCTCACTACATATCTGAGTTTTAACAAAGAAACTAAATAACAGACCAAACCACTACTCAAAAATTATTACATGTAGAAACATTGCCAAAAACAGAGTAACAAAAGTTCACCAATATATGCATGAAGGCATGACAATTTCCTATTCAGTGAGATTCATATTGCTCCCTTTTCTTATTCGTGCTCATTTCTTTTAACGAGTTCCAGGCTTGAATTTATAAATTCACAATTCATGTGAGATGCATTATTGAAATCCGCACCAATAAAGTAACAGTCAATAAACCTACATGAGTCAAAATAGGTGTTTTGACAATTCGATTTATTGAACGAGACATTCTTAAAAATTACATTTTTAAAAACTGAATTCGTTAAATGACTTTCATCCATTTTTGAGTCTTCCAATACCACATCTTGCCAGCGACTGTTGTCTAGAAAAACTCTCTGAAAAAAAACATTGTAAGAGGTGATGTTTTGAAAACAAGCAGACCTCATTTGAGAGGCGTTAAATGAAGTATCATTCATATTGACTTGATTAAATTTCGCCTCATCAAAAACACAAGATGTAAAAGAAATATCACTAAAATCCATCCCCTTAAAACTCCCATTGAGAAAAGCCCCTTCAGAAATGACAATAGGATTATTTCCATCTTTGGCTTTACTCCATATTTCAGGACTTTCCCAAATTAATTGAAGCATCTCAATCTTTGCTCTCCAGAAGGAATTATCTAATCGAGTAGTACTCAAATTTGTTTTCTCTAAACGACAAGTGGAGAGCAGATATCCTGAAATGATACTCCCACCAAGATCGGATCCACTAAAATCACAATGTTTCACATTCGCTTTAGAAAAATCCATATTGGAAAGATCAAGGTCACGAAACATGATTCTTTCCTCAACTGAAATTTTTTCTATTTCTGAATTAAATACGTTGAGATTTTCTTTTAAAAGTTTCATCCAGTCTCTCATGCTTTGGTATTTTTATATAGGGCAGCAGCTCTGGATCCCAAATTGATAGTCATTAATTTAACAACAGTTAAATCCTCTCTCTCATACTGAGAAAAAAAGGAATGATCATTTCGAACTGCCAAAGGATCGCTTCCTGCTTCTTGGGCTTTTTCTTCTACTGATTTGCTCCCTATTTCTGATAAGCTATTGAATCCTTTGATGGAATCAGCAACCTCAGGAGTTATTAATTTTTTAGCAGCAGAACACAAACGCGCTATGTATTTTCCGGCTCGATACACAGCGTATTGTGGGTCTTCTTCGTTCTGATGCAGCGCATGCAAGGTGTCTCCTACATTCTCATTTACTGCTTGTAGATATTGTTCTTGTGATAGTTGGTAAGAATAACTCTCAATAGACGGATCCTCTGCCTGCTTTTCTTTCAATTTCTTGGCAGCTCCCTGATCGCCAAGCACTGTATTTAAAACAGCCCCCTCCGTTGCATATACTTCATTCGCATATGTCAATCCACGTGCAACACCATCATGAACTTGAAGCAATAACTCTTCAATTGTTGCTCTTGGAACTTGCGCTTCTTTTTGCAGCTCCTTAATTTGGAGTCGTAGTTTCTTGACCTTAAGAATTATCTTTTCATAGGCTATATTTGAAGCTTGCATTTCTAGAGCCTCTTCTCCCATATGATCTTTTCCACTAGCATCCTTAAACGCACTTTTTTGTTGCTTCTCCTCAAAATCTAGTGATTCTTTTAATTTGTTCGTCTCCCTTTTAACCGTATTGTAGAACATCGCGTACTCAACATCAACTTCACTGAACTTCGCAAGGGTTTTTTCTTTTTCTGCACGACTATCATCAATTCCAATCAAAACCTGTTCTTTGTAGGTATCCCAATCATCTTGCGTCATATTCCTGCGAATTTTCACCATGGACCATACCTCGTTTCTCCCATCTTTCTTTTTCTGATTTTCAGGATTTAATTCCTCTTTTGTGGTATCCATGGCCTCAGAAGTTGGAGCCATAAGAATATTCTTATCCCCTTCTTCAGACTTTTGCTCTGGCTTAAACATCCAATCTGAAGAATACACATTAATATCAAAAAAAGCTCCAGGCTCGGTTCCATATGCTAAATTAAAAGCAGTATTCATCATAGAAACTCCTATTTCCGTATTTTCTCCTTTCGCCGACAAATCAATATCTGAGGTTACTGATTCTGAACCAACAGCATCTGCTAGCCTAAAATTATCATCAATATTATCAGGATTTTCAAGGGTTTCTAGCCCTGGTAAAGTCCGCCCTTCAGCTATCACATCGTGAATGCTAGGCTGCACCTGTTCCACGAAACGATCCCAAACTCTTCCTCGCATGTCTACAAGAGCCTGCATTAAACTTATACTCACCTCATGAGTTGGTCGCGCACCTGTTACATCAGGCCAAAAATCTGTGGTCAAACACTTTTTAGCTTTAAACCAATTCGACTCAAAAGGGTCTTTAATGAGGTCTACTAAGAATTCATCGCTGAGAGTAGCAACCCCTTTTGGGCTTTGAAACAGGGCATTTGCAAGACCTTGAAGGGTTCCTTTCGGATTGAATGCATCTTTAAAAGAAGTTCTATTTTCCTGATCTTCGATAAAGGCTTCTTTTTGGTCTTCTGACAACGGGTCACTCTCTGCAAATGGTAATTCTTCACCCATACCATGCGTTAGAATCATGGATGGACCACTGTCTTCATTCACAACAGCATTTAACTGAATGTTTTCTCTAGAACTAGGCCTGGTCTTTAAGTTCACTTCTCCAACATTGGTGGTATACATTGCCTTAGCGCCCATTTGAGTGGCTTCCTTCTCCAATCCCAAATCATCATTTACAGCCACTTTCCCTTTCAATTGTTTCGTAGGTTTCACCCTGCCCTCCTTTTGCTGAACAACATGCCCCAGTTCATGCGGGAGGTGTTTTTCCTGACCTGCTCCCAAATAAATATCACTCCCTTGAGCATATGCATGTGCTTCCAATTTAGCTGGCTTATCAGAATTTCGATGCACTTTTACATCATCTAAAGACAATCCCGAAAGGTTTTCCATTCCCGCCTTTAAGCTTTCAGGCAACCCTGTCTTGTTCTCTTTACGCTGAATTGTTTGATGGCTTTCTTTTGAATAGGTATCCGCCATTTCCTGAAAAGATTTCAGTTGGGAAACCTGCACACTGTTGTTCGCGAGCTCTTGCAGTTTCATTTGACTCACTGACTCAGGTCTGTGATTATCAAATGTAAAGTCAGCCTTTCCATTAGTCTGAAATTGAGATACAGAACTAGCAGCAGAATGACTTTCCTTTTCTTCTATTCTTTCAGTTTGCATGCTCATAGGTGTGCTTTTTTGAATCAGAAAAATAAAAACGCCGTTTGCGTTTTGATGTTTTTCCTATTCAAAGCTAAGTTACATTTTTTAACTTAAAAATAAATAGCGTTCACCAATTATGTGAGAGACAGGAACTTTCTTTTGCCGACTTAATGATTTCTAATGAGTTCACACGAGAAGATTCCAATACTTTTTTTTCGAAATGAAAATGATAAAAACATATCTTAAGTATGGGAGAATCAAACACAATTTCTGATAAATTTTCAGACAAAGAGCCAGATGTCATTTTTTTATTTTATCCCAAACTGTAATACAATCAGCGTCTAGTCTTGAAAACAACCTCTGCTATTTAGACCTATTCACTTAAAATCAACCCCTATTTCTCTATGCTAAATTGCTACAGTTATAATTCCTTCTTCTGAGATCATTTCATGGACTTCACAAATATCAAAAGCCTCCCTAGACACCTCTCAGATTCATTTTAGTTTTCACACCATTTACAGTTCGAAGGATCTGCAATGTATTTTCATTCTTCAAGGCTTCTGGCAGAAGACTGTTGGGCCAATTTTGAAAGCTCACAGGACGCACCCAGCGTTGAATTGAACGCACACCTACTGCAGTATAACGTGCATCTGTAGATGCCGGATAGGGACCTCCATGCTGCATGGAAGGACACACTTCTACTCCCGTAGGAACTCCATTAAAAATCATTCTTCCTACCCTATTTTGCAATAGCTGAACTAGGTTTTCATGTGCACTCATTTCTTCCGGTGTTGTAATAATACTGCCTGTCAACTGCCCTTCTAACTACTGTAAAACCTCTTCTAGTTCGGTTATATTTTCACATCCCACCATCAAAGAAAAGGGACCAAATACCTCTCGTTGCAATGTTGGCTTTTTTAAAAACACGTCTCCTGACACCTCCGCGAGTAGCTGACCTGCGTAGTTTTTTGGAAGCGCTATTGAAGCACTTGCCAATACTTCCAATTCTTCTTGAGCGAGGGCGTTTTCTTTTCCTTCCTCATAAGCTTCATGAATTCTTGGATGCAGCATACAATGGGGCACCTTCTTTTGTATTTCTTGTACTAAATATTGTTTGAATTGCTCCAACCCGGCACCTTTAACACCCAATAACAACCCTGGATTGGTGCAAAATTGACCAGCATCCAATGTGATGGATTTCGCGAGTGCTGTTGCCCAATAGGCTGCGTTACCTAGCAACGCTTTTGGCAATAATACTACAGGATTTACAGAACCCATTTCTCCAAAAAACGGAATTGGCTCAGGTCTTTGCATGACCAAATCAAACAAAGCCCTTCCTGCCCGAATACTTCCTGTAAAACCAACTCCTTTCACCTTTGGTTGTTGCACCAATAGCTGCCCTACTTCAATACCATTGCTATTTAAATTCGAAAAAACACCATCTGGCATCCCTGTTTTTTTTGCTGCTTTTATAATTGCTGAGGCCACCAATTCTCCGGTACCTGCATGCATTGGATGTGATTTGACAAGTACCGGACAACCCGCTGCCAATGCAGCTGCAGTATCTCCACCTGCAGTAGAGTATGCCAACGGAAAATTAGAAGCTCCAAAAACAACAATAGGTCCCAAAGCCACAAGCATTTTCCGTAAATCTACTTTGGCAACAGGTTGCCTTTCTGCTTGCGCTGTATCAATAGTAGCACCCACCCAAGATCCTTCCTCAAGCAGATCTGCAAATGCATTCAGCTGACCTAGCGTTCTCCTGCGCTCTGAAATAGCTCTTTCAATAGACAGTCCCGACTCTGAAGTGAACATCTCTAGTAAAGAATTTCCGAGCAGTGTTATTTCAGAAACAATTGCCCTTAAAAAAACAGCCTTCTCTTTGCCTGTCTTCTTAGAATAGTTGAAAAATGCGGCAGCAGCCAATGCAACTGCCGCATCAATTTCTTCTTTAGTTGCCTCGGTTATGACCGCACTATTTTCTGCATTCGTAACTGGATTAAAAGTTCTAAAATGCTGCTTTCCTTTGGCAGAACGTGTCTGACCTATGTAATTTTCTCCTGTAATCATTTTAAAAAAAATTCTTTTCAATTACTCACAAAGGCTGCAAAAAATCCTCTTTATTGCTTTTGCTCGTTTTAAAATTGCTTATATAAACACCATGTCAAGAACATTTCATAAGTCGTTCTTAATGCAAAAAAACACGACCGTTTTTAAAACCTTCCTAAAAGCACCTGTGTTATTTTTTTGATAGCTAATCTAGTTACACCCTTATTCTTCAATGGCGTATAGAATAGGCTTGCTCGGACTGGCATCATTTTCAAACGGGGCAATCATTAAATTCAAGACATACACTCCATCTTGAACATCATTTGGGACATAAATAAATTCGGTAATCGTAGCGTCAAACCGAATGCTTCCTCGAGTATTCCAGAAAGCATTGTGCGCAAGTAGTTTTCCTTCATCATTTTCTCGGTCTACAGAAGGTAAATCTACAAGTAGATGTTTGATTCCTTTTTCTCGAAGATACGCGGCGGCCTCTTCCAATAGATAGGGAGGATTCGTATGCGAATATTGGGCCGACTTTTTATCTGACAAATTCGGAATTGTGCGAATCACAATCGCATCGCGTTTCTTATTCCCCAATGCAAATTGCAATTGCTTTTTTGTAATGATAAAGTCTTCATCTCGCTTGGTCGGTGCTATGGTAACCAGCTCTGCTAAAAAAAAGTACTGTTGCAAATGCACATTCACAGAATGTACTTTTTCAGTAATATGCCCCACGCACTCTGTGTGCGTAATGTGTGCATGTGGGTTGAATTGTATGTTGTTAAAATTAACAGCAGCACCTGCTGCAACGTTTATTTTTTTTCCTTCAAAATCTTCCGGAAAAATCTTTGGATCTTCCACATACCAAGCATTTACATTTTGCCGGGTCGCATCAATAGCAATGCTGATATCAATGGGATTGGACAGATCTATTTGAAAATTTCTTGAGTTGTATTTTATGGTAGCAATCATACCCAAAGATACTCAAATAATAAACAATTCACTAGCCAAACCATCTGCTAAAAACTTTCCTTTTTGTGTAGTTTTTAACATCGCTTTTGGCGCTTCGTTTCGATGGGTATCGTCTTTAACCACCTGCAGCAATCCTTCCTGAATAAACTTCTCTGCAGCCGCTAACAACTGCTCTTTGATGACCACTCCGAAATCCTCTTCAACCTTTTGCAGTGAAACACCCCAAATGGTTCTCAAGCCGGTCATGATGTATTCATTAAATCGATCATGTAAAGACAACTCTTCGCTTTCATTGGGAAGCAACCCTTCTTTTAACCCTTTTATGTACTTGGCATTGCTAGAAACATTCCAACTGCGATGTGTTCCATTAAACGAATGTGCTGAAGGACCAATACCTAGATAATTCTTCCCTTGCCAATAGCTAGTATTGTGTTTGGAGAAAAAATTAGGCTTTCCAAAATTAGAAATCTCATAATGCACAAACCCTTGTTTTTCTGTTTCTGACACTAAAATTTCAAAATGCGCTCTTGCTACTTGTTCATCAACATCTGCATAAGTTCCTTTTCTAATGAAAGACTCTAAGGCCGTTTTAGGTTCCACGGTAAGTGCATAACTAGAGATATGATGGATGCCCAGATCAAAAAGCGTTTGCAGGTTTTCTCTCCAACGTTCATTGGTCATATTGGGCACGCCGTAAATCAAATCAACAGTAATATTATCGAAATGGCGTGTGGCTAGCAACAAACATTTTTTTGCTTCATGGGCGTTATGTGCACGATTCATGAGTTTTAAATCGTCTTCAAAAAAAGACTGTACACCTATACTTATTCGATTTACCGGACTCTCGGCCAGTTCAATAATTTTGGTCTCGGTCAAATCATCTGGGTTTGCCTCTAAGGTAATTTCAGGATGTTCAATGACCGTGTAATACTCTTGAATCACTTGTATGAGTTCACGAATCTCTTGCGCATTCAATAAACTCGGTGTTCCTCCTCCAAAATAAATGGTTTCTATGGGAATACTTTCCAACTCCCTTTTTCGCAAGATCAATTCTTGTTGCATGCAAGTGAGCAATTCGTCTTTCTTTTTTAATGAGGTCGAAAAATGAAAATCACAATAGGAACATGCTTTTTTACAAAACGGTATGTGTAGATAAATTCCGGCCATAGTTTCAAGAGCTGTAAATAGCGAGATAGACAATCAATTTTAAAGATACGTTTTTTTGTTAAAGCCAAATAGCATTCATTACTGGTATTTCAAACAACGATTCACTTTGAAGACCTACATCTTGAACAACCATTAGGGTTTTATTTTTTTTGGATTCTGTTTTACAAAACTCGCCCAACCGGTATAGTTCTTTCCGCCAATTGTTTTTCCCGAATTGTAAAAATGACACACAGCAGCAGCTAGGCCATCCGTTGCATCGAGGTTTTTTGGTAAGGTTTTTAAATTCAACAATGATTTAAGCATCAATGCCACTTGCTCTTTGGTTGCATTCCCATTTCCAGTAATGGCCATTTTTATCTTTTTGGGCAGGTATTCTGTAATTGGAACTTCTCGAGATAACCCGGCTGCCATCGCAACTCCCTGCGCCCGACCTAACTTTAGCATCGATTGCACATTTTTACCAAAAAAAGGAGCTTCAATGGCTATTTCATCTGGGTTGTAGGTATCAATCAACTCCACAGTTCTTTCAAAAATCAGCTTTAATTTTAGGTAATGGTCATCATACTTTTTTAAGATCAACTCATTCATTTGAATGAATTCCATTTTTTTTCCAACAACCTTAATCAATCCAAACCCCATGATGGTGGTTCCTGGATCTATGCCTAAAATAATTTTTTCTGTCTTCACGTATCGTATCGCTATATCATTTCTAAATACCCCTCTTTAAAAAAACAGTTGAAGGGTGCTATTTTGAATAACTTAAATTTCCTTAAAACAAAATTACGCAATTATCAGAATGACTCGATCAAATTCTAAAGGTATTATAACATTCAGAGGAAACAGTGCTTAAAAAAAAGCTCCTGGCTGTAAAACACGTATTAGACAAGTTCGTCTTTCAGTACTAAAAACAGCTCTTGCAAAAACCCATTTATGGTAAAATTTTTGAGAGTATGGCTTCTGCATTCATAAACAAATACACCAAAACGATTAAGAGGACAATGAACATCAGACCTCTTTTTGGATTTCCTTTTTTGCGATTTCTGAGTCGTCTAAACTTAATTCTTTTTTCTTCCATGATTTTTTGGTAATCTTACTTTATTGCTCTCAACATTTCTCTCTTTCCGGGAGGTCCTTGTAAGCGTTCCACTTTAAAACCGACTTCTTGCATGGCTCTCCGCACAATCCCCTTGGCACAATAGGTAACCAAAACAGCGTTTTCTTTCATTGCCAAAAACATGATTTTAAAAATAGAAACAGTCCATAACTCAGGCTGGTGCTCTGCTCCAAACGCATCAAAATAAACCAAATCGAAGGCGTTGATATCGGTAATATCCTTGAAAAACTGCTGTCTCTTTTCTAAAACAAAGTCCTTCTTTACCAAGTGTTTTTCTCCCCATGAAACGGCATGAAGTTGATCAAATATTACTTGATGCTTTTGCGCATTCAATTCTGAAATATAATTCAACTGCTTCACCTCTTCTTGGGTTACAGGAAAGGCTTCAACACCCACATAATGCAAAGCAACCTTTCGCTGCTCGGCCGCCAAAATCGTGAGAAAGCAATTCAAACCCGTTCCGAAACCAATTTCTAAAAGCGTGATTTCTGATTTCGACACGATGTCCAAACCATGTTTCAAAAAAACATGTTTCGCCTCCTGAATGGCACCGTGTGTAGAATGATAATTCTCATTCCAATCCGGTAAATGAATGGTTGAAGAACCATCTGCAGTGATTTGAACTTCTCTCTTCAAAATCAAAAAAATCTTTCTAATAAACGCTCGGGTAGAGACAAGTCTTTACTTCGTTAACAATACACCATCGGCAACAAAAGCGAACTCTACTTTTGACGCTGTGATAGCTGCAATTTCCTCTTTGGTTTTACCTGCATCTTCAGCATAGTGCTTCAAATCAGCTACTGAAGTCTCTGTAACAAATGCTTTTCCATTTACAATTACCTCTTTACCGGTTGCATCCAAAGGCACAAAGAATCCGTAATTTTTAAAACGAACCATCGTTTCTGATGCTTCTCCCAGCTCCATCTTCATCCAGCAACCTTTTTTAGAACAAACATCTGTAATCTTCGAAGTAAACTTTACCGCTACTGTATCTCCACTCTTTAAGGCACTAAACTTTTCTAACATCGTTGCTGCATCAAGCACATCTGAATCTGAGAATTCTGCACCAAAAGCATCATAATTCAGTACTTTTTTTGTGGTAGTCGCTTCTTTTTTTGTGGTAGTTCCCTCCTTACAAGCAACAAATAGCAATAAGAACATTAAGCAAATTTTAAATACATTTTTCATCCTATACTTTTTTAACAGATTTAGTGCAAATGTAACAATTAAAACAATAAAACGAACCGCAAACTATGCGAATCGCTAAAGAAATTAGTACCTTTATACTCTCTAAAACTGCATGATACTATGAATTCAGACATCAAAATAGAATTAACAAATGATTCAAAACTCCATACCGTAGATTTCAATAATTTACCTTTTGGAAGTATTCTCTCTGATCATATGTTTGTTTGTGATTATAAAGATGGTACATGGCAAGATGCACGAATTGTGCCCTATGCACCTATTCAATTGGACCCATCTGCGAAGATTTTTCATTACGGACAATCTATTTTTGAAGGAATGAAAGCCTACAAAGACAGCGAGGGAAACACCTTATTGTTTAGACCTTTAGACAACTGCAAGCGATTGAACATTTCTGCAGAGAGAATGGTGATTCCTCAGATTCCTGAAGACCTATTTATGGAGGGATTGAAGAAATTATTAGCCGTTGATGCAGACTGGATTCCTTCCAATGATGGAAGCTCGTTGTATATAAGACCTTTTATGTTTGCCTCTGGAAATGGTTTCCATGCTTCCCCTGCAAACGCCTATAAATTGATTATTGCAACCGCACCTTCTGGAGCCTACTTTTCTGGAAAGGTACGGGTATTGATAGAAGAAAAATATGCACGTGCTGCCAATGGCGGAGTTGGCTTTGCAAAAGCAGGAGGAAATTACGCTGCGCAATTTTACCCAACACAGTTGGCTGTTGCAAAGGGATACAACCAAGTGATTTGGACAGATGACAATACGCACGAATATATTGAAGAGGCCGGTGCTATGAATATCTTTATTCGAATTAACGATACGCTTATTACGAGTCCCACTTCTGATCGAATTTTAGACGGGATTACACGCAAGAGTATATTACAATTAGCCAAGGATGAAGGCATAGACGTTGAAGAACGTAAAATAACGGTATCAGAAGTAGTAGCAGCAGCGAGAAATGGAAGCTTAAAAGAAATGTTTGGAGCAGGAACTGCAGCCGTTATATCTCCAATTGCAGGTTTTGGGTTTAAAGATGAAGATTTTGACCTGCCTGAGTTGGAAGAAACCTTTGCTACATTTTTAAAGAAAAAAATTACAGACATACAAACAAACAAAGCTAAAGACCCATATGGCTGGCGAGTAACTCTGTAAAATTTTTGAGATACACTCATAAAAAGTAGCATCCTACAGGTTGCTACTTTTTTTTGTAGCTTTCACTTTTAAAAAAGAACTCATGAAATTCAATTCGCTAGTACTGCTATGCATTCTCAGTTGCTTATGCTGTGACTCCAAGCCGACTTCTAAAAACACGATCACACCTGTAAAAAAGGCAGCCTACCTCACCGTACTCGGAACTGCACAAGATGGTGGATTTCCTCATATTGGCTGTCAAAAAGAATGTTGTGAAAACTTCTACAATGGCACCTATAAGAAGCAGCGCGTTGTTTCTTTGGGACTTGTAGACCAAAAAAACAATCAAAAATGGATCTTCGAAGCAACCCCGGATATTTCCACACAATTAGCAGATCTAGAACAAAACCACCTCAAAAAAGAAACACTCATTGATGGAGTTTTCTTGACACATGCGCATATCGGACACTATACAGGTTTGATGTATTTTGGAAGAGAAGCACTTGGCAAACAAGGCATCAAAGTATATGCCATGCCAAAGATGAAAGAATTCATAGAAACCAACGGTCCTTGGAGTCAATTGGTAAGTATTAAAAACATCGAATTGCTTGCACTTCAAGACCAAACTTCACTCAAATTAAACAACCAATTAAGAGTCACCCCTTTTTTAATACCGCATCGAGATGAATTTTCAGAAACAGTGGGGTATCGCATTACTGGACCTAAAAAAACCGCATTATTCATTCCTGATATTGACAAATGGCATACCTGGGACAAGAGCATTATTGAGGAAGTTAAAAAAGTTGATTATGCCTTTCTAGATGCTACTTTTTTCAATCAAAAGGAGGTCAAAAGAGCCATGACAGAAGTCCCGCATCCCTTTGTTGAAGAGACTATGCAGCTTTTTAAAAATGAATCTAAAGCAACAAAAAACAAAGTCATTTTTATTCATTTCAACCACACAAATCCCGCGCTACAAGAACAAAGTAGCGTAAAAAAAGAAGCAGAATTACTCGGTTTCAACTTTGCAGCAGAAGGACAAAACTATGAACTATAAGCTGTTTTTCAAGTACAAAAATAGCGAACATTTGTTGCAGCTTTGCAAGTCACAAATAAAACTATGCAATTAATCTGCATAGTTTCAGACACCTCTTCTTTTACTGTTCTAAAATCTCGGAAATATTCGGCTTGAAATAATTAGGTCCTTTTAGTACCTTACCATCTTCTCTGTAAATAGGCTGTCCATCCGCTCCTAACTTACTCATATTGGATCGTTGTATTTCATTAAACACCTCTTCTATTTTATCTTGCATGCCATGCTCAATGATGGTTCCACATAAAATATACAGCATATCTCCCAAGGCATCTGCCACCTCAACCAAATCATTATTTTGAGTTGCTTCTAAATATTCTTCATTTTCTTCTTTCATCAAATTGAAACGCAGCATGTTTCTATCTTCTCCAATGTGAGCAACGGGAGTCTTGTTCATTCCTAATTTAAAAGCAGTATGAAATTCTGCTACGGCAGCGATTTTTTTTTTCATGGAATCCGATTATTTTCTTGGTTAATTATATTGACTTAACTATTCTTTTAATTCGTATTTTTGTATAAAAATACAAATTTATGTTTAGTAAGGGACAACTCATTTTTGCCGTTTTTTTTGTAATTGCTTTTATCATTGTTATGATATACAGCTACAGAAAAGATATTAAAAACCATCAAAAATACTATAAAAATGCAGCGCTGAAAGTAGGATTCTGGATGATTGTTGCTGTAGTTGTTTGGAGTGCTATTCGCATCTATAGCAAGCTCTAAATCTATTACTTTTGAGCCCGTGAAAGATTCGCGGAGCGATACTAGATAAACAGGAAATCCGAAAGATGTAATTCATCTTATCAGCACAAGAAAGATTCACGGAGCAGCGGCAAAAACCATGCAATGCTAGAAAAACAAGAATCTCGCGCGAATCTTTCGCGCAGAGCGAGATAATTGCAGAAAGATGCTCGGAGCAATTTATACATAAAACATTACAAATCCATCGACGTTACTTCACTGAGTCTATCATGATCTAAAACGGTAAAGCCATCTGCATTCAAATGATAGGACGGCGTGTATTTTACGTCTACCGCCAACTCCTTAAAATCATACGAATGCATTTGATATACATTTTGAGCAAAGGACTCTTCGTGGTACTGCAGTAATAAATACAACTCAGCATTTAGTTCAGAAATTTCATTGTTAGAGAGCGCATACAGTGGACTATTTTCATCTATTTCATGCACAATGGTCCAAACCGTTGGCAAGTACATAATGGAGGCTCGCTCCAGATTCAAACGATAGAACTGCTTCACAGATGTTTGTTTGTCTGTAATGGCCAGGGTTACTTTAATGCTAGGCTCTATCATAATAGTCTTTCTACAATTCATCAATCGAAACATCAGAGCACGCTTGTCTTTAAAGGACCTAAGAATCATGGTATCACTAAATTTAATCGCGGCTTTTGGCTTAGAAAATCGACCATATAACAAACCCGTAATAAAAGAAAAACACAACAAGCCTATCATGGCTTCAAAGGCAGCAATTATATTGGAACCGATTCCTTGCGGTGCAATTCCCCCATAACCCACAGTGGTTAATGTTTGAGCGCTAAAAAAGAATCCATTTAAAAAATCATCGAAAAAAGAACCGGTAGCCTTGGTGATTTGTTCAATTCCTATACCTGTATAAATCAATCCAAAAAGAAGATTTATAAAGGCATACAATAGCAAAATTAACAGAAAAAATTTAGGCCACGAGATGTCTATAAAATACGCATACAAATCGTGTACATTCTTCGCTTTATTGAGGTGTATTACGTTGGAAGACCCATCATTATTGATGATCTTCTTTGCATTTTCACTCCCTCTATAACCCAAGCCAGGATCTTTGATATTTTTTGCCATAATGAGATCTATTTCTTCAAATTCTGTAGTTTTTTCACGCGTCTCCACGCTATTTTATTTCGCTGCGTATATAGTACAAAACAGCCAACATCTAATAAAAAATAAAACAAACTAATACCACTAGGCGCATTGTTACTTGGTAAAAAGTCAAATACACCAAAAGCAGTTGCCGGCCATTTCCAAGCTCCATAAGCAGGACCTCCAATTTCCAAAACAGCAACAACAATGTACATCGTTAAAAAGAACATGCGATCTTTTGGTCTTTTTAGCAACAGTGCAAAAACACCTAAGGTCATAACAAAACCAAAAACATCATTAAAGAACAACAAATACCCCAATGCAAATAGTGAAATAATTACATACATCAATTGCTCTAACGCTTTATGGTGTTTTCGCACAACCGATGCTTTTGAAAACGCATATACCCTGCCATAAACTGCTGCATGACCGAAAGGAACATAAAGCGGCACATTGCCTAATCGGTAGGCATACATGTCTAAATATATCGAAAAAAGGTATTCTCCCAAGAACCCTAAAATAACCGCATAGACCATCAATTCTTTGGTTCTTTTCACCGATCTAGAATACATCCAATAAAAAGCCAACAACATTAAAACATTAGTTACCAATTGATTGTACTCAAAGTACTTTGCCAAATGAACACTGTCTAAATACAATGCTCCAACAAAAAGAAAAAACAAACCTATCTTTCTATTAAATAATTTGATAATTCTTTTTGAATCTTCTTGGGGGATGCTGGTAATAGCCATTTTTACTTAATAACAAATACAATCTGTCGTGTGATCATTTACCATGCCTGTTGCCTGCATAAAAGCATAGATAATCGTGGATCCGACAAATTTAAATCCACGTTTTTTCAAATCTTTAGAAATCTTATCAGAGATTTCTGAGGTTGCAGGAACCTCACTACTTGTTTTAAAAGCGTTTACAATAGGGCTTCCTCCTACAAAGGCCCAAATATAGTTAGAAAAAGAGCCATGTTCTCTTTGAATGTCCTGAAACAATGCCGCATTTTTTACTGTTGATGCTATTTTTAGTCGGTTTCTCACAATTCCTGCATTGTTCTTAAGTGCTTCCATTTTTTCGACATCATAGGCAGCTATTTTACGATAATCAAACTGATCAAATGCCGCTCTAAAATTTTCGCGTTTTTTTAGAATTGTAATCCAGCTCAAGCCTGCTTGAAAAGATTCTAACACTAAAAACTCAAATAGAGTTGCATCATCGTATACAGGCTTGCCCCATTCGTTATCATGATACTCAATATACAATGGATCATCTGTTACCCAACCACATCTTTTCCCCATTTAATAAGCTATTTGAATTGCCTTAATTGCTTGTTGCCTGCCATTGACATAGGCGTGCTTCCCTGCACTGAAATGCCCTGCTTCTTCTAGCATGATTCGAATGTCTTTTTGCCATGCATCAATGGCAACTGTGGTATTTAACTCTATGGCATATACCGTGTTATTATGCAGCGGATAATCTCCACGCACCGGAACTCCTCCTTGCGCATCCCACATACCAATTGTAGTCCCAGCACTGTGACCAAAACTACCCAAAGGATGCGAATAAATTGCAGGAAATAAACCTTCATCTTTCGCCTGTTTTAATGACGCTGCAAGTATTTCATTTCCGGAACTCCCTTTTTGCATTGCACTTGTTAAAATATCTTGCAAACGATTGCCTTTTGCGAAAGCATTGACTAAAAATGCGGGAACTTCTTCTTCCCCTTTCTGTAAGACATAGGCATGTTGTTGACAATCTGTATTCAACCGCATGTAGCTAATTCCAAAATCACAGTGCAGTAAATCTCCGGGAAGTATGGTTTGAGAAGGGGTTCCTTTCGAAAATGAATAGACATCTGATTTCAGAGGCGCATCGCTTCTTTGAGTGTCAACAGTGGGATGAAACCAGGTTTCCAGTCCTAAATCTGTAACTCTTTGCCGCATCCACCAAACTACATCATCCGTGCTTGTTTGACCCGGTACAATCACATTACTTGAAAAAGCTTCATCAATAATGCCATGTGTAATTTGAACTAATTTTTTATACAACTGCATTTCCTTTGTTGTTCTCGTTTCAATCCATCGAATCGCTAATTTCTCTGCCGAAACAAATTTATCTCGAATAGCTGGTGTTACAGTCTCATAAAACGCCTCATAGTCTGTTTTTACCAAACCATCTGCTAAGGCAAAATGTTTGGAGGTATTGATTCCTATTCTTTTAGGGTTTCTTGCTTCTATGATATTCCGCAGGGCTTTCCATTGATCAGGCTCCTCCTCTTTGTTCCAAGCAGATTTGATATGTTTACCAACATCATAACGCGCTACTGCTAATTTTTCAATGGTTTTTTTTATCCGATCTCTGTAAAAAACTAAAATAGTTCTTCTTCTTGCGTTCAACCAAACCGCAGGCAGCATGGTTTTGAGCACAGGATCTTCATTATATTCTCTAGAAATAACAACCCACATATCTATTCCAGTCTCATCCATAAGCGCTGGAAGGAGATTGTCAAAGCGATCTTTTAAAATATCATCTCGCATCTGAGCTCTTTCCTTCTCCTTTAAAATATCATATTTTGGAATAGTCGCTGAACGCCTTTCACAAGAAATACATAAAATAAAAAGTAACATGGCAAAAAACGGTGTCTTCATAAGCTAAAATTTGATACTTCAATGTACTGTTAAAAACTTAAAAAATGAATGCTATTTAAAATATTTTTTAGAACTTGAGTCAACAAACCAGGTATTATGAAACTCTTAAAACATACTTTTTACGCAGTCACTTGCATACTTTTTATCATCAGTTGTGGGACATACCCTTTGAAAAGTGACCCCACAAACAAAGAAGAACCTGTAGTTATTGCAAATGAAGAGCTGGAATATGAGATTACTATTATTGATCCTGGTTTTACAACGTATCTAAACACCATTGCAAGACCAACAAGTTATTACAGCCAAAACTATTTACAAAACAAAAATATAATGTACGTTGCTACTTGGAACCGTCGTGCGCAAAACCCTTTAAACTTCAGCACCAATATCTATCAGAATATCATAGACTACGACCCCGCCATAGATTATGGACTCGAGGTAAATTACAAATTGTATTGGTATTTTAAATTTGCCGAAAAAAAATACAAAATGCGACTCGATTATTAGGATTCACCACTACAACCTCGATATGTAAAACTTCAGAAGAATGGTTTTATACTTCTTGTTGCAGCTTGTTTTTATTCTCTAATTCGTACAACAGTAATTCTTCATTCTCGTTCGGAAGTGTTGTTGTGCCAATCATTTCTAGGCCAAGCTTGTTCAGAAGGGTTTGCGAAGCAGTATTTTTCTTAGATGTGATTGCCTTAATTGTACTTATTTCGAACTCTTCAAATCCAGCTTTCAGTATTCTCTTTGACGCCTCATAGGCATATCCACACCCTTCGTACTCAGGTAAAAGACCAAATCCAATATCAACCCCCGCTATTCCCTCTCTATTATAGAGACCACAGATCCCTATTTTTTCTCCATTCTCAATTGTGAGTAGCGTATAATTAGAATACCCTAACTTCTGTAATTGAGGCAGCATTTTTAGCTGAATATACTGAGTAGCTTCATCAATAGAATTGATGTTCCTACTACCAACATGTTCAATGAATTTTGGTGTATTCATCAATTTATAAATCAAATCGGCGTCTTCCTCCCGTGTTGGCTGAATGAATAGCCTTTGAGTCTTGAATGATTTAAACGAACTCATACAGTTGATTTTATAGCTTACTTCTTTTTTTATAGCGTACAAAGCTATAGTCATACTTGTTTTTATCGTCTGCCATGAAATCTTCTTTGCCCTCCTGAATCCAGTCTTCTGAAGTAATTTCAGGAAAATAAACATCCGCATCAAAAGCGTGATGTACCTGTGTAATATCTAAGCGATCTACAAGATTGGAAGTCATTGCTTGTTTATAGATTTGTGCACCACCGATGATAAATACTTGAGCAGCTGCTTTTGCCACTTCGATGGCTTTTTCGATGCTGTCAACAACCACACATCCTGCTGCTTTGTACTCTTTATTTCGCGTGATTATAACCGTTGTTCTATTTGGCAATGGTTTCCCTATAGATTCATAGGTCTTTCTACCCATCAGAATATGATGCCCTGAGGTAACCTTCTTAAAACGCTTCAAATCTGCAGGCAAATGCCAAATTAAATCGTTGTCTTTTCCCAATGCATTGTTCGTTGCTATTGCTGCAATAATTGTAATTGTACTCCTCATTAAACGGCAACTTTTCCTTTAATATGTGGATGTGGGTTGTAATTTAACAACTCAAAATCTTCAAACTTAAAATCGAATATCGATGCTACATTTGGATTCATTTTCATGGTAGGCAGCGCTCTTGGCTCTCTAGATAATTGCAATGCCAGCTGTTCTTGATGGTTGTTATAAATATGTGCATCTCCAAAAGTATGTATGAACTCACCTGCCTCATAACCACATACTTGAGCAATCATCATTGTAAACAGCGCATAAGAGGCTATATTAAAAGGAACACCCAAAAAGATATCTGCACTGCGTTGGTATAATTGACAAGACAACTTACCATCTGCTACATAAAACTGAAAAAAGGCATGACAAGGCGGTAATGCTGCTTTTCCATTGGCTACATTTTCTGAAAAAGAGAGCGATGTATCAGGCAACACACTCGGATTCCAGGCCGAAACGAGCATTCTTCTGCTATTTGGATTGTTCTTTAGCGAAGTAATTACATCTTGTAGCTGATCAATTTCATCGCTATTCCAATTGCGCCATTGGTGTCCATAAACCGGACCTAAATCTCCCTGTTCATCTGCCCAATCGTTCCAGATTCTAACTCCATTTTCTTGTAAATACTTGATATTTGTATCGCCATTGATAAACCACAACAACTCGTAAATAATAGATTTTAAATGCAGTTTCTTTGTGGTTACCATGGGGAAACCTTTGCTTAAATCAAAACGCATTTGATGTCCAAAAACACTTTTCGTTCCCGTACCGGTGCGGTCTCCTTTTTCGTTACCGTTTTCCAAAACATGCCTGACTAAATCTAAATATTGCTTCATGTAAACCTTAAATTTCTGGCTAACTAAAATAAAAAAAGCTTCAGTCATATACAGACTGAAGCTCGTATTAATATCATAAAGTTATCAAGAAGCGTTGATAACTATTTATCCAATAATCATTCCTGCAATGGTTGCAGACATTAATGAAGCTATGGTACCACCAATCAATGCCTTCATTCCAAACTCTGACAAGGTTTTACGTTGCCCTGGTGCCAAAGAACCAATGCCTCCAATTTGAATACCGATGGATGCAAAATTAGCAAAACCACACAGCATATACGTCGCCATAATAATAGATTTGTTATAGTTCAAATGGACTGCATTTGCAACATTCTTCAGTTCGGCCAATTGGATATACCCAATAAACTCGCTCGCCGCCAACTTAATTCCCAACAGTTGTCCCATCATAGCCATATCTTCGGTGGCAACACCAATCAACCACATAAGTGGTGCAAAGGCATATCCTAAGATAAATTCTAAAGAAAGACTATTGTAAGAAGTATTTGCCTCCATCCAAACATTCAATGTCGTGATATCACCAACCCAACCTAAAATACCATTAATCATGGCTATAAACGCCACAAAAACCAATAGCATAGCCCCTACATTTACTGCCAATCGTAGGCCTTCAGTAGTTCCATTAGCAATGGCATCCAATACATTTGAACCAATTTTTTCAGACGAAACCTCTACATCCGTGCTCACCTCTTCTACTTGAGGAAATAATATTTTAGAAACCACAATTGCTCCAGGTGCTGCCATTACAGAGGCAGCTAATAAATGTTTTGCAAATTGCAATCTCAATTCGGGATCATTCCCTCCTAAGAAACCAATGTATGCAGCTAAAACAGCACCGGCAACCGTAGCCATTCCACCAATCATAACCAATAACATTTCAGATTTATTCATTTTTTCTAAATACGCCTTGATCAAAAGCGGAGCTTCAGTTTGTCCCAGAAAAATATTCCCTGCAACAGACAAACTTTCTGCACCGGAAATTTTCAATAATTTTGAAAGCAGCATGGCAAGTAACTTCACTACCTTTTGAATTAAACCTAAATAAAAAAGCAAAGAGGTGAGTGCCGAGAAAAAGATAATAGTAGGCAATACTTGAAATGCAAAGATAAAACCAAATTTATCCATATCAACCACCAAGCCCTCAAATAAGAACTTACTCCCTGCCCTTGTAAAATCGAGCACACTGACAAACAAACCTCCTATCCATTCAAAAATACGCTGAACAAAAGGAACTTTTAATACACCAACCGCAATTAAGAGTTGGGCTGCAATACCAATACCAACTGTTTTCCAATCAATACCTTTCTTATTACTTGAAAATAAAAAAGCAATAACAATTAAGGAAACCATACCTAATAATCCGCGCCACAAGTTGGTCATGGAAAAACCTTGACTAGGAACAATCACTGAGGCAGCAGCAGTCTCTTGAGAATCATTTTTTGGTTGCTCTGCTACTTTTTTAACGACCGTATTTTCATTTTTAATCGTATCCTGAACAACCATAGTTGGCTGATAAGAAATACGATTCGTTGGTGCAGAAACAGCTACACTAAAACTCTTCTCTATATTTTCTCCGTTTGCAAAAAGCGCAACAAAGCACAACATGAGTACTAGAAATTTTTTCATTTTAAAGGATATTTATTTTTAAGAGCGCTTGCTAATCTCGTCTCTAATCTTTGCCGCTAGCTCATAGTTTTCATTTGCTACAGCAGCATCTAAATCTTTGTATAACTCTTTCAAAGTTTTATCGTGTGAAAGGTCACTACTCGTATCAGAAATCAATTCAGTTACAAACTCATCCGACTCAAATTCAGAGTCTTCGATAGTCAAATCCTCTTCTAACTTCAAGTAAATACCTGCTTTATCCAAAATACTTTCGTAGGTGTAAATGGGAGCATTAAATCGCACTGCCAATGCGATAGCATCAGAAGTTCTTGCATCGATGACTTCATCTTTTCCATCTTTTTCTGAGATCAAACTTGAAAAGAAAACGCCATCCACAAGTTTGTGAATAATCACCTGCTTAATTGCAATAGCATACCGATCTGCAAACGTTCGAAACAAATCATGTGTCAAAGGACGCGGCGGCCTAATCTCTTTTTCCAATGCAATTGCAATGGACTGGGCTTCAAAAGCTCCAATAATTATGGGCAAGGTTCTTTTCCCTTCAATTTCACTCAACACCAATGCATAGGCACCGCTTTGGGTTTGACTATAAGAAATCCCTTTAATTGTTAGTTTTATCAAACTCATTATATCTCAGTCTTCATAAAAAAATAAAGGGCTGTCTATCTTGGTGAATACCTATTTCATAGACAGCCCTTTTGTGGGCACAATTTACTAAAAAATATGAGGTGATTTGAAATTTGTGCTAAAAAAGAAAATCAAATTACTTCAATCTTAGTAATCGAGTATATAAGATTGCTCGGAGCAACCAACTAAGATTGTTTAAACGCTTTTAACTTTTCAATCAATTGTGGTACTACTTCAAAAGCATCTCCAACAATTCCATAATCTGCTGCTTTAAAAAACGGTGCCTCTGCATCGGTATTGATCACCACCTTTACCTTAGAAGCATTAATCCCTGCTAAATGCTGAATGGCTCCAGAAATTCCAATAGCAATATATAAATTAGAAGCAACGGGCTTTCCTGTTTGCCCAACATGTTCTCCATGAGGTCTCCATCCTAGATCAGAAACCGGTTTCGAACAAGCAGTTGCAGCACCTAAAACATCGGCCAACTCTTCAATCATCCCCCAGTTCTCTGGTCCTTTCATACCACGACCCGCAGAAACCACAGTATCTGCATCTGCAATGGTAATAGCTCCTGACGCCTTTTCTAAACTTACAGAAGTAACCCCTAAATCTGATTCAGAAACCACTGCTTCAAAAGACTCCAATGTTCCAGAAACTGACTGTTCATGCACTCCAAATGAATTCTTAGCAACACCAATAATCTTTACAGGGGTTGTAATTTCTGTATTGTTAAACGCTTTGCTAGAGAACGCTTTCCTTTTTACTGTAAACGGACTCACTGAACTCGGTGTTTCAACAACATTAGAAGCATACCCTGCCTCTAAATTAACTGCTACTAACGGCGCTAGATACATGCTGTCAACTCCAGAATCTAAAACAACCACAGTTGCCGATTCTTTTGACGCGACTTGAGACACTACTGCCGCATAACCTTTGGCATTGAATGTTGTTAAATTCGTGTTTGAAACAGCAATTACTTTTTCTGCTCCATACGTATGTAATTCTGATGCATCTGCTGCATTAATGGCAACAGCAACACATGTTGAACCTAATTTTTCCGCTACTTTCTTTCCGTATGAAACTACTTCGAAAGCAGATTTTTTAAATTTTCCTTCCGATGAATCGGCAAAAACTAAAACTGACATATTGTATTTTTTTTAGATTTTTAACACGTAACATTTCAGTGCTTGTGCTAAAAAATTGAATTATATTTTTTTGAGATGTTTATGGCTATAAACAGGCAATCGTATTAAATTACTTTGGCTTCATTATGCAACAAATCGATCAACTCGTCTATATTTTCTGCATCGATTAATTTCACCGCTCCTTTGGGAACAGGCTTCTCAAAAGAAGAAGATGATGTGCTCACAACTGCATCTACTGCTGCAACCACTTGTAACGGCTTCTTTCTTGCCATCATAATCCCTCGCATGTTTGGAATCCTCAAATCTTTCTCTTCTACAATCCCTTTCTGACCAGCAATCACTAAAGGAAGCTGAGTCGCTACTTTTTCCTGACCACCATCAATTTCTCTACTCGCTGCAACAGAGGTTCCATCAACTTCAATCTCAATACAACCATTCACAAAATTGAAATCTAAAATCCCTGCTAACATACCAGGAACCATTCCTCCATTATAATCACTAGATTCTCTTCCTGTTAACACCAAGTCGTATCCTCCATTTTTTACAACTTCAGCCAATTGTTTTGCCACAAAAAATCCGTCAGATGCTTCTGCATCTACACGAATAGCGTTGTCTGCGCCAATAGCCAAGGCCTTTCTCAATGTTGGCTCTGTTGTTGCATTTCCAACATTCACAACCGTTACAGAAGCTCCTTGCTTTTCTTTAAACCACATCGCACGAGTCAAACTAAACTCATCGTAAGGATTAATTACAAACTGTACGCCACTAGCATCAAATTTCGTGTCATTCTCAGTGAAATTTATTTTGGAAGTGGTATCTGGTACATGACTTATACAAACTAATATTTTCATATATCTATATTTAGGTAATTTTTGAATTGTTTTATGGGACGAATTTAAGCATTTTTTTTCAATTTACTATGCACGCATAGTATTTTTTTTCAAAAAAGAATGAAAGAATGTTCCATACGACCCTGTGTAAACTTCAAGTATCCAAAGCAATACGCAAAAAGGCACCTTACAAAACAAATAGACAACCATTTCAAATACACAACATAAGAAATAGGCACTTTTATAAGAATCTCACTAAAAATTTCGATAAAACATTCCTAATTCAGCAATACGAACATCACAAATTTCGGTTCAGACATTCTGTAAATAAGCTATTTTAGGTTCCCAATACCTCCTTTTCTCTAGCTGAAAATAAAGCAAAATCTACATTTTAAGTTAAGAAATAAAAATACTGATTACTTTCTTTAAATTTTTCTTATTTTCGCAGTTCATTTAAAGATGAATTTTATAGTATGAAGACAGTTCAGTTTAGAGAAGCTATATGTGAAGCCATGAGTGAAGAAATGCGCAGAGATGAAAGCATTTATTTAATTGGTGAAGAAGTAGCGGAATATAATGGTGCATACAAGGCATCAAAAGGAATGTTAGATGAGTTTGGCGAAAAAAGAGTTATTGATGCTCCAATTGCAGAACTTGGTTTTGCAGGTATTGCTATTGGTTCTGCCATGAATGGTAATAGACCTATTGTAGAATACATGACCTTCAACTTTTCGTTGGTGGGTATTGATCAAATTATAAATAACGCGGCTAAAATCAGACAAATGTCGGGCGGTCAATTTAATTGTCCGATTGTTTTTAGAGGACCTACAGCTTCTGCCGGTCAATTAGGGGCAACACACTCACAGGCATTTGAAAATTGGTTTGCCAACACCCCTGGTTTAAAAGTGATTGTTCCTTCAAACCCATACGATGCGAAAGGGCTATTAAAAGCTGCTTTGCGTGATGATGACCCTGTTATTTTTATGGAGTCAGAGCAGATGTATGGAGATAAGATGGAAATTCCTGAAGGAGAATATGTGTTACCAATTGGTGTTGCAGATATCAAAAGAACAGGAACAGATGTTACGATTGTTTCTTTTGGAAAAATTATCAAAGAGGCCTACAAAGCGGCTGATGAATTAGCCAAAGAAAACATTTCCTGTGAAATTATCGATTTAAGAACGGTAAGACCAATGGATCATAACACCATTTTAGAATCGGTAAGAAAAACGAATAGATTGGTGGTATTAGAAGAGGCTTGGCCATTTGCAAGTGTTGCATCCGAAATTACATTTAGAGTGCAAGACGAAGCTTTTGATTACCTTGATGCTCCAATAAAAAGAATCACTACTGCAGATACTCCTGCACCGTACTCTCCTGTTTTACTAGAAGCATGGATTCCGAATCACAAAGATGTGGTAAAAGCGGTAAAAGAGGTATTGTACCTATAAAAAGTAAAATCATAAGAACACAAAATCCTTTTCTATACGGCTATAGAAAAGGATTTTTTTTATGGCTATATTTTTACAATCTCATAAAAGTCAACATAGAAATTAACGAATAACCTCTCATTTAACATAACTATTTGAGTGAAAGCGGCTTTTTCTGTCAAATCCTTAAAAATAAGACCAATTACTACTTGCTATACCTTAAAATATCACTACTTTTGTCGTCCTAAAAAACAATTTAGAAGTACAAAAAATATGACAGCAAAAGAAAGAAAAACATTTGATGTTTTAATCGAGATACCTAAAGGAAGTAGAAATAAATACGAATATGATTTTGACTTACACAAAGTTCGTTTTGACAGAATGTTATTCTCTTCAATGATGTACCCTGCGGATTACGGATTTATTCCAGAAACCTTGGCTTTAGATGGAGATCCTTTAGATGTATTGGTTTTAGGAACTGAACCAACATTTCCAATGTGTGTTATGGAGGTAAAACCTATTGGCGTTTTCCACATGGCAGATGAAAAAGGCCCCGATGAGAAAATTGTTTGTGTTCCTATTTCTGATCCAATTTGGAATCAATTGAACGACTTAAACGATATGAACCCGCACCAAGTAAAAGAAATCACACACTTCTTTCAAGTATACAAAGATTTAGAAAAGAAAAAAGTCGATGTTGGTGGATGGGGAGATGCAAATGAAGCCTACGAAATTGTAGACAAATGTATCGAACGTTACGAAAATAGCGAACACAAAACCAATGGAAATTTCACAATCTAATATGTAAAATTTTCATCAACTTTATCAAAAGCCTCACAATGTAAATTGTGAGGCTTTTTCTTTCTCCTTGATTTTGTTATATTTACGACTATTAATAACTAATCTAAACAATAAAATATGGAATCAATGATGATTTACATGCCAATTATCTTGGCATTATTAGGGCTGGTGTATATGCTAGTAAAAAAAACTTGGGTACTTAAACAAGATGCTGGGGATGGAAAAATGAAAGAAATTTCGGACCACATCTACGAAGGTGCACTCGCTTTCTTAAATGCAGAATACAGGCTTTTGGCAATTTTTGTTGTCGTGGTAAGTGTTCTATTGGCCATTGTATCATTTATTGTTCCAACCACCCACTGGCTCATCGTCATTGCGTTTATATTCGGCGCTGTTTTTTCTGCTTATGCAGGAAATATTGGAATGAAAATAGCCACAAAAACAAATGTAAGAACCACACAAGCTGCGAGAACGAGTTTACCAAATGCCTTAAAAATTTCTTTTGGTGGTGGAACCGTCATGGGACTCGGTGTTGCTGTGTTAGCCGTTTTAGGGCTGACTGGGTTTTTCATTATTTTCTACAACTACTTTATGAACGGCGCCCAAGGAACCTTTTCGGTAGCTAAAATGACCATCGTACTAGAAACCTTAGCAGGCTTCTCTTTGGGAGCAGAATCGATTGCATTGTTTGCACGTGTTGGTGGAGGAATTTACACAAAGGCTGCGGATGTTGGAGCCGACTTAGTAGGAAAAGTAGAAGCAGGAATCCCAGAAGATGACCCGCGTAACCCTGCAACCATTGCAGACAACGTAGGGGATAACGTAGGTGATGTTGCTGGTATGGGTGCAGATTTATTTGGATCTTATGTTGCAACCGTATTGGCTGCCATGGTATTAGGAAACTACATTATAAAAGACATGGGCGGAAGCATACAAGATGCTTTTGGTGGTATTGGACCTATTCTATTGCCAATGGCAATTGCAGGTGCCGGAATCATTATTTCTATGTTAGGAACCATGCTTGTGAAAATTAAAAGTAATGATGCCAAAGAAGCACAGGTAATGGGTGCATTGAATATTGGTAACTGGACCGCCATTGGCCTGGTTGCTGTTTCTTGTTTTGTTCTAGTCACTTGGATGCTTCCAGAAACCATGCAAATGAATTTCTTTGGAGAAGGATTGCAAGAAATTTCTTCCATGCGTGTTTTTTACGCAACCTTAGTTGGGTTGGTTGTGGGTGCTGTGATTTCTTCAGTAACTGAATACTACACTGGGCTCGGAAAATCACCGATCTTAAAAATAGTACAACAATCTTCAACAGGAGCAGGAACCAACATCATTGCTGGTTTGGCTACAGGTATGATTTCTACATTCCCATCGGTACTCCTATTTGCAGGTGCTATTTGGGCATCCTATGCATTTGCTGGGTTCTATGGTGTTGCATTGGCTGCTTCTGCAATGATGGCCACCACAGCCATGCAATTGGCCATTGATGCTTTCGGACCGATCTCTGACAACGCAGGTGGTATTGCAGAAATGAGTGAACAAGATCCAATCGTTAGAGAACGTACAGACATCTTAGACTCTGTTGGAAACACCACTGCTGCAACAGGGAAAGGATTTGCCATTGCTTCAGCGGCATTGACATCATTAGCACTTTTTGCTGCCTATGTAACCTTTACAGGAATCGACGGAATTAATATTTTTAAAGCACCTGTATTGGCCATGTTATTTGTAGGTGGAATGGTGCCTGTGGTATTCTCTGCATTGGCAATGAATGCAGTTGGTAAAGCAGCCATGGAAATGGTACAAGAAGTGAGAAGACAATTTAAAATGATTCCTGGCATCATGGAAGGAACAGGAAAACCAGAATACGATAAATGTGTGGCTATTTCTACACAAGCCTCTTTAAAAGAAATGATGCTCCCTGGTTTATTGACCATTGGATTTCCGATCATCATTGCTTTTGTTCCAATGCTCTTTGGCATGAACAACCTCGCCATTGCAGAAATGCTTGGAGGATATATGGCCGGAGTTACCGTAAGCGGTGTACTTTGGGCTATTTTTCAAAATAATGCAGGTGGTGCATGGGACAATGCTAAAAAATCTTTTGAAGCAGGGGTAGAAATTAATGGCGAAATGACCTACAAAGGTTCTGATGCACACAAAGCTGCTGTTACAGGAGATACGGTTGGAGATCCTTTTAAAGACACCTCTGGACCCTCTATGAATATCTTAATTAAGCTTACCTGTTTGATTGGATTGGTGGTTGCTCCTATTTTAGGCGGACACACTGCTGAGGGACATGCTACAACGCAGGAAAAAGAAAAAATGGAAGTGATTGCACCTACTGAGGCAAGCGAAATAGCAACCGCAACCATTACAACTACCTATTTGATAGACGGCGTTGAGTCTACCAAAGACGAAGTAATTGAAGGTCCATTAGCTGAAGTACAAAAGAAAATTGACGCACTAAAAGGAGAAGGAGTGCATGGAAAACCACACTTTAAACTAGATGCTTCAAAAGGAGAAACAAAAAAAATGGTGGTCATTAAAATGAATGAAAACCTATAAGTTTTAAAAGAAATACAACTACAAAAGCCCTTCAAATGAAGGGCTTTTTTTATGACAATACAAACTGAACGCAATCTGTTGTACTTTTTTGCGCCAAGCGATTGATTCCAGTCTCGCACAACTGCAGCACTCTAGGATACCCTCCAGTAACTTGACAATCACGCATCAAAACAAGCAATGTTCCTGAAGGTGTCAATTGCACAGTCCCCGGCAAAACACCTGAAGTTAAAATGGGTTGCAACGAATTTTTTAAAAGTGGTCCCAATCGATACCCTACTCGATTGTTATCATTGGAAATGGCAAACACCGTTTGCAATAAAACTGCTTGTTGCTTTTCTGAGAGCAATTCAAATTCTGGTCCTTTAGACACAGACAGCATTCTTGATGAAAAATGACTCTCATTTACCTTCACCTTTGCCTGTGTCCGTGACCCAGTGGCTTCGCTAGGCTGCACCAACAAACAATCTCCTTTCACCAACTGCGACCTCTCCGTAACTCCTTTGTAAAAGCTTCTACTTTTTAGTACCACTGCTGTATCAAAACCACCAGCAACAGCGAGATAGGTTCGCACACCATAGCTTTTCTTCCCAAAGGATAAAATACTTCCTTTGGCCACCTCGAGTGCAGTATTCATTGCAATCGCTACTCCATTGATTGTCGGATTAAAATCTGCTCCTGTCAAACAAATACACACCTCTTTTTCAAATTGCAATTGTGCTCCGCCAAAGGTCATTTCTAACACCGCTGCAGTGCTCATGTTGCGCAATAGTTGATTTGCAACCATTGCAGAATACACATCCATAGCGCCGCCTGAAGGCATTGCAATATGCGCAAAACCAGATCGACCCAAATCTTGAATACTACTATAAATTCCTGGATGTAAAACAACAATCATTCTATTTTCTTTACGTGATAATTGCCTGCAGCGACTTGCGCTTCAATAGCGCTAAATACTTCTAAAGATACCGGTTCAAAACTAATACGATCTCCTGGTTTTGCAAAGCAAGGATGCTGTTTAGCAGCATCAAAAAACGATATAGGAGAACGACCAATGATATTCCAGCCCCCTGCACTTTCAGATGGATAGACACCTGTCTGACTCCCACCAATCGCCACAGCTCCTTTTGGAACTCGCAACCGAGGTGTTGCTTTTCTGGGCATTGAAAGCCGATCATCCAAACCTCCTAAATATAAGAAACCAGGCAGAAACCCAATAAAGAATACGGTATACACAGCCTGCGAATGCAACGCTACAATCTGCTCAATAGACAACTTCAATTCTGCAGACATCATTGCTAAGTCAACCCCAAATAAAGGATCATAACACACGGGTATATTCCAATAGGTTTCCTGCGGTAATTCAGACACTTCCATTCGCGAATACACTTCTTTTAAAAAGGTGACTTTCTTCTCAAATCCTATGATATCAAAAGCATACACCACCACTAAAGAATGGTATCCTACAATACAATCTTGCACCACTACTGCCTGCTCAATCTCTGCCTTATACCCAAGAATCTCTTTAAGCGTGTGTTCTTCAATAACAGCGGGCCATTCAATTAAAATAGCTTTCGCGCCAAAAGGTTTATATGTCAGTGCACTACTCAACTCTAATTGCTCGTTTGTGCAAAAAATGCCGAAGTTCCTTTACAATTTCTGCCGAATGTTCATGATCTCCATGAATGCATAAAGTCCCTGCTTTGATAGGCACCGAGCCCCCGGTAGTGGTCACAACACGACTCGATTCAATCATATGCTTTACATGTGCACAAACAGCTGCTGGAGTGGACAGCACAGCTTCCTTATGAGTACGTGCAACTAAGGACAAATCAGTGTTGTAATTTCGATCTGCAAACGCCTCATATACGATGTCAATTCCGTGTGCAGTAGCCACTTCTGCTATGGCAGAATTATAGGGTACATACAAACAACTACCTGTTATATATGGCGCAATGGCATGTACATAATTCTCAGCTGCTTCAGTATCTTTTGCAATGAGATTATACAATGCTCCATGCGCTTTCACATGGTGCATCTTCACTTGAAAAAGAGCAAGCCGCTCCGAAAACAATTCCAACTGAGAGGCGATGCTTCTTCTCAAAGCGTCTTTTGAAATATCGAGCAGTTTTCTTCCAAAATGAAGTGGATCTGGAAAAGAGGGGTGTGCGCCTATTTTTACCTGTGATTTTACCGCCAATTCAATAGTGGCATCGATGGTGGCTGCAGTTCCAACGTGCCCACCACAGGCAATAGAACATGAAGAAAGATATGGCATCAATAAGGCATCATTACCAATACCTTCACCTACATCACAATTAAGATCTATAGTACGCATCTAAAAAAGATTCAAATTAACTACTTTTAAAATTCCTTTTACTCCTAAAAAAACAGTTGCAAGTAAAATAAGAGCTCCTAAAACATTCTGAAATTTAGAATTTACATAGAGGCCTAGTACCGTTTTTTTATTCATCAACCAAAGCAGCACTGCAGCAATCACGGGCAACAACATGCCGTTTGCTACTTGTGCAAATTTTATGATTTCAATAGGCTTGATTCCTAATGAAGAACACAGTACTCCCGCAATCAATACGACAGCCCAAACAAAACGAAATTTTTTAGACCTCAAGCCCGCATCCCATCCTAAACATCCTTTTGCTACATACGCAGCCGCTAAAGGAGCTGTAATTGCAGAAGTGATTCCCGCCGCAAAAAGCCCAATAGATAGGAAATATTTCGAAAATTCACCATACAAAGGAGCAAGTCCTTTTGCCAAATCAGCTGCATTGGCAATGGTCGCATTTTGAATGCCAGCTGCAGAGATAATAATCGCCATAGAAACTAAACCTCCCAAAACAATAGATACCGCAGTATCTCTTCTTACGAGTGACAAATCCTCTTTTCTGTGCCATCTTTCTTTCACCAAAGCTGCATGTAGAAACAAATTGTAAGGCACCACCGTAGTTCCTATTAACCCGATAATTGTTAAGAGACTTTTCTCTGGAAATCGAGGCACAAAGGCACCTGTTAGCATCGCTGTAAGATTGGGCTTTGTAATAATGGCTGTAATGACAAAAGAAACACTCATCAATAACACCAAAGCAATGAATACTTTTTCTAACAGTTTATAATTCCCGATGTACAACAACACAAAAGCGACAACTCCTATAAAAAGACTGCTAAGATTCATTGAAAAATTACCAATCTCAACAACTGCTTTTCCAGTTACTGTTTCTAAACCAAGCACACCACCACTAATATTGCCCGCTTCATATGACGCATTTCCAACAACAATGGCAGCCAATATAAGAAGGGTGATGAGCTGTTTTAAATATGGATTTTTGATTTCTTCTCGAATGACTTCTGACATTCCTTTTTGAGACACAACACCCAAGCGAGAAGCCATCTCTTGTAGCACAATAGTGGCAAAAATAGAGAGCAGCATTGCCCACAACAAGTTGAAACCAAAATTCACACCAGCAAGGGTGCAAAGTGTTACGGTCCCCGGACCAATAAAAGCTGCTGCGATTAAGGTGCCTGGACCTATATTTTTAAACCAATTTCTAATCATCTGCAATCGATTTCAATGCATACACTGCAAAACTCCCGAGCCAATGCCCTCCTTCATAACCATCACCTACCACATTTGGAAGCGAATAGTTGATATGTTCAAAAGCTGTCTTTTTTAAATGCTCATACCCAGGCAAATCCTTTACAATGGTGAGTAGTGCCCATGCCCTCGAAAAATTAACACCGTCTAAATGCACCAATTTTCCATCACTTCTATCAGTGACTTCTCCTACAGGCAATGTAAAATTGATATCTTTCAACTGCGGTAAAAAAGCGGCCAACCACTGCTCAAACTCTTTAATTGGCAATACCCTTTTCATCATAGCAGCTTCTTGCAAGCAGGGCGATAAGAAATCAAAACCACTTGGCTCCCAAGACAAGGGGCAATTGCTATCTGAAGCATAGAATTCCTTTGCCCTGTTTTCCAACAATTCTTTCAAATCAGTATCCTTCACAGTCAGCGCATAATCCCAAGCAAAGGTGAGACCAAAAGCTGTATTTGTATGCTCTCCTACCCGAATTGGATATTTTAATTTTGGTAAAAACGCTTTGTATTTTTGCACAATTAGATCCGTTAATGGCTGTAAGTTTTTCTCTAAATCTCTGGCCAAAACATCGTCCCATGTATGCAATTCTTCGGCCAACTTCAGCAACCAAGCCCAACCATAAGTTCGTTCATAACTTGCATTGTACTTCCCCTTAAAATAGGCAACTTCTTTTAAAATATGCTCTTTAGATAAGCTTGAGTGTAACTTTACTCTGGCTTGAGTTGCATTTTTCACATTTGGAAACTTCTTTAACAATGCCACCAAGGTCCAATGGCCATGCACCGATGAGTGCCAATCAAAACAACCATAAAAAGCAGGGTGCAATTCTTTTGGCGACTGCAAATCTTGTGCCTCACCAAGAACTTGATTGAGTTTATTTGGATACTCGGTATCCACGCAATGCAGCGGTAATGCCAACAACCTACTTGCCTGCACCATATTCAATTGAGGTGCAAGTACATTTGCAGAAGACACCTTTGACTGTTCTTGCTTCTTTTTTGGTGCATTACAGGCAAAAAACAAAACAAGTATAAAAAAACAATAGCAACATCTCATCCTTTTTCTTTTTAGAGATTAATTCCTAAATTTAGACAAAATAATTCAAAAAAAAAGCCCTTCAAATGAAGGACTTTTTTCAGTAAAATATGCTTATAAACTTCTAAACCAATGGTCCTCCATTCATAATTTCTTCATTTGCAAACTCTTCAAATTGTTTGAAGTTTGTTTTGAATGAATCTGCTAATTTTTGTGCTGTTTTATAATACCCTTCGTCATTATTCCAAGATTTTCTTGGACTCAATACTTCTGTTGGTACGTTCGGACAAGTTCTTGGCTGTGCCAATCCAAAAACAGAGTGTACATGGTAATTGTCTTTATTTGCAGCTTCCAAGCTACCATCCATAGCGGCAGTAATCATGGCTCTTGTATATCCTAATTTCATTCTATGTCCTACACCATATGGACCACCAGTCCAACCTGTATTGACTAACCAAACAGTCACACCTGCTTCTTGCATTTTAGTACTTAACATCTCGGCATATCTGGTTGGGTGCAACGGCATAAATGGCGCACCAAAACAAGCAGAAAAACTAGGTTGTGGTTCTGTAACACCTGCTTCTGTACCCGCAACTTTTGCAGTATATCCTGAAATAAAATGGTAGGCTGCCTGACCTGGCGTTAATTTTGAGATCGGAGGTAATACACCGAAAGCATCCGCTGTTAGGAAAAAGATATTCTTTGGATTGGTTCCAATAGAACCCTCTTGAATATTATCTATATGGTAAATTGGATAACTAACACGTGTATTTTGTGTTATTGATGTATCTTCAAAATCAACATCTCCATTTTCTTTAAAAACAACATTCTCAAGGATCGCTCCTTTTTTAATCGCTTTAAAAATATCTGGTTCTTTCTCTTTTGTAAGGTCGATTACTTTTGCATAACAACCTCCTTCAAAATTAAACACCGTATTTTCATTGGTCCAACCATGTTCATCATCTCCGATCAATTTTCTTGCTGGATCTGCAGATAAGGTTGTTTTTCCTGTCCCAGACAATCCAAAGAAAATTGAGGTATCTCCCTCTTCACCAACATTGGCTGAACAGTGCATTGGTAAGGTATTTTTAAAGACAGGCAATATAAAATTCAACGCAGAAAAAATTCCTTTTTTAATTTCTCCTGTATATCCTGTACCACCAATTAAAGCTATTTTTTTTGAAAAATTTAAAATGGCAAAATTGTGCTGACGCGTACCATCTTCTTCTGCAACAGCCATAAAACCTGGCGCATTGATCACGGTCCATTCTGGCGTAAAAGATTCCAACTCAGTTGCTGTGGGTCTTAAGAACATATTATGAGCAAACATATTGCTCCATGGATACTCATTAACCACCCTAATATTCAACTTGTAATTTTCATCTGCACAAGCGTAGCTATCTCTAACAAACACCTCTTTATTTGACAAGTACGCTGTTACCTTATCATATAATTTATCAAACTTTTCTGCATCAAAAGGCAAATTGATGTTTCCCCACCAAACTTCATCTTTCGTTACCTCATCTTTTACAATAAAACGATCCATTGGTGATCGCCCTGTAAACTCTCCTGTATTGACTGCCAAAGCACCAGAACTAGCTTCAACTCCTTGCCCTTTTTCAATTGTTAATGCATGCAATTCATCCGACGTTAAATTGTACTTCACTGATGCATTCTGAATTCCTAAACTTTCTAACGAAATCGATTTCGAATCAAGATCTACCATTGTAATTTTTTTTATGTTTTATATTTAGTTGTATTACATAATATAGCACAAAAGTACAGATTATTTTCACAATCCATCCTTTAAATCAGAAAATTATCAACTATTTATTGTTCATTACTTTTCCTAAAATTAAACCCCATCAACAACCATCCTCCGAGCAATAAAAGACCACCTAAAGGCGTTACAAACCAGATACTTTTAGCCGTAACAGCAGTCAATTGAATGACATAAATAGACCCCGAAAACAAGAGGATTCCTGCAAAAAACAACCCACTTATCTGTTTGCGTTTACGATCAGAAAAACCTCCATAGGTATTGACAAAAAGCAATACGAGAACATGATACATTTGATACCGAATAGCCGTTTCAAAACTACTTAACTGATCTATAGTAAAGGTTTCCTTGAGCGCATGTGCTCCAAAGGCGCCCAATACAATAGTAAACATTCCTAGTACTGAGGTGATTGTTAAATTTTTATGCATTTTATTGATTTTTGTTTTATTTTAAACTTTTACAAATGATTTGTGTATTTTAGCTAGCCGAAACTTTACCAACATAATCACAGGTAAAAATAACGATAAAAATACACATGCGAAACATATTAATCATAGGCGCAGGAAGATCTAGCGCATACCTTATACAGTACTTATTAGAAAAATCAACTACAGAAAAGCTTCACATCATTGTTGGAGACATTTCTTTAGAGGGCGCCAAAGAGAAAGTTGGTACGCATCCCAACGCAACAGCACTTGCATTGGATGTATTTGACAAAGAAGCGCGAATGAATGCTGTTAAAAATGCAGATATTGTAATTTCTATGCTACCCGCACGTTTTCATTTAGAAGTAGCGCAAGACTGCATTACCTTTGGCAAAAATATGGTCACTGCTTCCTACATCTCTCACGAAATGGAAGCACTGAATGCCCAAGCGATTGAGAAAGGACTTGTATTTATGAATGAGATTGGTGTAGATCCAGGAATCGATCATATGAGTGCTATGCAAGTGATTGACAGCATACATGAAAAAGGTGGAAAAATGCTGCTATTCGAATCGTTTACCGGTGGACTGGTTGCCCCTGAAAGTGACAACAACTTATGGAACTACAAATTTACTTGGAACCCAAGAAATGTGGTGTTAGCGGGCCAAGGAGGCGCTGCCATGTTTATTCAAGAAGGCACGTACAAATACATTCCATATCACAAACTGTTTCGAAGAACAGAGTTCTTACAAATTAACGGAAGTGGCAACTTCGAAGCTTATGCCAATAGAGACTCTTTAAAATATAGAAGTATTTACGGACTCGAAGACATTGCAACCATGTACAGAGGGACTGTGCGGAAAATTGGTTTTTCTAGAGCTTGGAACACCTTTATTCAGTTGGGAATGACAGATGACACCTATACCATTGAAGCATCTGAAGACTTGAGCTACAGAGATTTTACCAATTTATTTTTAGCGTACAGCCCAACAGATTCTGTTGAATTAAAACTGCGCTCGTATTTAAAAATTGATCAAGACGATGAGATGTGGTCAAAACTAGTGGAGCTAGACCTTTTCAATCCAAACAAAAAGATTGGCTTAAAAAATGCAACACCTGCACAGATGCTCCAAAAAATCCTTTCAGATACTTGGACCTTGGCTCCTAATGACAAAGACATGCTCGTAATGCACCATATATTTGGCTATGAACTCGACGGTAAAAAACACCAAATTGAGAGCAGTATGGTGGCCATTGGCGAAAACCAAACCTATACAGCCATGGCAAAAACGGTAGGATTGCCAGTTGCCATTGCAGCACTGAAAATTATTAATGGAGAAATTACAACTCCTGGAGTACAAAGACCCATTACCAAAGAAGTCTATAAACCCATCTTAAAAGAGTTAGAAGCATACGACATTGTTTTTAAAGAAAAAGAAGTTCCGTATTTAGGGTACAATCCAGACAACGTAAACGGATAACTATCTAAAAAACAAAAAAATACCACAAACGATTGCACTCTAAATTGCAGTCGTTTTTTTGTATTACATTTTTAAATAAAAATCTTGGGTTAAGTGAATATAGTCAGCAGTATACTCATGACGCGCATGTTCAATAACTAATTCCTCGAATGTAGCTTCCCGATTGTGAAAAGAAAATGTCAACATCGATCGTTTCATTGGAGCCGATGCAGTTCCTTTTACACGGCAACCACGACAAACATACAAACCATGCTGCTCGGCCAAACCAATAAAAAATTCTTCCTCCTTATAAGGAATGATAACAGAAAAAACCCCCGAATCAGATAACAAACGAGCAACACCCGATAGCAAGTCTTCAAAGGACAAAGCAGACGCGAAACGCGCTTTATTTCTTGACGCGTCTTCCGTTTCAAAAGCATCTGTATAAAACGGAGGGTTCGAAACAATGCAATCATAACGCTCCTCTTCCGCTTCCATCTCACCAACAAACGCCTCAAAATCGGTGTGATAGCAAAACAAGCGGTCTGCCCATGGACTCATTTCAAAATTTTCGACACATTGCTCGTGTGCATTTTCCTCAATTTCAACAGCATCAATAGTCATGGCTTCAGAGCGTTGCGCCAACATCAATGCAATAACACCGGTACCTGAACCAATATCCAATACAGCTTCTGCATGAGCATCTATAGCACACCAAGCTCCTAACAAGACAGCGTCAGTTCCAACTTTCATCGCCGTTTTGTCTTGATGAATACAAAATTCTTTAAATTGAAAAGGTGTAGGTTTGATACGAATGTCTATTTAAAATGAATGTCTATTTCTGAAGTCCCAACAACTTTTTATAGTCGTTTTTATCAGCTTTCAAATCTACGATTTGTTCTTCTAATACAGCAATCAATTTGTCCTTTTCAAGACAACGTTGACACAATTGATCATACGACTCTGCAGCCTCCTCCACCCTGTTCACCTCTTTAGAAGCACCATGAAGCAACCAATACAGATCCGTTTCCGGATATTTCGAAATTATATTTACAATCGCATTCGAATTCAATGGAGTCTCCTTTGCCTTCCCTCGAAAACTCGCAGAGGTCATGCCAATACTCCTAAAAAAAGCCTCCTTACTCATATCTTGCGCTTCGGCAACCTGAACAACTCGATCTTTAATGTTTGTAAACATATTTTCCATAAATACTTTGTTTTGTAAATTTATTTTCATATATTATAGCAGTACAAAACAGTAACAAGATAGCAACAATTATCTCAACAACAAAAAAACCACGACTATGATTACAGAAGAAGAACAAAAACAATTGCGATTATTATTTGGCGGCCATTACAGCCGTGATGTTTTAAAAATCCTACACCATCAAAAAATTGTCAATAGGAATGGTGAACCACACAACCCTCAATATGTGCGGATGGTCTTTCAAGGCATACGACAAAATGCAAATATTGAAAAAGCCATATGGGAGCTGGCAGATAAAAGAAAATATGGCTTAGAATGGCACGAAATTAGAAAAAGACACTTAATGCAAAGCTCCTTGTAAGTTGATATGAGTAACTCATATACCAGCTTTTGTGCATTAAAGTTTAAAAGAAACACAGGCTACCAATAAAAGTCTATTGCAAGACAGCTCACATTATGCGAGCAACACCTCCCTGAGAGCTGTCAGGTGAATGAAGCGTTACTTTCGCTACAAAAAAAATACGTTTCTATGATAAAAAACGCATGATATAGTGCAAAAAGACAATACATACATGCGCATAAGTACCCATAAAAAATGCCTTTGGTGTAGACCAAAGGCAATTTTGCAGAGAGGAAGGGATTCGAACCCTCGATACGTTGCCGTATACACACTTTCCAGGCGTGCGCCTTCGACCACTCGGCCACCTCTCTCTATATGATAAGCGCTATTCTGCGCCTAAGTACAAATCAATCAATCCTGCAGGAGTTTCAAACACAATGGTTTTTTGATCGCGATCTACTTGCTTTATAAAGTTATCAATCATCGGTATCAAAATCTCTGAAGATCCATTCTCAATTTCAAAAAGCGTCTGCGCAGTACTATCATTAACTCCTACAATAGTTCCCACTTCACCATAATGCACATCTACAGCCTGAAAACCGATCACTTCATGGAAATAAAATTTATTTCCCGTCAATTTTGGTAAAAGCGTTAAAGGTAAATAAACATCTGCTTTCAAAACAGCATTTGCCTCTTCCTCAGTATGCATGTCTTCAAATTGTACACGCAACTGATTTCCTTTCTGTAGCAAACTCTTTTCAATAAAAAAAGGAATCAGGTTATTGCCTAAATCGACAAACACTGATTCCATTTCTTGGTATAACTCGGGTTCATCTGTATCTAACTTGAGTACAACTTCTCCCTTAAAACTATGTTTTGTAACGATTTTGCCTAAATAAAAACAATCTTCTTTACGCATGTCTCGTTACAATTAAAATTACTCTGCAGTATTTTCTTCAGTAGTTTCCTCTGTTGTAGCTTCTTCTGTAGATGCAGCTTCTTGAGCAGCAGCCTCAGCCTCAGCAGCAGCTTTTTCTGCCAACAAAGCAGCTTCAGCTTCTTTAGCAGCGTTTACACGTGCTTCATTTACCGCTTTCTCAGCAGCCAATGCAGCAGCTTTCTCAGCAGCTTGCTCCTTAGATAAACCAGCTTCTTTAGCAGCAACTCTTGCAGCCTTCTCTTCCAACCAAGCAGTAAACTTAGCTTCTGCTTGCTCTTCTGTTAAAGCTCCTTTACGAACGCCTCCTGCCAAGTGATTTTTCAACATAGCTCCCTTGTAAGATAAAATAGCTTTCGCAGTATCTGTAGGTTGTGCTCCGTTTTGTAACCATTGTACAGCCGCATCAACGTTTAATTCGATGATTGCTGGGTTCATATTAGGATTGTAAGTCCCTAACTTTTCTAAAAATTTACCATCTCTCTTTGCTCGAGCATCCGCTGCTACGATTGAGTAAAATGGTTTTCCTTTTTTACCGTGTCTTTGTAATCTAATTTTTACTGACATAAAATGTTAATTTGTGAGGTACTCGACCTCGATTATTAATTAAGGCTGCAAATTTAGAAAAAAAAAACAATCCCTCCTAACCTATAAACCACAAGTTTATATAAAAAAACACAAACCTTTTTAAGCAAAGAAAGACTACTGCAACAATCCTTAAAAAAGGAAAAGAGAAGAATGACAACAAGTACCGTTCATCTCAATTCCAAAAACAAGCGAACATCTCAAAAAAGAATAGCCTATTTTTTTAACAAAAATGAGTAAAAAGAGCATTCAATTCGCATTAAATTTCTTCATGAGATCGTGTAAAAAAGAGGCACTAAATCCTTCATAACTCAACAAAATTTGACATAACACAGACTCCAAAAAAGTATTTCCTTGTCAAAAACCGTACATCTATAAAAATGAACCATTGACCCTTTTTGAGAATCCGTTAAACGAAATAATAAGTAGTTCGGAGAGATACTCTCTACATTTATTAGACCCTTATACACTTATACATTCAAAAAAAATACTTTTTATGAAACAGCTGTACATTTCATTTCAGGACTTTTTTTCTGTAATCGCAACCAAACTTTTTACAGAAACAACCGCAAAAAAACAAGACAATTTAACACAAAACAAACAGGGCAAGAAAACGACCAGATTTGCATTCAGATCAGGCATTGCATTTCGTGCAATTTTTTTGCTACTCATCATTCAAAATATCGAGGGTTTCTCTACTTCCTTTAAAGAAATGGAACAACCAAATACAACTCCTGTTTTGGTTGACACACATCTTATTTTAGACAACATAAACGGAGAGAGAACACCAAGATACTTGAAGTTCAATGATAACGGAACCAAGTTTTATGTTTCAGGTGGAACTACAGACAGGTTGTTTGAATACAACCTATCAGAAGGATTCAACCTAGCAACATTGAGCTATGCCGGACTTTCAGAGAGTTTCAATCTGAATAGTAGCGGAAGCACAGGAGATAGTCAACCAAGGGATCTTTCATTCAATGAAGCAGGTACAGAACTGTTCGTGATCGGAAATGCAGCAGACGAAGTAAACAAGTACCAATTATCGGTACCTTTTGACATTTCAACAGCGACTTTCGACTCACGATTCGACCTTACCTCAACCGTAGGAAACTCACCACATGGAATGGCCTTTAGTACAGACGGGACCAAAATGTTTGTGACCACCAATGCTTCAGCGTCTATTTTTGTATTTGAACTAAGTACAGCGTTCGATATCAATACAGCAACATTGGCAAGTACAGAGGATTTTTCTGCCTACACACACAATTCATTCAGGGGACTTGACTTCAATCCAGATGGGACCAAAATGATGGTGATTTCCAATTCAGGAGCCAATTCAAATGCAGATAATCAGGTCAATGAATTCAAATTGACCAATCAATACGACCTAAGCACAGCAAATTATGTAACCAGTTACGATGTTACAAACTACGAAATAGACCCACAAGGAATCACTTTTGATACTAGTGGAAACAACATGTATATTTTAGGAACCAACGGAGACGACATCAACGAGTTTCAACTTCCAAGTCCTTTTTCATTAGAACCTGCAGCAGCAGCTGCCAACACCTCAACAGGTGGAGGAAGCTACTATACAACACACTACCTACCTCCATTTCACAATGTGCAAGATGGAAATGACATCGCAGAGAAAGTAGTGATTCATTTAACCACCATGGAAACGTCTGCATTTACCGTATCACTGCAAAGAAGAACTGCTTCGGGTTGGACTTCCTACGGAAATTATTCCATTTCGAAAACAACACCAAAAACCGTTACAATTAATTGTAACAACTCAGGAGACTGTAACCATTTAACCGCGATCGGTATTGGAGGGGATGACAAATACACGGGTATGAAAGCCTCCGCGAGTCAACCTTTTTATGTAAACGTAGATCTACTAGCCGGCTCACAAGCAGGCTCATACTCGTCTAAGGGAGAAGCTGCCTTAGGAACTGAATTCTACTCAGTGCATTTTGAAGCCAATGCAATTGACCTAGGTAAATATGGAGATTTTATCTCAATAATGGCGGTGGAGTCTGGTAGTACATCTATCACACTCACCAAAAACAACAACAATTGGTCGCCTTCTTGGACAAATACTGCAACATTGAATGAAGGAGAAATATATATTTGGGCGAACGATGATCAAAACGACTCTAACATAGGAACCAAAATTAGTGCCAATAAAAACATCGTTGTCGTTACAGGAACATGGTCCGCAGGAATTGGTGCTGCGAATAATGGTGGAGGAAGAGATATTGGAGTGACTCAGCTACTTCCTACCGACAAGTTAGGAACCGACTTTTTAGTGCATGAAGGGTACAGCTCAAGCAACAAAGGTACCC
>JBELGW010000003.1:100023-105118 GCA_042091715.1 Polaribacter sp. | reverse complement strand
ATATTGATACAGTAGCCTTTAACTTACGGGGCTGCAGTGGTGAGGATAATTTATTATTAGGCACCTACCATAGCGGTAAAACAGAAGATGTAGAATTTGTCGTTCAGCATATACTCACTCATTATAACTATGAGAATCTCATCTTGGTTGGGTTTAGCCTTGGTGGTAATTTAACCTTAAAATACATGGGAGAATATGCTCATACACTTAGTTCCAAAATTAAAGGTGCTGTAGCAATTTCTGTACCTGTAGACATCGCTAGTTCTGAAAAAGAGATGGACAAGGTTAAAAATAAATTGTACATAGAACAGTTTTTAAAAACGATCCGCTTAAAAGTTTTAGAAAAATCTACTAAATTTCCTGATTTTAAACTTGATACAGCACTTCTTTTCAAAGCAAAATATTTTAAGGATTTAGAAAATCTCTATACCGTACCTGTTTTTGGATTTGAAAGTCCGGAAGACTATTGGGAAAAGGCGAGTGCTAAACCCTATCTGAATAAGATAAACAAACCAACATTACTCATTAACGCAGCAGATGATTCATTTTTAGGAAAAAAATGTTTCCCTATTGCAGAGGCTCAAGATTCGGAGTATTTCTTTCTAGAGATTACAAAATATGGCGGTCATGTTGGTTTTGTATCTTCCTTTAAAGAAATGGAAATACGGTGGTTAGAAAAACGAATCAATACCTTTGTAAGAGATCACATCCTAATGAGTTGAAAAATTTGCTCTGAAAAAAAATAGAAACAACATTACAAAGTATGTATTGACAACTAGGACATGTTTAAAATTACAAACGACATGCAACCAATAACAAATGCGCATTGAAAATTAACCAATCTAAGTTTTTAGATTAAAAAAACTTAATCCATAAGCTCGATGTACATGTACATGCATCACATATCTCAAAGCAACGACAATAACTTACTAAAACAATAGTTATTTGAATAGTATTATTGATATTTGCACTTAGAATTAAGCATGTTGAAAAAAAATTTACTACTCGTTTTTATTTTGGTACAAGGACACCTGTCTGCACAGGTTTTCAGAAATTACTCCAATGAATTTTTGAATATTGGTGTTGATGCAGCAGCGCTAGGCATGAGCAAATCTGTTGTAGCTTCCAGTTCAGGAGTGAATGCTACTTACTGGAACCCGGCCGGTTTGGTTGATGTAAAAGATTATGAAATTTCCTTGATGCATGCTTCCTATTTTGCAGGGATTGCCAACTACAATTTTGCTGCCGTTGCCTTGCCTATTGATAACAAAAGTGCCATTGGATTTTCGATCATTAGATTTGGTGTTGATGATATCTTAAACACCACAGAGTTGATTGATAGCCAAGGTAATATTGACTTTAATAACATCAACCTTTTCTCGGCGGCTGATTATGCTTTTACGATTGGATATGCCACCACCCTAATTCACAGAGATATTCATTTTGGAGTGAATACAAAGGTTATTCGACGTATTATAGGCGACTTCGCATCCTCTTGGGGATTTGGTTTTGATGCAGGCTTACAGTTTCAGCGAAAAAATTGGAGGTTTGGCCTCATGATTAGAGATATTACCACCACATATAATACATGGAGTTTTGATGAAACAGCATTTGATAAAATTAAGAATTCAATTCCTGGTCAAAACCAAGATTTACCTAATACTACAGAATTTACCAAACCTAAAGTACAACTAGGTGCTGCACGAAAATTTAGAGTTTCAAGAAATTTCAACCTACTTGCCGAACTCGACCTAAACATGCGTTTTTCGCAAACCAATGATATCATTTCTACTTCTTTTGTTAGTATTGATCCTGCTTTGGGATTTCAATTGGATTACACCAATTTAGTTTATCTGAGAGGTGGAATAGGTAACATTCAAAAGACCACTCAATTTAATGGCGATAAAAGTCTATCGCTGCAGCCAAACCTAGGAGTTGGATTTAAATATAAGGGAATTGAAATTGACTATGCTTTAACAAATATTGGCAGTATAGGTAATGCACTCTACTCAAATATATTTTCAATCAAAATAGATTATGCATTTTTTAGAAATTAAGTTCTGATGAAGAAGTCATTCCCCATTTTAGTTGCATTTTTTTGCATTTCATATTGCTTGGCGCAATATAAATATTTAAGTCCAAATGCAGAAATTAGCATCATTACAGGAGGCCCCGGTAAGCTGTTATATGAGGGATTTGGTCATAGTACAATACGAATTAAAGATACGGATTTTGACACTGCATACAACTATGGTATTTTTGACTTTAACGCACCTAATTTTTATTTAAATTTTACGAAAGGAAGACTCCTTTATAAATTGGAGCGCTACCCATTTCATTATTTTGTTCGAGGCTATAAGCTTGAAAAACGTTGGATTAAAGAACAAGTACTCTCCTTGAATCAACAAGAAAAACAACAGTTTTATGAATACCTCGAAAACAATGCAAAACCAGAGAATGCTACCTATTTGTACGATCCTTTTTTTAACAACTGTGCCACAATTCTCAGAGAAATCACTAGTTCTATTTTAAAAGAGAAAGTAACTTTTTATTCAGATCATATTGAAAAAAAAGCCTCTTTTAGAACATTGATGAATGCACAAATTCCTTGGAATACATGGGGCAGTTTTGGAATTAATTTAGCTTTGGGAAGTAAATTAGATCACATTGCAACAGCAGAGGAGCACATGTATCTTCCAAGTTTTGTATATGAAGGATTTAAAAATGCACGTATTTCTTCGGAGGGAAAGGAAAAAGAGTTGGTCAAAGCAGCACACTATATCTTAAAATATGATAAGGTTCCGATTTCATCGTCATTCCTTAGCCCTCTTCTCGTTTTTATTGGAATCTTAATCATTGGTATTTCCATTACTTACAGAGATATACATCAAAAAGTGAGATCAAAATGGTTCGATTTCATGTTGTTTTTCACTACTGGATTGATCGGGTTACTGATTTCATTTCTATGGTTTTTTACCAATCACTCTACCACTCCAGAGAATTATAACCTACTCTGGGCCTTTGCTCCTAATTGCTTCATCGCGTTCTACCTTCTCAAAGAACGTCCAAGAAAATGGGTAAGAAACTACGTCATCGGAATACTTCTTCTACTTTGTTTGATACCATTCATATGGTTAACTCAAGTACAACAGTTTCCCACTGCAATCACTCCTATACTAGTGCTGTTAGGCTTTCGTTTTTACTACTTAAAAAACCACCTATTGAAGTAACTCTTCAAGAAACAACATCGCTATTTTATAGAAAAAACGAGCTCTAAATAACACATATCAGGTAGTTCGTTAAAATAAATTATTTATTGATTGTACTCAAGATTTAGTCATATCAAAAAAAAATTTCAGTCAAAATATTGCACCAAAACACTAAATAGAAGATCTTGTGGTCTAAAAATAACACCATGCAATCAGTAAAGATCATCAATTTTCAATCGCAGTATGCGCATCATTTTTACGAGCTAAATGTTGAATGGCTAAAAGCCTATTTCTATGTAGAACCCTATGACGAAAAAGTATTGAGCAATCCGCAAAAATACATCATTGAAACGGGTGGTTATATTTTCTTTGCTTTGCAGGGTAAAAAGATTGTTGGCACTGTTGCTCTTATACATCAAGAAAGCTTCTATGAACTGAGTAAAATGGCTGTGGCTCCTGCATACAGAGGCTTTAAAATAGGACAACAATTAATGGATCATTGCATCCGTTTTGCAAAAGAACAACAGTGGAAAAGCATTACCTTGTATTCACACAGAAGCTTGGTTTCTGCAATAAAGCTCTATTCAAAAGTGGGGTTTGAAGAAATTACATTAGAAGCGGACTCGCACTACGAAAGATCTGATATTAAAATGAGGTTAGATTTATAAAAAACTTTGAATGGCCAGGTCATAGCCCTTCAGACCAAATCCAAATAATACGCCTTTGGCATTGGGTGCAATATAACTTCTGTGTCTAAATTCTTCACGTGCATGTACATTGGAGATATGCACCTCTACCACCGGAGTTTCAATTCCTTTTACTGCGTCGCCAATTCCTACAGAGGTATGGGTGTAGGCCGCTGCGTTTAAGATGATACCATCATAGTCAAAACCAGTAGCATGCAATTTATCGATGAGCTCTCCTTCTATGTTCGATTGATAGTAGGAAAGAGTTACTTCTGGATATTTCTTTTTGAGTCTCAAATAAAATGCATCAAAACTATCACTACCGTATATGTCTGGTTCTCTCTTGCCGAGTAAGTTTAAGTTTGGACCGTTGATAATGATAATGTTCATAGTGCTAAAATACAATTAATTCCATAAAAAAAGGAGGTCAACGGACCTCCTTTTTCACATATTTTATCGTCTCTCTTTACAATGCAAACATCACACCTAAACCTAAACTAGAAAAGGTACCTCCATCAACACCAATACCTGAGTAATGTACATTTAAACTTACATTACTAGCCACAGCATAAGCGAGCATAGGTTTGTAGTAAAACCCACCATCATTACCTTCTGGGCTCATTCCAACGGCATATCCAACATCTGCTCCTAGCACGAATACATCAGAAAGATTATATCTTCCGGCAGCAGCAATCGGTAGAAAAGATGCTGAAGGAATTTTCATATCAGTACCTAAAATAGAAATTGTTTTCCCAGAAAATGATTGATAGCCAACTGCTACTCCAAAATTAGAATTAAACATGTAATTTACATCAGCACCAAAGCTAACAGAATACAAATCACTAACATCTCCTGAAGGAATACCCACATTAACTCCTGCAAAAAATTTTGATTCTTGTGCATTCATCATTAATGAACACAATGCCAACATACTCACTAAAAATAATTTTTTCATCATAAATTAATTTAAAATTAGTAACACTTTCAAGATACAAAAAATAAAACAAACACCTATTCTAATCACTTATTAGTGATGTTTAGTTCATCAAAATCCATCAAATAAAATTCAAAAAAAATAAGTAAATACTCATTTTTTTTAAGAGCTATTATTGCTAGATATTACAGGCAATACGCTAGAGGGATTTAAAATCTATCAAACCTCATGCGTATTTCTGATGAAGCATTTTTAAATATATTCGA
>JBELGW010000003.1:86618-99923 GCA_042091715.1 Polaribacter sp. | reverse complement strand
CTCCAAAATGAACCTTTTTGAGCGTGTACACTCACTCAACTCTGTACAACTAAAAAAACTGGAACTATTTTTTTTCCATACTTACTTAAAAGTACAATTAATTAGTTAAATTAACTTATTTTTAAGGTCGCACAAAGAGATTCTATTTAAAATACCCTAACAAGTAGACCTATGAAATGGCAAACCGCTTTGAAAGAATTTCAGCTCTATTTACATATAGAAAGGGGGCTTTCTGCAAATACCATTGATAGCTATACTAGAGATTTACAAAAATTATTGAAGTACCTAGAGGCTCATAAGATATCGACATCACCGCTATCCATTGATTTAGAAATACTTCAAGCATTCATTTATCAGGTATCTAAAACGATGAAACCTTCATCACAATCGAGAATACTCGCTGGACTACGCACTTTTTTTGAGTTCTTAATTTTTGAAAATTACAGAGAACAAAATCCAACTAGCCTCATTGAAACCCCTAAAATTGGTAGAAAACTACCTGATACACTCTCCGAAACAGAGATTGATGCATTGATAGCAGCTATCGATTTAAGTCATCCACAAGGAGCGCGAAATCGAACGATTTTAGAAACAATTTATGGTTGTGGTTTACGCGTCAGCGAACTGATCCATCTAAAACTATCTAATTTATTTTTTGATGAAGGATTTATCAAAGTTTTGGGAAAAGGCAATAAAGAACGTTTTACCCCAATCAACAAGCATATGCAGTCATATATCGAATTTTATATAGCAGAGACTAGAAGTCATATAGTACCAAAAAAAGGATATGAAGATACCTTATTTTTAAATCGAAGAGGAAAGGCACTTTCGCGACAGATGATTTTTATGATCATCAAATCGCTCGCTGAAAAAATAAATTTAAACAAAAAAATCAGTCCCCATACTTTGCGACATTCCTTTGCAACTCATCTGCTAGAGGGTGGAGCTGATTTAAGAGCTATACAGCAAATGTTGGGCCATGAAAGTATAACCACAACCGAAATTTATGTGCACTTAGATAAAAGTTATTTAAAAAAGGTTGTCGAACAATATCATCCGAGAACATAAAGTTGGTACAACAAAAAAATTCCCGCGACAGCAGGAATTTTAAGTTTATGCTATTCTATTTTTATTTTGCTACGTTGACAGCTCTGGTTTCTCTGATTACCGTTACTTTTACCTGACCTGGATAGGTCATATCGTTTTGAATTTTCTGAGAAATACCAAATGATAATTCCGCCGCCTTCTCATCGTTTACTTTGGCACTTTCCACCATCACACGCAATTCTCTACCAGCCTGTATTGCATAGGCTTTTTGCACACCAGTAAATCCAAAGGCAATATCTTCAAGATCTTTTAAACGTTGTATATATGAATCCAATACTTGTCTTCTTGCTCCCGGTCTTGCTCCAGAAATAGCATCACATACTTGCACTATTGGAGAAATCAAACTCTTCATTTCAATTTCATCGTGGTGCGCTCCAATGGCATTACAGACATCTGGCTTTTCTCCATATTTCTCTGCCCATTGCATCCCTAACAAAGCATGAGGTAATTCACTTTCTGACTCTGGAACTTTACCAATATCGTGTAATAAACCAGCTCTTTTAGCCACTTTGGCATTTAAACCAAGTTCGGCAGCCATCACACCACATAGATTTGCTACTTCTCTTGAGTGTTGTAATAGATTTTGACCATACGAAGAACGATATTTCATACGTCCTACGGTTTTGATCAATTCTGGATGCAGTCCATTGATACCTAAATCAATAACCGTTCGCTTTCCAACTTCAATAATCTCTTGAGAAATTTGTTTTTTTGTTTTCTTAACAACCTCTTCTATTCTTGCTGGGTGAATTCTCCCATCAGTCACCAATTTATGCAAAGACAAACGAGCTATTTCTCTCCTTACCGGGTCGAAACATGACAAAATAATAGCATCTGGTGTATCATCAACAATGATTTCTACACCGGTTGCAGCCTCAATTGCTCTAATATTTCTACCTTCTCTACCAATAATCCTACCTTTTACATCATCCGACTCTAAGTTAAAAACAGAGACGCAGTTCTCAACAGACTGCTCTACACCTACCCTTTGAATGGTATTCAAAACAACTTTACGAGCGTCTTGCTCTGCCGTTAGCTTTGCCTCCTCAATAGAATTCTGTATAAAAGCCATTGCTTCAGTCTTTGCTTCTTCTTTTAAAGAAGCAACCAATTCTTTCTTAGCCTCTTCTGCAGATAATCCTGAAATCTGCTCTAATAAATCTACATGCCTCTTGTGCATTTTCTCGAGCTCTCCCTCCTTTTTGTCCAAGAAATCTAATTTATAGGTAAAGTCAGCTTCTTTCTGTGCTAAAGATTTATTCAATCTTTTATTCTTATCTACTTCTGACGCCACTTGAGATTCTCTATCTCTAATTCTTTTTTCGACATCAGACATTTTCTTTTCTCTTGATAAAATGACCTTTTCGTGTTCTGACTTTAGCTCAATAAACTTTTCTTTGGCCTGTAGTATTTTATCTTTTTTTAACGAGTCTGCATCAATCTTAGCTGCTTTTAGTATTGTTTCAGCTTCCTTTTTAGTACTGTTAATAAGTTTTTTATCCTTTGATTTTTCTATCGCTTTAGCAATAATAAATCCTACAACTGCTCCTAACACACCAAGTGCAAGAGGAAGTAACATTCCATCCATAATTTACTATTTATATATATAAAAAAAGCCTACATCAGTTGGTTTTTTTAAACTCCATTATGACATTTATAGGACTAACTAATTGTTCAAGGATCCATCTTGAAACTGAAATAAATTCAGCACTAATGGCTTTCTTTTGCAACTAAGACTCATCCTTCATAATTGAATAGTGTTGAGTTTAATAAACTAAATACTAATGTAGGCAGTGTATTCTAATGTTTTATTTTAATGAACTTCATCTAAATGAGACTGAATCAGTTCATTTAAATGGTTGATTTTTTCTAACGCTTTCTCGTTCTTTATTGTTGCATCTAAAGATGCTATTTCAACTTGTGCAGCAAAACGAAGCGCGCACATGGCGAGGACGTCTTGCTTGTCATTAACTGCGTAATTTTTCTCATACAGTGAAATTAAATTATTGATATTAGCAGCAGCTTTGCGCATCCCTTCTTCTTCTTGAATGCTCTCGACGCTTAAAGGATAAGATCTCCCTGCTATAACGACATTTATTTTTAATTTCTCTGACACTAGTAATGAACTTTCTATTCGTTTAATTGAATAATACACTTATCGATTTCTCGAATTAAAGCATTTATCTTGAGTTTTGTTTCTCTCGTATTTTCTTTACTGCCATTGATAGTTTTCGCAATTTTTAAAACATCATATTTCTTAATTTGATCTTCTAATTTTTGCTGATTCAATCTTAACTCGCACTCTACGTTATGCATATTTTTCAAAAGAAGCTCATTTTCTTCTTTTAAAAAATTATAATTCGTTAGTAAGGTCTGCAACCTATCCTCCAGTATCTGAATTGCTTGTAATGCCTTACTCATCGAATTAAGATTCAAAACTATTCTTACAAAGTTAACATTCTACATCTTAAAACCAAAAATTTGTTACTCTTTTAAATTTTTATTTTTAATCAACTGTATTCTAGCCTTCTATACATTTTATCGGAATCTACTTCATTTTTTAGTACTTTAGCGTAAAATTCAACCTTGAAAACACCTATATTATTTTTATTTCTTTTCGGATATGCAGCGATTATTGGGCAAAAAAAATACCCCGATGAATACTTCAGCAACCCTGTAGACATCCCTATTTATTTGGCAGGAACGTTTGGAGAACTTCGAAGCAATCATTTTCATGCAGGCATTGACATTAAAACCCAAGGAAAGGAAGGACTCAATATCTACGCTGTTGCCGATGGTTATGTTTCTAGAATAAAGGTTGCCTTGTGGGGATATGGCAAAGTTATCTATATCAATCACCCTAATGGTTATACAAGTGTATATGCACATTTGAGTAAGTTTGGTGAGGGTATTGAAGACTATGTTAAACACATACAATACCAAAAAGAATCCTACGAAACTGGGAATATTTTCCCAAAAAAAGGAGAAATTCCGGTAAAAAAAGGTCAAGTAATTGCATTTTCAGGGAGTACAGGAGGCTTTGTAGCACCACATTTACACTATGAAATAAGAAATACAAAAACAGAGAAAATTATCAATCCATTGCTCTTCGGACTGAAAGTAAAAGATAGCATAGCTCCTAAAATTAAAGGAGTTGTTGCATACCCACTTGCGGATTCATCAAGAATAAATAATGGATCAAAACAATATTTGATCCCGTTTAAGAAAATAAAAAAAAACATATTTACTACAAATAGAATTTCAGCAAATGGTGCTATTGGTTTTGGAATAAATGTATATGACTTGCTGAATGGTGCTTCTAACAAAAATGGTGTTTACAGCATAAAAATGAACGTGAATGGACAAAATGTATATCATCACACGCTCGAAACATTTTCATTCAAAGAAAGTAAATTTATAAATCTACTGATAGACTACCCAAGTTTCATAAAATATCGAAGAAAATATCAAAAAACACATAAGGTTAAAGGAAACATCTTAGACATTTACAAAAAATTAATTGGCAATGGTATTGTGAACGTCAAAGAAGATTTAAGCTATATTATTGAAATCATAGTTGCCGATTTTCGCGGAAATACATCGACGATAAAAATTCCTATAAAAGGGATAAAGAGTAAAAAGCTTTTTAAGAAGTTAAGAGATACTACGGCGTATAAAATCAATGCAGATAAATTTCACAAATGGAGTAAAAAAGGAGTTACCATTGCGTTCCCTAAAAAGACATTTTACAATGATATCTTCTTAGATTTCAGAGTGGATAGCAATGAGGTGAAGGTACACACACCTGTGATTCCTTTAAATAAAAGTTTTACACTTACTTTTGATGTTTCGAACTACTCCGAAGAAGAAAAAAAGAAAATGTACATCGCTTATGTAAACACCAAAAAACAGGCTTCTTACGAGAACACTAGGAAGAAAAAAGAGATTTTTTATACAACCACGAAGAAATTAGGAAATTATGCGTTAAAATTTGATCATCAGAAACCACGGATTTCTTTACATAATTTCAAAAATGGTAGCTGGATCAGTAAGCAGCATAGAATTGTTGCAAAGATCTCTGATTACGAATCGGGTGTGAAATCATATCGAGCCACGCTAGATGGAGAATGGATTTTAATGGAATACGATCTCAAAAAGAAACAAATAGTGTATCAATTTAAAGACAAAAAATTAGTCGGCACAAAACATGACTTAAAAATTATAGTCGAAGATCAAGTTGGTAATACGAATACACTAGATGCCACGTTCTATAAAAAAGAATAAATTAGGACTTACAAATAACTATATTTTGAAAAAATTTTTACTTTTACTCACGCTGCTTCCAACTTTTGTTGTTTCCCAAAATACAACAATCATAAAAGGTTACATCACAAATAAGCAGAATACTCCGATAAAAAACGTATCCGTTAGCTATGCAAACAAAGGAACCGTTTCTAATGAAGATGGTTATTATGAATTGGTGATTCCATTGCGAAAAACCATTACAATTTCATTTCGTCACATCTCCTACAAAAATCATGTCAAAAAAGTAACCCTAAGAAGTAAAAGAGTATTATCCTATGATCCTGTGCTAGTTGCTTTAGACAACACATTGAATGAAGTAACAATAAATAATAGAGCCAATGATGCTGAAGGGCTTACATCAATCGCTATAGAAAAGGTCAAACGATTACCTGGAGCAAATGCAGGGGTTGAAAATTTATTGATGACCTTTGCAGGAGTCAGTAACAACAATGAATTAAGCACGCAATATAATGTGCGAGGAGGAAACTTTGATGAAAATCTTGTTTATGTGAATGGCATTGAAGTATACAGACCCTTTTTAGTGCGATCTGGTCAGCAAGAAGGCTTGAGTTTTATCAACACCAACATGATACAAAAAATACATTTTTCTGCAGGTGGATTTCAAGCTAAATATGGTGATAAACTATCATCTGTTTTAGACATTACCTATAAAAAACCGGTAGCATTTAAATCGCAGGTAGCGATGAGTTTGGTTGGAGGGAGTGCAACTATTGAAGGACAAACCAAAAATAAAAAAGGGAGCGGTATTATTGGTTTAAGACATAGAAATAATAGTTTGTTTGTGAATAGTAAACAAATTGAAACCAATTACAAGCCGAGTTTCACAGACATTCAATCCTATCTTACCTATCAGATCAATGCGAAAGTGAGTATTGGTTTTTTAGGAAACTTTTCTTTGAATAACTACAATTATACCCCCATTTCTCGCAAAACTCGTTTTGGAACACTGGTCGACCCTATTGAACTCATTGTATTTTATAATGGTCAAGAAAAAGACAGCTATCAAACCATTTTCGGTGCATTTCAGACTACTTATAAATTCAATGAATTTGTGAACCTTGAAGCAACAGCATCACTTTACAATACTCAAGAAGAGGAGTACTATGATATTTTAGCTTCTTATAATTTAGGACAGGTAGATGGTAATTTAGGCTCAGAAAATTTTGGAGAAGTTGAATTTTCTCAAGGAATTGGTTCTCAATTAAATCATGCTAGAAATGATTTAGATGCGCTCATAGGTAATTTTCAAATCAAAGCAACTTATAAAAAAAAGAATAACCAATTAGAAGCTGGTATCAAATATCAAATTGAAAACATCAAAGATCGCATCATTGAATGGGAAGTGATCGATTCGGTAGGCTTTGCTATTCGTCCACCCCATCACGGAATCAACAAGCAACCTTACACCCCATACGAAGAGAGTATAACTCCGTTTCAAAGTATTAGAGCATTCAATGATGTCAAAATACATCGTGTTTCTGGATTCGCCCAATTCAGTAGAAAGGACTTTGTTCATGAGCATCAAATTTGGTATAACATCGGTGTTCGTTTCCAAAATTGGCGTGTTCAAGGCAATGCAACTTCCACAGAAAGTCAATTTATTTTTAGTCCGAGAGCGCAATTTGCTATCAAACCAAATTGGGATAGAGATATGCTGTTTAGAATTTCAGGAGGTGTATATTCTCAACCTCCATTTTATAAAGAGTTGAGGGATAATCTAGGAGAAATAAACACTGAGGTAAAAGCCCAGCAATCCATCCATGCGCTTCTTGGAAATGACTACAGTTTTACCTTATGGAACAGACCCTTTAAATTGACTACAGAAATTTATTACAAACATCTCACAAATGTAAATCCGTACACCGTAGACAATGTGCGCATTCGTTATCAAGCGGCAAATAATGCAACCGCATATGCAGCCGGAATTGACATCAGATTGAACGGGGAGTTTGTTCCGGGAAATGAAAGTTGGATTAGCTTAGGCTTACTAAAAACACAAGAGAATATTGAATCCAGAGGATATATCTCAAGACCTACCGATCAGCGATTTAAACTTGGGATTTTATTTCAAGATTATGTCCCCAATTTACCTGACCTAAAAGCCTATTTAAATATGGTTTATAACTCGGGGCTTCCCGGAGGAGCGCCAAGTTACGCAGATCCCTATAAATTTCAGAGCAGGTTGGGTTCCTACAAGCGAGCAGATTTAGGTGTTTCTTACATTTTTGTTGATAGCAACAAGAAAGCAACAAGTGCTTGGCAGCGAAATTTTAAAGAACTCTCTTTAGGACTGGAGTTATTTAACTTATTTGATATTCAAAATTCAATTACCAATACCTGGGTTCGGGATGTGTATTCCAAAACCATGTACGGCATTCCCAATTATATGACGGGAAGGGTTTTAAACCTTAAATTAGGCATGCAGTTTTAGAAGCTTTTCTTACTTTTGAAATGCTAGATAACATCAAAGTTGTAAAGATATTTCATCAAAAAAAAACCGAGCATTTTGCTCGGTTTCTCTCTATAATATCTGAGCGGCATGCGCCTTTGTTTTCACCTTGGTAATGATCTCCTCAAGCATACCTTTTTCATCAATCACAAAGGTAGTCCTATGAATTCCATCATATTCTCGACCCATAAATTTCTTCGGTCCCCAAACTCCAAATGCATTAATTACCTGTTTATCTTCATCTGCTAATAATGGAAAAGGCAGCGCGTGCTTATCTATCCAATTTTGTTGTCTTTTTGCTGAATCAGCGCTCACTCCCAAAACATCATACCCTTTTGCTAAAAATGTCTCGTAGTTGTCTCTCAAATCGCAAGCCTCAGCGGTGCATCCTGGGGTACTCGCTTTGGGATAAAAAAACAGTACAAGCTTTTTTCCTGCATAATCTGCAAGTTTAATGGTATTCCCTTGATTATCTTTTGCCTCAAAAGAGGGTGCCTTATCTCCTATTTTTAGTGTTGTCATTGTGGTTGTTTTAATTACAAAGATAACTGAAAGAATGATACTATTCAAATAAAGAACCACTCGAGTAAGTCCATAAATTCGTATATTGCAAACTCTGAAAACTGAATACAATGAACAAACAAGAAAAGGTGAATTTTGTAATTGACACCTTAACTCATTTATATCCTGAAATCCCTATTCCACTTGATCATAAAGATCCATATACGCTGCTAATTGCGGTATTATTATCTGCTCAATGTACCGATGTTCGAGTGAATCAAATTACGCCCTTGCTCTTTGCTAAAGCAGACAATCCTTTTGATATGGTCAAAATGACAGTAGAAGAAATTAAAGCCATTATTAAACCCTGTGGATTATCGCCTATGAAAAGTAAGGGTATTCATGGATTGTCTAAAATTTTGATTGAAAAATATAATGGTGCAGTTCCCGAGAGTTTTGAAGGTTTGGAGGAGTTACCTGCGGTTGGACATAAAACAGCAAGTGTTGTTATGAGTCAAGCATTTGGAATACCTGCCTTTCCTGTAGATACTCATATTCATAGACTGCTGTATCGCTGGAATCTGACCACTGGAAAAAATGTGCAACAAACTGAAAAAGACGCGAAAAGGCTATTTCCAAAAGCACTTTGGAATGACCTTCATTTACAAATTATTTGGTATGGAAGAGAATATTCTCCTGCTAGAGGATGGAACCTAGAAAACGACATTATTACTAAAACGATCGGAAGAAAACAAGTTCTAAATGAGTATTACCAAAACAACTAAACTTAAAAATGCCTCAACGATCGTTGAGGCATTCCTTCTTAATTCAAATTCAACTCAATGAAAAGGTCTGATTTAGTTTTTATAACTTTCAAAGACTTTGAAAAGTTTACTAAAAATTGAATTGTTTCTTGTTTTGGTTGCTTACGATAATCGCAAGACTTTCTAAAGTAAAGTTTTCTCATATAATAAGGTTTATATTTCTGATTCTTAACTAGATAACGAAGACACAATTATTTTAGTATTTAATTCACTAAAATTATTTTGTTTTTTTCAATGAGCTTCCTCAAATTAATCAAAGCATAACGCATACGACCTAATGCTGTATTGATACTAACTCCTGTATTTTCCGATATTTCATTAAAGCTCATATCACTATACATACGCATCACGAGTACTTCTTTTTGTTCCTCTGGCAATTCATTAATCAACTCTTTTACATCTGAATGAATTTGTGCTTTGATCATTCTTTTTTCTACATTCAATGCAGGATCCCCTAAAACAGAAAAAATATCAAATTCATCTGTATTCTTATGGGTTGACATTCTATTTGACTTTCTAAAATGATCAATAACTAAATTGTGTGCAATGCGCATCACCCAAGGTAAAAATTTTCCCTCTTCATTATAACTTCCTTTTTTTAATGTTCGGATTACTTTAATGAAGGTATCTTGGAAAAGATCCTCGGTATGATCTCTATTCTTTACTTTACTGTAAATAAAACTGAACAAACGTTGTTGATGTCTTTTTATCAAAACTTCAAGAGCAACCTCATCTCCTTTGATGTAACTACTTACTAATGTACTGTCTAATGTGGTGTTTTTATGCATAAATCATTACTTTTAGAAAACAAGGCTGTTTTCTGATTCCTTTTTTACAAAATGGCTTAAAGTAATTTTTTTAGTATATGCGTTTTTTTTGAGTGTTTATAAGTTCAAATATGCCATATTTTTTCCACAATCGCAAATTTAATAACATAATTTAGCAAAATAAATCATCCTATTACTTCAAAAAAGGGTATTTTTATGCCTTATTTTTTTTTGTAATGAAATTAGATGTAAGCAGCATAAATCCGAAGGAAAACATCATTATCAAAGGCGCAAAATTGCACAACTTAAAAAATATTGATGTTGTGATCCCCAGAAACAAACTCGTCGTAATTACTGGACTTTCTGGCTCAGGAAAATCTTCATTAGCTTTTGATACTTTATACGCAGAGGGTCAGCGCAGATATGTAGAGAGCTTGTCTTCGTATGCGCGTCAATTTTTGGGAAAACTGCACAAACCAAAAGTAGATTATATTAAAGGAATTGCTCCAGCAATTGCCATAGAGCAAAAAGTAAATTCTACAAATCCAAGATCTACTGTTGGCACTTCAACAGAAATTTATGACTACATAAAATTACTCTATGCACGCATAGGCAAAACCTACTCTCCTATTTCGAACAGAGAAGTAAAAAAGGACACGGTAACCGATGTTTTAACGCATCTTAAAAGCTATGAAGTAGGCTCAAAACTCTTATTATTAGCTCCTATTTACTTAGATAAGGATAGAGAGCTAAAAACCCTTTTAAACATATTTTCTCAGCAAGGTTACGCTCGAATTAAAATGAACGATACCATACTGAGAATTGAAGAATTTCCTTTTGAAACGTACAAAAAAGAAAGGTTACAACTCGTTATAGATCGCGTGGTGTTAAAAGATGATGAAGATTTTTACAACCGATTAGCAGATGCTATACAAACCGCCTTTTTTGAAGGGAAAGGAGTCTGCTCAATAGAGAATTTAAAAAACTCAACAATAACCAAATTTAGCAATAAATTTGAGTTAGATGGCATGACCTTCTTAGAGCCAAATACGCATTTGTTTAGTTTCAATAATCCCTACGGAGCCTGTCCAACATGCGAGGGATATGGCAGTGTGATTGGTATTGATGAAGATCTCGTTATTCCGAATACAGGATTATCCATTTATGAAGACGCCATACTTCCATTTAAATCAGACTCTTTCCGAGCCTACAAAGAGAACTTAATCACCTATGGATTTGAATTTGACATTCCTATTCATAAACCTTGGTTCGAGTTGTCAAAAGCTCAAAAAAAAATGATTTGGAACGGAAACAAAAAGTTCAACGGAATTCATCATTTCTTTCAAAAGTTAGAAGAGAAAAGCTACAAGATTCAGAATAGAGTGATGCTTTCTCGTTACAGAGGTAAAACAACATGTACTACTTGCCATGGAACACGTTTGCGGAAAGAAGCTAATTATGTGAAGATATTTGACAAAACCATATCCGAACTGGTCTCTTTGCCAATAGATCAATTGGCACTTTTCTTTAAAAACATTCAACTCACCCAGCACGAGCAAAAGATTGGAGAGCGGTTATTGACAGAAATTAATAGTAGACTGCAGTTTTTACAAGATGTTGGTTTGAGTTACTTGACCATCAATAGAACCTCCAATACCCTTTCTGGTGGAGAAAGCCAACGAATAAATCTCGCCACCTCTCTAGGAAGTAGCTTGGTTGGATCTATGTATATTTTAGATGAACCAAGTATTGGATTGCATCCAAAAGATACTGAACGATTGATTGGAGTACTTCAAAATTTACGTGATTTAGGCAATACCGTTATTGTGGTAGAGCACGATGAAGACATCATGAAAATTGCGGATTATATTATAGATATTGGTCCAGAAGCAGGGACCTACGGGGGACATGTTGTTGCTGAAGGCACCTTTAAAGAAATCTTAAAATCATCTTCACTAACCGCACAATACTTGAACGAACAACAAACCATTGATATTCCAACATCAAGAAGAAAAGTAAAAAACCACATTGAAATACTTGGCGCTAGAGAGCACAATTTAAAAAATATAGATGTCAGTATTCCCTTGAATAATTTAACCGTAATCACAGGAGTTTCTGGTAGTGGAAAAAGTACTTTAGTCAAAAAGATTGTATTTCCTGCCATACAGAAAAAACTAAATGGCTATGGAGAAAAGCTAGGACAATTCACGGCTATCAAAGGGGCATATGATACCATAAAGCATATTGAATTTATTGATCAGAATCCAATTGGACGCTCTTCACGATCTAATCCTGTCACATATATAAAAGCTTATGATGACATCAGAGCGCTATTTTCAAATCAAAAATTATCAAAACTTAGAAACTACAAACCAAAACATTTCTCATTCAATGTAGAAGGTGGTCGATGCGAGGTATGCAAAGGAGAAGGAGAAGTAACAATAGAAATGCAATTTATGGCAGATGTTCATTTGCAGTGTGATGCCTGTAATGGAAAGCGATTTAAAAAAGAAGTTCTGGAAGTAAAATTTGATGGTAAAAACATTGATGATATTCTAAGGTTAACTATTGATGATGCTGTTGCTTTTTTCTCTGAGAATATGGTCACCAAAATTGCAACAAAATTAAAACCTTTGCAGGATGTAGGCTTAGGTTACGTGCAATTAGGACAATCTTCTTCTACCCTTTCAGGTGGAGAGGCACAACGTATTAAATTGGCTTCATTTTTAATCAAGGGAAATACGAAAGACAAAGCCTTATTTATTTTTGATGAACCGACTACTGGACTGCATTTTCATGATATTAAAAAACTACTCGCTTCTTTTAATGCACTCATTGATAAAGGACATTCTATTTTGGTTATTGAACACAATATAGAACTGATTAAATGTGCTGATTACATCATTGATCTTGGAATTGAAGGAGGAGAAAAAGGAGGAGAACTCTTATTTCAAGGCACACCTGAGGAACTCATTAAGCATAAGACATCTCATACAGCGATGTATTTGAGAGAAAAGCTGCATGCATCATAAGTGATTGTTCGAATAAACAGTCAGAATACATAAGATAGCATTGCATCGCACTGAGCAACAAAAATACCTCATTATGGGTACGATTGATAATAACAAAAAAAAGCTGCTTCAGATTTCTCCTAAACAGCCTTATCGCGCGGAATGCAGATTCAATACTTATTCTAAAATCTTTTCACCAATGTTTGGATTAAAAACATAGTTAAAAGAATAGTAACGAGGATCTTGAGAAGTATCTTGATCTTTGTAGTAGCTTAAAATCTCCATTTTCACATAATGGTCGTTGTGCGTCTTAATGACTA
>JBELGW010000003.1:79009-86518 GCA_042091715.1 Polaribacter sp. | reverse complement strand
GTAGTATTGAACAAGTTATCTACTCCCAATTGCAGTACTGCAAGCTTGTCAATTGATTTTGAAAATGAGGTATTTACCAATAGATTCCCTCTAACAAATTTGTCAAACGCATCAATAATACCTTGACTGTTATTGGTATCATATAGCGCATATTTACTTCTGTAGATTGCTCTAATAGTTGCATCATAATCATGCTTGTAATTTTGATAAAACAATTTGAGATTCGCGGTATGCTTAGATCTATTTGCCAAGCCAGCATAAGCATCCATTGTTAATCTTTGTGAAGATGAACTTGGTGTTGGTCTAAAATAAACCGATCCTGAATTTATCAAAGCTTCCTGATCTTTGTCTCTTGCCGTTAGTAATTGATACCCTCCGGAGATGCTCATGTGATCTGATATTTTTATACTAGCATCCAATTCAACTCCCTGTGTGTATACCTTGCTCCTATTTTCATAATAAAAAACCCTCGTACTTGGATTGACACCAGGCAAAGCTCCGCTGAAAACAGCGGTATTTATTAAATCTTTAATGTCATTTCTAAATAGATTTACAGCCAACTTTACGGCAGGCATAGGCTGTAATTGAAACCCAATATTATACCCAATAGAATTTTCTGGATTTAAATCTTTGGATACCTGATCAATTACCTGGGTATTCTGACCAAACAACTCATGCATAGTTCTCACTCCATACACTAAATATCCTCCAGCTGAATTGTTGAAATTGAAAAATAACTGTCTAAAATCTGGTGCTTTAAAACCAAACCCGACAGATGACTTTATCGCCATCCAGTCATTCAATCTATATCTTGCAGATATCTTTGGAGAGAAAGCTGATTTGTATTTATTGTGACGATCGTAACGAGCTCCGACAATTAGGTTGACATCTTTAGATGGGGTAAAATCATATTGACCATAAAGATATTGTGTCTCAAAAGACTCTTTTTTTGTAAAAAAGGTTCGATCTAAGGCATCAAAACTAGTACCTATTCCTCCTATAAATTCTCCATTTTTCACTTTTACAACGGCCCTTACTTCGGGTCTTATTGCTATTTGATTGTAATATGACAAACTTCCATTAAACATACTTTTTGTTTCATAGGCAGTCCTATAAAAGGTATAATCTAGACGTATATTTTTAGAGATGGCATGTTCTAATTTAATATTCGAATTGTGCTCCTTTAAAGTATTTGTATTGGAGAGTACATGTTGTTTCTGCTGATAGTATCTATGAGAAGTATTGAGTTTAAAATTTTCATGAAAAATATAATTCAAGCCAATATTTCCAGTGAAGTTTTCATAAGGGTCATTGGTCATTCTAGGAGAATCTGGAGAAAGATCATAACCGGCACTTGAATTATAATTCATTCCAGTTTGTATGCCAAAACGCCTGCCTTGATAGGTGTAATTGGTGTTTAAATCTAGTTCGTTTCTCTCACCTCCCTTCGCATAGTATTGCACACTTCCCTCATGCCGCACTTTCATTGATGTATCGGTAATGATATTGATTACTCCACCGATAGCTTCAGAGCCATATAAACTCGATGAGGGTCCTTTTACAATTTCAATCTGCTTGATATTATTTACGCTAATTCTTTTTAAATCCAATACACCTGCACTTCTGCCTATTAATGGAAAACCATCAACAAGTATTAACGTATAAGCAGCATTCAAACCTTGCATTTGAATACCTTCAAAACCACTTGCATCTTGTACAAAAACGATTCCTGTTTGCTCTTGTAAAATATTTCGAAGCCTCGTGGTTCCTGCTCGTTTGATGTCTTTGTTAGAAACCAAGGTTACAGCTAATGGAACTGAAGACAGCTGACGCTCCGTTCGGGTTGCAGTTACCACAACCTCCTCCAATTTATGTATGCGATTTGTATCCAAAGGATACCGATTTTTATGTTGCCCATAACCAACAAAAAGCAAGAACACAAATCCTACACACATCACCTTATTTAGAATCATTCTTTGTTAATTTTTTTGCAAATATATTGTTTATTTTAAATCAATCTAAATAAAAATTGTATTTTTGTCCAAAATTAAGATCCTATTAAGAAAGTATATAATGAAAAAATCAATCGCACTATTAGTACTGAGTATATGTACATCAACTGCACTCATTTCTCAGAGTAAAAAACAAAAAGATAGAACAGCAATCAAAGCCATGAGCGGTTGCTTTGAAGTAAGTTTCAATTTTGCAGAAACTTTTAACTACAGTCAAAGTGAAACCTACAAGCCATCAAAAACGAAAACAGACAAAGCGTTGGAATGGGCGGAGCTTGTTACTGATGAAAACAATAAAATTTCAATACAGCATTTATTAATTGTTGGAAGTCCTTCAAGACCTTATATTGTGAAACATTGGAGACAAGACTGGATTTACGAAAATCAAGATTTCTACACCTATGCAAGCGGTAACTCTTGGGACTACAGTAGAAAAACTAAAAAAGAAGTCAAAAAACAATGGACACAGAAGGTATATCAAGTAGATGATAGTCCACGTTACGAAGGTTCTGGAACTTGGGTACATGTTGATGGGAAAAGTTATTGGGAAAATAGAACCAATGCCCCATTACCAAGAAGAGAATACACAAAAAGAAGCGATTATAACATCACTGCACGAGGCAACAGGCATGAAATTACTAAAACAGGATGGGCCCACGACCAAAACAATGATAAGGTATTAAGAAAAAGTAATAAAGATGTTGTTATTGCCCAAGAGAAAGGCTACAACAACTATGTGAAAGTTGATGACAGTAAATGTAAGGCAGCTCAAGTTTGGTGGAATAAAAAAGCCAATAAATGGGAGATGGTTCGCAGCAAATGGGATGCTATTTACGGAAGAAATACCAACTTAAGTTTACAACAAAAAGTAAACAATAAAGTGCTCTACAAATACCTGTTTTCTGATGAACTTACTGAAGAAAAAGAAATGAGTGAAATTATTGAATCATTTGTAAAAAAATAACACATGAATGCCTCTATGAAAACAATTGTATGCATTGGAATCTTCTTTCTAATGCAAACAATGCAAGCACAATCTAAAAATATTTTTTTAGATAGAGCTTTTTGGAAAGCCAAACCAACGATAGCAACAATAGAAGAAAAAATTACGGAAGGTAATAGTGCTACAAAACTAAACAGATATGGTTTTGATGCCATCGTCTATGCCTTGTTAGAAAATGCAAGTACGGAAAGCATTCAGTATCTGCTCACAAAAAAAGGGAATCCTGTAAACAAATTAACGCACGACGGAAGAACCTACCTATTCTGGGCTGCCTACAAAGACAATATAGATATAGTAAAAACATCTTTTGAACAATGGCGCAAAAACAGATGTCATTGATGACAAAGGCTATTCTGTATTTAATTTTACTGCTGCTGCTGGCGTGGAAAACATAGCGCTGTACGACCTATTGATTGCACATGGAGCAAACCCTTTAAAAGAGACAACACCTAGAGGAGCAAATGCCATGTTACTACTCGTACCGAATCTCACCAATTTTAAAATGATTTCCTATTTTTCCTCTTTAGGTTTGCGCCTAGAAAGCAAAGATAAAGATGGAAATGGAGTATTTAACTACACTGCTCAAAAGGGAAATAAAAAGATGTTGAAGCTTTTGATGAAAAAAGGCCTTCCTCATAAAGAACTGAATCAAAACGAAGGAAATGCAATGCTTTTTGCAACGCGAGGATCTCGAAGAGGCTATAACGATCTCGATTTTTTCAAATATTTGGAAAACTTAGGAATTGAAGCGAACGTTGTGAACAAGCAAGGAAAAACGCCAATACACAACATCGCATACAGTAATGAAGATATCGCTACATTCTATTACTTTATACAAAAAGGTGTGGATGTCAATCAAACAGATACCAATGGAAATACTGCTTTGATGAATGCTTCGTATCGCAATTCGCTGGAAATTATTCAACTTTTAGCGAGAAATACAAAAAACATTAATCATCAAAATAAAGACGGACAATCTGCCTTGACAAGAGCCATCAGAAATGAGTATAAAGTACTTGATTTTTTTATCAATAAAGGAGCTGATGTTTCTGTTATTGATACGAAAGGCAATCATATAGGACATTATTTATTCAATACATATACAGCTAAAAATCTTTCTAATTTTCAACAAAAACTAGACCTATTAGCAAGTAAAGGATTGGACATTACAGTTCCTCAGAAAGATGGCACTACCCTCTATCATGTTGCCGTAGACAAGCAAAATATATCCATGCTAAACTTTATTGAAAAGTACAACATAGACATCAATGCTAAAAATGACATGGGCATTACCCCTTTACAAAAAGCGGTAATGACTGCAAAAGACAACTCACTTATTAAACTTCTTATAAAGCGGGGTGCAGATACAGCGGTTACAACAGATTTTGATGAAAGTCTGTATGATTTAGCAAAAGAAAATGAAGCTTTAAAAAACAGCGATATTAGCTACTTAAAATAAACATCATGATTAAAAAGATAACAACTCTCCTAGTTCTAGCTTTTATTGTCACTGCTTTTACTAGGACTTCGACAGACAGCACCAAATACAAATGCATGATTCAAATGAAGAACTATGACGGTGAAGGTGCATACATTGCTATTTCACTTCTAGACGCAAAAGGTGCATATATCGAAACCTTATATATGCAAGGCGACGATGAAGAATGGTACCATGACATTACAGAATGGTGGAATTTTCAAGGAAAAGTACAACAAGAAATTGATGGAATTACCGGAGCAACCATTAGCGGAGGAAACAGAGCCATTAGTCAAATCGACATTGATAATGACAAAATAGATACCGGATATAAAATTAGATTTGAAACTGCTGTAGAAGATCAAGAGTATTATAAAGACGATGTTGAATTTGAATTGACATCTGCGACGGTAAAAAGTAAAACTGAAGGAAAAGGGTTTATTCGATACATACGCATGATGCCTCAAAACTAATCCTTAAATGACCATTTCAATTTGGAGATATAGCCATCTTACCATGGCTATATCTTCTTCTCTTTTCATATTGCTTGCCGCTATTACTGGTATTATTTTAGCATTTGAACCAATTACAAAGCAACTGACTCCTTCAAGTTCTAGTAATTTGGAACAGCAGACACTTTCCGCAACGATTGCAGTTTTGACATCGAAATATGATGAAGTCATCTCTTTCAAAATTGACGATAATAACATCGTTGAAGCATCACTTGTTACAAAATCGGGCACGAGTCAAACAGCTCATATAAATCCATTTACAGGTGAGCAAGTAGCAACTGCGACACGCACAAATAAAGTGTACGCATGGGCAACAACCTTGCACAGATCATTATTTTTAAAATCTACAGGTAGATTTCTCGTTGGTTTTTTCTCCTTTTTACTCGCATTGATCACAATTACAGGCTGTGTTTTGATTATAAAAAGGCAAGGGGGTATCCAACAATTTTTCGGTAAAGTAGTCAAAGAAAACGTTGCACAATATTACCACATCACGCTTGGACGATTCACCTTTATTCCAATTCTTATTATTACACTAACAGGCGTATACTTATCGTTAGAAAAGTTTTCATTACTTCCCAATACCGCCATTAAGCATGGCTATGATTTTAATACAGCCGCCTCGGATCAAAAAATAGCAGCCACTGATATCCCAGTATTTCAAACGACACATCTAGATCAAGTGAAAAGCTTAGAATTCCCCTTTTCTGATGATAAAGAAGACTATTTCTTTTTAAAAACCAAACAGAAAGAATACCTCATTGATCAATATACAGGACATCTCATTAGTAACCAAGATATTCCTTGGGTTGCCCGCTTATCGCATTGGAGTCTGCTATTGCACACAGGGAGAGGTTCGCTATTATGGCCTTTCATTTTAATCCTTAGTTGTTTGTCTATACTATATTTTATGTACTCTGGCTTTTACATGAGTATACAAAGAAAAAAATACGATCGCTTAACTAAAAATAGATACCGTAAAGACAGTGCCGAATTTGTCATACTCATTGGTTCTGAAACAGGGAGCACCAACCTTTTTGGAAACGCACTCTACAAGGCACTTTTACAAGCAGGAAAGAAAGTTTATATTGAACACTTAAATGCCTACGATACCTATAAAAACATCGAACATTTAATTATCTTAACCGCAACCTATGGCGATGGCGACCCGCCTGCAAATGCCTCTAAATTCATAGAAAAACTACAGCAGAAAAAACAAAAAGGGACCGTAGATTATTCGGTTGTTGGCTTTGGATCTCTTGCCTATGCCCACTATTGCCAATTTGCAATTGATATTGATGCAGCATTACGACAAGTGCCAAATTTCAAGTCGAGAGTTCCACTTTATAAAATTAACAACCAATCCTTCAACGACTTTAAAAGTTGGGGCCTTCAATTTAGCAATGCCTTTGGTATTGAACTGCATTTGAAACAGACCATTCGGAAAATAAAAAATCAGCGAAAATTTGCCATAACTCACAAAACAGCAATAAATAAAGACGATACCTATTTAATCAAACTCAAACCTAGTAAAAAAACAACATTCACTTCTGGAGATTTATTAGCAATCAGACCAAATGAAGATCCAGTTGAACGCCTATACTCTATCGGAAAGATTGATAACGATATTGTGCTAAGTATAAAAAAGCATGAATTTGGTATCTGCTCAAATGCATTATTCGCTCTTAAAAAAGGAGCGCTACTCACAGCAAAAATTAAGGCAAACAAAGCATTTCACCTTCCTAAAAAAAAGCCTGCTATCCTGATTGCAAACGGAACTGGTATTGCTCCATTTTTAGGAATGACACAGCAGAACACATCGCAAATACACCTGTTTTTCGGTATTAGAACACAAGACTCACTCAAGCTATATCAACCCTATCTTGAAAACATGAAGGATGAAAATTTACACATCGCCTATTCTCAAGAACAGCAAACCTATGTGCAAGACCTCATTACAAAAGAAGTTGATTTAATTGCAGATACATTAAAAAATGAGGGAACTATCATGATTTGTGGGTCTGTTCATATGATGAAAAGTGTGTTGTTAGCAATAGAAAAAATAACCTTACAAGTATTAAATAGGCCCTTGAACACATTCGAAAAAACAAAACAAATTAAAACAGATTGTTATTAAACTAAAAGTCAATTATGTGCCATAGAATTAAAACGCTATCTAAAGTAAAAAATGGAGAATTAACCTACTGCAAAAGTTGTGGTATGTATCATGTTTCTTTTTATAACATTTACTTCGAATTTAATCGAAAACAACTCGTACAGTTCAGAAATCATATTGCAGAAATCGATGCAGATATGTGGGAAAAATCGCATTCAACAATTAGAGGTAAAAGAAAAATACCAGTACAAACTTTACATCAAAGTTTGTATTTAATTTTCAATAAAGAAGAACTATTTGAGTTAAAGGAACTCCTAGAAATTAACACGCATTTTAAGCGGAAGATTATTAGTACTGAAGATATTGATTACCCTTTCATTCTAAATTAG
>JBELGW010000003.1:0-78909 GCA_042091715.1 Polaribacter sp. | reverse complement strand
AAGAGTGCATAAAATCTGATGGTGGATATCTCGTTTTAAAAGATGGAAACACAGTACCCGTATGCGTGCGAAAAAAGGCCAAAGTACTAGAAATTTTGAATGCTATTTATTAGTTTCGCAAACCAAAAAAAAATGAAATGAAAAAAAGCAATTTTCTTGTGCTAGCAGTATTGTTTTCGCTAACAGCATATGCACAGCCCCACATCAAAGGAACAATCGAAATTGACAGAAAATTAGGAATCCTAAAATGTGCGTTTACGCTCTCTAAAATACCTCAAATTGAAGCGTATTCAATACTCCTAAATAAAGGCATGAATATCACCTATTTTAAAGACGCAAGCGGAGAGCTGATTCAGTATGATGGGTTTTATGATGGTAAAATGGAAGGAGAAGCAATTGCTTACAGATTGGGAAGCAACGCCTCTTCTCCAAAAAAACTTCCATCCTCATTTTTTATTAGTTACGTGGGCGCATTTCCAGTCTATAGCAATGAATACAATTCCTATGACTTTAAAGGCAATATTGCCTTCAACGAAAAAACATTGAGAGCAGCAGAGCAAACGAAGTGGTACCCCGTGCTCTATGATACTAAAAATGATAAATTAATTCATAGCTATACCTATGACCTCCAAATAAAGAACAAACATAGCAGCACTGTTTTTATCAATGGAAGTGCTCCTAAAAAAGGCAGTGAGGTACAATTAACTTCAACAAAAGATCATCCATTGCTTCTATTTGTGGGAGACTATGAATACAACAGTTATCAAGGAGATTATATTTTAAACTCAGATATCAGTAAAGAAACCTCAATGCTCATTTTCAAAAATATCGAAAAGATAAAAAGCTACTATGCAATGCGTCTTGAGTTAGATTTTACAGATCATATTTACATCATGAACCACAAAAGTGTTCAAAAGAGAAAAGAAGGTTCAAGTTGGGGATTTAACACCTATCCTACATTTGCATTTACAGGGCTTGATTTTAAAGACTTAGTTTCTGAAAACAATCGTTTTTCTGAAGGTACTTTAAAGTTTTTTGGACATGAATTTGGACATAATTATTTTGGAAATAATGTAATGTCAGGTCCTCTCAGTTGGTTCTGGAGCGAATCATTTGCTGAGTACCTATCTTTTGGAGTTGCCTTAGATTTAGGCAGTGAATCATTTCTTAAAGATGTACTCATATATCATGCTAACGTAGTCAAAGAGGGTACATTTACTCCTTTAACGAAGATCAAGAATAAAAAAGAAATAGGAGAAAATTATCGGTATTCTTTAGGAGCGCTGTTACTGCAATGTTTTGAGGATCGCTTTGGAAAAAAGCAGATGAATGCCATTCTAAAAGCGTTGTTAAAAACGGCAGCATCAGAAACGCTTACCTTAAACTCTTTTAAAAGAGCAGCAATACAGAGCGGTATTGACAAAAAAGCATTTGAAAAATTTCACACGAAGTACATAACAAATAGAAAATTTAAAGAACATATCGTCAAAAGCATTGAAGCGAAGTATGGCAGCAACTAATACGGAAACAAAATAGCTGGTCTGCCGAGAGATTCAACAGAGCGCTGCAGACTAGCACATAAGAACACATGATCATATGTATACATCCCTCTTTTACAGGGATGTTTTTTTTAATGGTGATTTCCCCCAAACATCTGCACGTAATCATGAATATTATGTACTACATGTAAGTACTCTTGAGATTCTATTTTATTTTTTGTAGTTTCGTTTTGAGATAGGAACAAAAGTGTTCCTACCTCTCCCCTATTTCCCCTCTCCTTATTATATCAATTAGCTCAAATGCAGTGCATGGCTATACTGTACATTGCTACGCAATTTTAAAAGTAAGAGTGATTGAAAATTATTCCGAAAAAAATGGCATCAAAAACATGCATTTCGAGTAAAATCAAAAGTGCAACCATATTCAAGTAAAGTGCTCTTCTTGGAAGAAAAAATAAAATGAGCAATCCATTTGAAGCATCAAGCGACTCTTTTTAAAAGGAAGTTCTACCAATTTTTGTTTCGAAAACATAAATAAACTAAAAAAAACTATCTATGAATATTTTATACTTAAATCCGATCTCTTATGCGGGCTATAACCAAGCCTTTGCCAACTCTTTAAAAGACTACAAATATGGAACCACTCACCTAGATGTAGCTTCTTTACAAGTAACCAAAGATTTACCGGAAACATTGAATGAGCTAGGTTACAGAGTATACGAAAGCCTCATTATCAATCCAACAACTCAAGTAGCACGACTGGGAAGTCTAGCAACAGTTCCAAAAAGATATGATGCCATGGTTATTGGATGTTTTTATGATCCAGCGCTCATTGAATCTCGGACCATTTCGGGCAATATGCATGTCATAGGCCCCTGTCAAGCCTCTTGTCAAATAGCCGCTAACCTTGGGAATACATTTTCAATTATTATCGGCATGGATTATTGGGAAGATCAAATGAGAAATACGGTTTATGACTATGGCTATAAAGAGCAATTAATTTCTTTCGAAAATGTTAACATCCCTGCAAGTCAGTTACCTGTTAACCCGAATAAAACATTGAATGCCATTGTTCAAGCAGCCGCAAATGCGGTTCAGAAAGGTGCTGAAGTCATTATTTTAGGTTGTACCTTAGAAACAGGCACTTACCTGCAAGTAGAGGAGTATTTAGAAGCTGCTCTCAAAAAAAGGATTCCTGTGATTGACCCCTCAATAGCTGCTTTAAAAGCAGCAGAACATATGGCCATGAATTCATTTTGGAACTTGAGCAGAGTACATGGAATGGAAGCTCCCTCAGAAGAAGACTTGGCAAAATATCAAATATTTCAAACAGCCTACAAACTCGCAAATATTGTGAGTGTATAAAGCCTGATTATGAACTCATTACAATTGCATAAATATAGCTATTAAGAAGGCTGTATCTTATGAAAAAGTAATCATTTGATGAAAATAGCACTGGAATATTTGGCAAAACAAAAAAATCCTTCTCTTTCGAGAAGGATTTTATTTTGGGTGGAAGACGGGATTCGAACCCGCGACCCTCGGTACCACAAACCGATACTCTAACCAACTGAGCTACAACCACCATATTGCGGGTGCAAATATAATTTATTTTTTACTTCTCAACAACAAAAAAATTAAATTAATTTATCTAAATTTTCTACAGCAACGTAACGTTCTGAGGTAAAAGCTTCTGCATGGGCTACCCCAATCAATCTGCCCAAGTCTTTTGCTCTATAATCTATACTTTCAATAAAATTTTTGCTTGTAATTGGTGTTTCTGGCTCGTCACTCCTAGGGTCAAAGAACTGAGAACCGTATGCTTTTACTGCAGCAATCTTTGTTTCCATGAATCCTGTGACATCAATGACAAAGTCTGGTTCAATAGGTTTCCATTGCACATAATGGTACACTTGTTTTGGTCTCCATTCTTTTTGGATCTCTCCGTTCACTTGAGTTTCAATCTTACGTAAACCACTTAAAAAACAAGCATCTGACACTAGTTTACTTCCTTTTGGATGGTCAATATGACGATCATCAATGGCATTGCACAAAACAACATCAGGCTTGTATTTTCGAATCATTTGAATAATAGCCAATTGATGGGCTTTATCATTTGTAAAAAAGCCATCTGCAAAACGTACATTTTCTCGAACTATTACTCCTAAAATTTTTGCAGCATTTACTGCCTCTTCATCTCTTAATTCAGCAGAACCTCGTGTGCCGAGTTCACCTCGAGTTAAATCTACAATTCCTACTTTTTTACCTAAAGAGACTTCCTTTGCTATGGTTGCTCCACATCCTAATTCAACATCATCTGGATGTGCTCCAAATGCTAATATATCTAGCTTCATCTATGTATGTTATTCTTTGTTCGTTCTTATCATTTCTAAAACATGGGTGTTATGTACACAAACAAGTTTAGTTACTCTCTGCACATGCAGCCAATTTGATTGTTTTTTCCAAGGCCTGTTCAATATCGGCAATTAAATCTTCCGTTTCTTCAATACCTACGGAAAAACGAATGAGTTCATCAGTAATTCCTTGATTGGCTCTCTCCTCTGCTCCCATCAGCGCATGCGATGCAACTGCAGGATTTAACACGGTACTTTCAACACCTGCCAAACTCATAGATGGTTTTATCAATTGCAACGTTCGCTGAAATGCTACAACATCAATGCCTTCTTTCAACTCAAAAGACAACATCCCTCCAAAACCTTTCATTTGCTTTTTGGCAAGCTCATGATCTGGATGAGATTCCAACCCTGGGTAATACACCTTTGCAACATGAGGATTATCGTATAAATACCTTGCCATCACCAATGCATTTTCACTTTGACAACGAACCCGTAGATTTAAGGTTTTTAAACTCCGTTCTAACATCCAAACCGTAAAATCACTCAGATTACCACCCAAATTAATGGCAGTCTTCCAAATCTGTTCTTTGTGTTCATTTGATGCTGCAACAGCTCCTGCTAAAAGATCTGAATGCCCGCCCATGTATTTTGTTGCCGAATGAATGATAATATCAATACCAAAATCTGCAGGCGTTTGATTGATTGGCGACGCAAAAGTATTATCAATCATGGTAATGATATGATGTTCTTTCGCCAAATCAGCAACTGCTTGCATGTCTGTGATCGTCAACAATGGATTTGAGGGTGTCTCAATATAAAACACCTTTGTATTGGACTGCACCACTTCTTTAAAAGATGTTATGGATACATCTTTGGTAAAGGAATATTCAATACCAAATTTTTGCAACTCTTCTACCACTAGATTATACGTTCCTCCATACAATGTTTGTTGCAATACAATATGATCTCCTTTTTTCAGAAATGCCAAAATAGAAGTACTAATAGCTGCCATACCAGAGCCAAAAATCAAGGCATTTTCTGTTTTTTCCAATGCTGCTATTTTTTTAACCAAAGCTTCTTGATTCGGCGTGTTCATATATCTGGGATACCGCATCACATCTACCCCTTCAAAAGCATAAGAAGTTGACATATAAATAGGTGAAACGGCTCCTTTAAATTGTTCGTCTTTTACCTCCCCTACATGGGTGCAAATTGTATTTAGTCCTAGTTTATCAGTGTCCATTGTGTAGCTTTTAAAATCGATTCTAAATTACAAAACTAACCAATACCTTCACCTTTTATCTCCCTCTTTTTTTTTAATGATCTCTAAGCAATCGTAAAAAAGAATCAGATACAGCATGTATAGTTTTGCATAAATCATGAATCAAGAAAAATTAAATTCAATATCTTCGCTATTATGATAAAAGTTGTGATTCTTGGACAAGGAAATGTAGCTACACATTTGTGGAGTGCTTTTCATAAAGTCAAAACCATAGAACTCTTTCAAGTTAATTCGAGAGCGTTCTCAGCGATTCCTGTATCTGATGTAACTATTATAGCCGTTACAGACGATGCGATTGAGGAGATATCACAGCAGTTAGGCTCCAGAAAAGGATTGATTGTTCATACCTCAGGAACTGTGTCGATGCAAGCCATACATCAGCAAAGAAAAGGTGTTTTTTATCCGCTACAATCCTTTACAAAAGGAAGTTCTGTTAATTTCTCAACTGTTCCCTTCTGTTTGGAAACTAGGCATGAAAGAGATTTTTTCACTCTGCAATCACTTGCCAAACTGGTGGGTTCAAAAACATACCGCTTGAACTCTGATCAGCGTCAAAAGATGCATATTGCTGCCGTATTTGTTAATAATTTTACCAATCACATGTATGCGATTGGAAAAGACATATGCGATGTTCATGAGATTCCATTTGAAATACTTCATCCTTTGATTGCAGAAACCGCAAAAAAAATTACCAATATCTCTCCCAAAGAAGCACAAACAGGTCCTGCAAAAAGAAATGACGAAGAAACCATTAAAACTCACTTAGAACATTTAAATTCGCAGCAAGAAGAACTCTATACGTTAGTAACAAAAGCAATTCAAAATAAGCAGTAGGCATGGAAAAAAGTTATAAAGAACATTTACCTCAGATAAACACCTTAATTTTTGATGTTGACGGTGTATTAACCAACGGAATTGTAACCGTTTTCCCAAATGGAGAACTGGTCCGACATATGAATATCAAAGATGGATATGCCTTAAAAGCAGCCGTGAATGCTGGCTTAAACGTATGTATTATTTCTGGAGGAACAAATGAAGGTGTTCGAACACGTTTGAAAGGCTTGGGCATTAAAGATATTTACCTCGGTGCACACGATAAAATAAAACAGTACAATGAGCTTATTGAAAAATACAAGCTACAACCAGAAAACGTTTTGTATATGGGCGATGACATACCTGATTACCCAGTAATGGAACTTGTTGGATTGGCGTGTTGTCCGAATGACGCAGCTCCAGAAATTCAGAAAGTTTCAAAATACATCTCCTATAAAAAAGGGGGGGAAGGCTGTGCTCGAGACATTATTGAGCAAGTATTGCGTGTGCAAGGGAAATGGGATGGAAATTTTAATGCAAAATATGATTAGATGAAAAAAGCTGTGAGCATACTATTCTTATTTTTCTCATCATACATATGTGCCCAATCTATTGTAGGAACATGGAAGTCCATTGACGAAGAAACAAATAAAGCCGAATCAATCATTGAAATTTACCAAGAAAATGGACGGTTCTATGGCAAGGTTGTTAAGCTTTTAGATGCTAAAAAGAAAGATGCACGTTGTGAAAAATGTAAAGGAAAAGACAAAAACAAACCCATTCTTGGACTCGTTATTATCAAAGGATTAACACAAGTTGCAAATGAATGGTCCGGGGGCAAGATATTAGATCCAAAAAACGGCAAAACCTATAAATGTGTTGTTACACTGCCTAATGAAAACACTTTGAAACTTCGAGGTTATATAGGCTTTTCGGTATTTGGAAGAACGGCAACTTGGTACCGTGTTCGCAAGTAATTTTATTCACTTTCTATGGCTGTGAGTTTGGCTTTTAATCCCCAACCTCCCATGTTTTCTGAAACAGCAAAAACTACGTCATTCTCTCCTTTTTTGAGTTGTATGTAAACACTGTCAAAATAACCAACTGTTCCCAAATAACGATAATCTCTAGATCTAAACCTATTATGTCCTGAATACACAATTTTGTTATTCACATAAATAACAACATCGTCACTAAAACCAAAACTAAGTTTTTTCATCTGTGGCTTCTTTGCATGTATGGTCGTTTTCGCAAATATGCTATTCTTTTCCTTCGTTTTCATTGCAACTTTGGCTAAATTGAGTTTGCCATCATATTCCACCTCAGCAGCGTTCCAATCAGCACGCGCATATCCTTCATAGTTTCTTAAATTCACAACACCTTGTAGGTCTTTCTTATCAAAAACTTTTGAAACCTCCCAATCTAAAAGCACACCCTTTTGCAATTCAGGAGTTGCGTATCTGTTTTTAATTAGTGTAGGTTGCTCTATTTCTTGATAGGTTAAATTGGCATAATATGCACCTCCAAGCAAACTATAAAACCCTATGCCACCTGTAATTGGATCCCTCTTTAGATCATGAACATGCAAAATCGGTTGGGACATATCATTTAAAAATACATCCATCTTATTGTTTTGTATCACCAATTTAACATGCATCCATTCTTTAAAATTATAATTGTAAGACGCTGAGTAGCCTTTGCCATGGTATAATTGCCAACCTGAAACACCGTTAAAAACAGGTGTATACTGCATTGCATCAGGGTTCCCGGATTGATGTGCTCTCAAATAAAATTCTTCATAATTTTTGGAATCACGATGTCTAAACTGAATCATGGCAAACTTTCTACCTTGATTAAAACTTACATCATATGATATAATCCCATTTTTAAATGCAACATCTTTTAAGATTGCTGCGCCCTTTTCTAGATACAAAGACGGTTTCCCTTTGTAGGTAGTAAAGGCAAAATTTTCAGCTTTAACATCCCAAGAGTCTCCTGAAAAACTGGCATTTATTTTACCTTGAGAAAAAATAAAGTTATGGAATAATAAGAGTAAACAAATAGATTTAAGCAGAGAACGTGTCATCATCGTAAATAATGTAAATAAGCACACAATTTCTAAATATATTTATCTAATTCTAAAAATTGAATGTTAAACAACTCTTAAAAGATTAGGAGCTAATTTTTATCTCCTAGCATAGGTACAAAAGCAAAATCACCTAGCTCATGCTTTTCAAATTCTTTTGGAGATTTTCTTATAAACAATGTCATGATTTGTGTTTTATCACCAACAGGAATCAACAAACTACCACCAACTTTCAATTGACTCAAGAGAGGCTTAGGTACAAATGGAGCTCCGGCAGTAACGATGATTTTATCAAAAGGAGCTGCATCTGGAAAACCCTTATATCCATCTCCAAAAATTAATTTCTTTGCTCTGTATCCTATTTTAGGCAAAAATAATGAGGTTTTTTTAAATAATTCTTGTTGTCTTTCTATAGAGTACACCACTGCCTTCATTTCTAAAAGCACCGCTGTTTGATACCCCGAACCGGTACCAATTTCTAAAACTTTATCTCCGGGCTTTATGTGCAAAGTTTCAGATTGGAATGCAACTGTATAGGGTTGTGAGATTGTTTGATCAGCAGCTATTGGAAATGCCTTGTCTTGGTAGGCATGCACTTCAAGACTTGAATCTAAAAATAGGTGACGCGGAATTTTACGCACTGCATCCAATACATTTTTATCGCTAATTCCTTTTTTCGACAGCACCTCAGCTAACTGATTTCTAAGTCCTTGATGTTTCAGAGTATCTTTCAATTTTAAGAAAAATTTGGGTTCTAAAATTACTAATAAATCCAAAAGAATAGTCATAAAAGTGTATCTTTGTTCGCGTTGCTATTTTCATCACTTTTCTTGTCTGAAAATCAACATCTAACACAAAAAAATCATCACATATGCTCAAAGCAGGTGTTCTTGGCGCAGGTCATTTAGGAAAAATCCATTTACGTTTATTACAACAATCAGAGAAATATGAACTCGTAGGGTTCTACGATCCATTTACTGAAAATGCAGAAAAAGTTGCTGCTGAGTTTGGCTATCGCTTATTTGAATCTTTAGAGCATTTAATTGCCGAAGTAGACATGATTGATATTGTTACTCCAACCTTGTCTCACTTTGAATGTGCTAAAAAGGCCATTGAAAAGGGCTGTCATGTTTTCATTGAAAAACCAATTACAACGACTGTCTTAGAAGCAGAAGCCATCAGAACACTTGCAAGTCAAAAGCATGTAAGAGGTCAAGTTGGTCATGTAGAGCGCTTTAATCCGGCATTTACTGCAGCGAAAGATATGATAGATTCACCCATGTTTATTGAAACACACCGTTTGGCCGAATTTAACCCAAGAGGTACAGATGTACCTGTTGTACTAGACTTAATGATTCATGATATAGACATTATTTTAAGTGTTGTCAATTCGCCTGTTAAATCGGTGCATGCAAGCGGTGTATCTGTGATAAGTGAAACACCAGATATTGCAAATGCGCGTATTGCGTTTGAGAATGGATGTGTTGCCAATTTAACTGCAAGTAGAATTTCTATGAAGAATATGAGAAAATCAAGGTTCTTTCAAAAAGATGCGTACATTTCTGTAGATTTTCTCGAAAAAACTGCCGAGGTTGTAAAGATGAAGGATGTTCCTGAAAACCCCGATGAGTTTGCAATGATTTTACAAAACGCCGAGGGCGTTAAAAAACAAATATACTTTGACAATCCCGAGGTAACTGCTAATAATGCCATTTTAGACGAATTAGAATCTTTTGCAGAAGCTATTCTGACGGATACAACTCCTGTTGTTTCTTTGTCACAAGGAACAGAAGCATTACGAGTGGCACAGCAAATAATTGATTGTTTCGACCAATAATATATACTAAATTATACATATGAAAAATATAGCCGTCATCGGATCCGGTACTATGGGAAACGGAATTGCGCATACCTTTGCACAATTTGGTTTTCAAGTACAGTTAATTGATATTTCAGAAACCGCTTTGAAGAAAGGGATTGCGACCATTACAAAAAACCTAGATAGAATGGTTTCCAAAGGAAAAATATCTGAGGAATCTAAAAACAACACATTGAGTAACATTACAACCTATACTTCTATTAGAGAAGGGGTTCAATATGCTAGTTTGGTTGTTGAAGCTGCTACGGAAAATGTAGACTTGAAACTGAATATTTTTAAAGAATTAGACGCAGTATGTCCTGAAGATACCATATTAGCTACAAATACCTCTTCAATATCTATTACTCAGATTGCAGCAGTTACCAAAAGACCAAAACAAGTAATTGGAATGCACTTTATGAATCCTGTACCTATTATGAAATTGGTCGAGATTATTAGGGGGTATAATACCTCTGATGAGGTGATGGAATTTACCGTTGAATTATCAAAAAAAATTCAAAAAGTTCCAGTTGCCGTAAATGACTACCCAGGGTTCGTAGCCAATCGAATTCTAATGCCGATGATTAATGAGTCTATCGAAACCTTATACAATGGTGTTGCGGGTGTTAAAGAAATTGACACAGTAATGATGTTAGGAATGGCACACCCTATGGGACCACTTCAGCTGGCAGACTTTATTGGTTTGGATGTTTGTTTGTCTATTTTAGAGGTATTGAATGATGGTTTTAAAAACCCAAAATATGCGCCATGTCCATTACTAGTAAATATGGTTAGAGCGGGTAAACTAGGTGTAAAATCAGGAGAAGGTTTTTATGACTATGCAACTAGCAGAAAAGCAGAACAAGTAGCGAAGCAGTTTGCAAACTAATGCATAAACGTTTAGCAGCGTTGATTTTTGTTGAATCACATCGACAACATTCAGACAAAAATCAACGTTTCCACTAGATTCTCCTTCAACCATTGACATTGAATTTAACCAAGGAAATGAGCAGAATTTCTTATTTGATGACTTGGACTATTTTTGCCCTTCAAATACAAAAAAGCTTCACTCGTATTAAACATTTATAACCTAGAGAAAGTTTTCGTTCTCGCTCATCATTCAACCAAAAATGCAACAGGTACAACATCAACTCTACAACGAGTAATTTTTGCTACCGAATGAAAAAAATCACCTAAAAAAAAGGGCTGCACACCCAAGCTAAAACACTTTCTACTGCAGCTACTAAATTTAGCATGGATGGAAAAACCCTAATGAACACGCTTGGAATTTGTGCAAAAATCGGGCTAGGTTTTTCCTTCATCAGTGCCAACACAGAACGATTTGATCGTGGTTTTACCTTTATACAAAATTTCGATACATGACTTGAATATTCCCAATCAAAAAGAACTTCAATACGGCTTTTTGGTGGTGTTGGTCATGTTTCAAATTTTAATATAACACAATCTAAATCAGGACATAATACATTCATACAAGAATGTCAATACGATATGCCTTGAACTAAAAAAGGGGGATTTCTTTCGAAATCCCCCTTTTTTTATGATGACTGTCATTTACGCACGATCATCATCTTCATCTTTATCTTTCTTTGATGCTTTGTTCCATATCTTAATTTGATCTGTAATGGTAACTCCTGAAATAATTTCAACATTCACTCCATCTGAAGTTCCCAATTTCACCTCCTTCTTCTCGAAACCGTCACCTACCTTTACCTCTACATAAGGCTCCTCGGTATCTTTGTCAAATCGCAACAAAGCCTCTTTTATAGATAGTACACTATCTTTCTTTTCTAGCACAATATTAGCGTTGGCACTATAACCAGCTCTAATAAAATAATTGCTATCTAGGGTTACATCTGCTTTAATTTTAAACTGTACAGCTCCGCCTTCTTCGGTACCTTTGGGAGCAATAAAATTCAACTTTGCAGGAAACTTTTTGTTTTCAATGGCCCCAAGGGAAATGTCAATAGCAGTACCGTTTATCAATTTACCTACCTCAGACTCGTCTACTTTTCCTTCAAAAATCATTTGGGTCATGTCTGCAATTGTAGCAATAGTAGTACCTGCGTTAAAATTGTTTGACTCAATTACCTGATACCCTCGCTTTACTGGAATTTCCACAATCATACCTGAAGCAGTTGCTCTGATATTCGTATTTGCGGTACTTCCATTATCTGCAGTAGATCCTTTCTGTATAATTTCCAAATCAGACTGCGCATTTTCTAAGTTCACTTTTGCATTGTCAAAGGTCAATTGAGCATTTTCAAAGTCTTGACGTGAAATAACACCTTTCTCAAAAAGACCTTTGGTTCTTGCAAAGTTATTTTTTGCATTATTGAACGACAACGTCGAATTCTTAACCCTTCCTTTCGCACTGTTTAGGTTTTGTATGTTTGGCACTACACGAACAGTAGCAATTAAATCTCCTGCCTTTACCACAGCACCTTCTTCTAAGTATATCTTGTCTATAATCCCTGAAATTTGTGGCTTAATCTCTACTTCCTCTTCAGGAATTACTTTTCCTGTTGCAACGGTTTTCTTTACAATAGTTGTTTTGAAAGGATTTTCCGTTTCAAACTGTACAATACTCTTTTTATTCTTTTTTCCGAAATAAATAAGTGCTGCTACAAATAAGATTACTATCGTTATTAAAATAAATTTTGCTCTTTTACTCATAATTTGTTGATTGTTTTATTCTTCTCTTAAAGCTTCTATTGGTTTTATAATGGTTGCCATAAAGGCAGGAATCATTCCTATAAGTGTACCTAATACAATCAAAATTGAAAAGGCAATTAGTATGATTGGTATATTGACTGTTGGATTTACAAGTACAGCGTCATCTCCTTGTCCGAAGAATTTCTCAATAGCATACAATATCAGTGCACCAAAAAAGATTCCCAACATACCTGCTACCGTAGTTAAAAATACAGATTCAAGTACAACTTGCCTGCGTATTTCAATCGGTGTTGCTCCAATTGCTCTTCTGATACCAATTTCTTTTGTCCGTTCTTTCACTGTAATCAATAAAATATTTCCAATAGCAAAGACACCAGCGATTAAGGTTGCAATTCCCACAAACCATGTTAAAAATTGCATACCCGTTAAAAAGTTAGTTACTTTTCCTATTTCATTTCCTAAATTAACACTACCAAATGCTCGCTCGTCTTCTGGATGTACCTTGTGTAGATTTTTAAGAGACAATAAAATATCTGTTTCCATCTGTTTGATATCGACTCCTTCATTAGCAGTAATCATCATCCAATCAATTTTATCTGCTCTATTGTACACTTTTTGAAACGTAGTAAATGGAATATAGGCTGCTTCCCCATCAAAGCTGATTGTTGTTGGAGGTTCATATACACCTACCACTTGATACCCAATATTATTTATTTTTACATACTCACCGATTGGATCTACATTTTTCTCAAACAGTTGTTTATAAATGTCTTCTGATATCACGCAGACTTTAGATTCTCTTAAGATATCATTCGCATTGATAAAGCGTCCATAAATAAGACTCTTTTTCTGAATTTTATCCAATACCGGATAATCACCACTTATTCTAAAATTACCAGATTTAAAATCTTTGATAATTAAATTATTGGTTTGACTTCTTGGAGCTAAAAACTTAATCTCTTCTTTATATTCACTTTTAAGTACCTCAATATCATTAAAAGTCAAACGAAAACGTCTTCCTTTTTGGAACCCTTTAAAAGGTGTATCTGTAGATTGTGTCCATACAAAAACACTGTTGGTTGCAAAATTACCAAACAGTCTGTTAAAACCATTCTCAATTCCACGTGCTCCACCTAACAAGGTTACCAATAAAAAGATACCCCACCAAACTCCAAGAATTGTAATAAATGTCCTGAGCTTATTTTTACGAATGCTTCCGTAAATTTCTTGCCAAGTATCTGAATCAAATAAAAATTTCATAATTAGTCTGCTCTTAATGCTACAATTGGTTTGATACGTGCTGCGTTTTTCGCTGGTAAAAATCCGGCAATTAAACCTGCAAGGATTAATGTGACGGTTGCGCCAATCACAATTCCTGGACTTACACTTGGATCCTTGATTGCATATGATTCTAGCGTGTCACCTATTGCGCTTAAAATATAGGAGCCTAAAGAAAGTCCAATATAACCTGCAATGGTTGTAATTAGTACTGATTCTTGCACTACCATACCAATAATCGATGAAGGTTGAGCTCCTAGTGCTTTTCGGATACCAAATTCCTTAGTACGTTCTTTAATTACAAAAATCATAATATTACTAATACCGATAATACCTGCAATCAAGGTTCCCGATCCTATGAGAATTACTAAAAAATAGAGAATTCCCATAAATTGACCAATCCCTTTGTTTGCTTCGGCCATATTTCGAACTCTAATGGCACCTTGATCGTCTGGATGAATGTTCAACTTTAATCTCAAATCGCGTTCTAGCCTATTTCCAAATGCAACAGCTTCATCTAATGACAAGCTGGGATTGTAGCCTAAATTCATTTCACTGATGTAATCATTATTGCCATATAACATTTGCGCTGTTGTCACTGGCATATAGGTCAATCGTTCCTCGTTATCACCTCCATCATCGGAAAAAATACCGATAATTTTATAGGAAATTCCATTCACATTTACTCGTTTCCCTAGGGCCGGCTTTTCACCAAAAATATCTTTCTTCACCAATCTACCAATCACAAGAACTTTTGCTTTTTCTTTTAAATCTCTCGCATTGATATACCTTCCTTCATCTATAATTGTTTTTTCTAAAAACTGATGATCAGGGTGAACGGCTCTCAATGTATAATTGTCTTGTTTTGTTTTGTAGGAAATATTTACATTTTTGTATATCCGTGCAGTTTGGTATTGAAGCTTATCCTCATAGGTCTTGGTTACATAGTCATAATTCTCATTTTTCAACTGAATTACCCTACCACTCTGCAACCCTTTATAAGGTTTGGTTGTTCTTCCAACCCGAACAAACATTGAGTTTTGGGCATCATCTACAAATGCACCTTTAAAGGTATTGCTCAATCCATTCACCACTCCAAACAATAGGGTAAACAATAAAATAGCAAATGCTACCGTAAAACCAGACATTACAGAACGTAATTTGTTTTTACTGATACTTTGAAAAATTTCTCTCCAACGGTCTAAATCAAACATACCTATACTGCTTTAACTGCCTCTTTAACTGTGTTCTTAGATGCTGTAAGTTCATCACTGATGATGACACCGTCTTTTAAACGAACAATTCTCTTGGTTTGCTCTGCAACTTCTTCTTCGTGGGTAATTACAAAAACAGTCATTCCTTCATTGTTGATATCTCTCAACAAATCCATCACGTTGTCAGTTGTTGTTGAGTCTAATGCTCCTGTTGGCTCATCTGCAAGAACTACTTTTGGCTTGGTAACCAATGCTCTTGCAATAGCAACACGCTGTTTTTGTCCTCCAGATAATTCGTTTGGCAAATGATTTGCCCAATCTTTCAAACCTACCTTTTCTAGATAATCCAAGGCGATCTTTAAACGCTCTTTTCTCTTCATTCCTTTATAATACAAAGGCAAGGCAACATTCTCTAATGCTGTTTTGTAAGAAATCAAATTAAATGACTGAAAAACAAAACCTAAAAACTTATTCCTTAAGATTGCTGCCTTCTTCTCATTTAAGTTTTTAATTAGTTGTCCATTTAAGTAGTATTCTCCTTCATCATGTTCATCTAAAAGTCCAACTATATTTAATAATGTTGACTTTCCTGAACCCGAAGATCCCATAATAGAGACAAATTCTCCCTCCTTAATATGTAGGTCTATCCCTTTTAAAACGTGTAAAGAATCTTTACCAATTGGATATGACTTGTGTAGTTTCTTTATTTCTAACATACAGATACTCTATTTTTCTTCGAAATTAGTCAAGTTTGTAATTTCAAGCTATTAATGTTTTGTTAAAATAGGCTAGGATTCTTCACAAGACCTAATAATTTGAAATAGTTACTTCTATCAGACGTCTTTGAAGGAACATTGTTACAATTAAACGAAAAAAAAATCAGAAATTTGTAATATTGCATTTACGGCAAGAAGAATTCGCATTATGATTGAACAATTTTTAAAAACAGATAAAAAAATTATTTTATTTGACGGTGTTTGTAATTTTTGTAACTCTAGTGTTTTAAAAATTATACACTTAGATAAAAATGACGTCTTCTTATTTTCTTCGTTGCAATCAGAAATAGGACAAAAAATTACGACTCATTTTAATATTGATACCTCCAAAACAGACTCCATCATCTTAGTAGCCTCTGATGATAAATTCTCTGTAAGATCTTCTGCTGCATTGCATATTTTAAATGAATTTGGAGGTGCATGGAAGCTTTTCAAAGTGTGCTGGATTGTCCCAAGAATTCTGAGAGATGCCATGTATGACTTCATTGCAAGAAACCGTTACAAATGGTTTGGAAAAAAGGAACAATGCATGATTCCAACTGAAAACATAAAAGACAAATTTATTTAACGACATGAAAAAAATTACCTGTGTGATATTTGATATGGACGGTGTTATTATCGATTCTGAAGCGCTACATAAAAAAGCTTATTTTGAAACCTTTAAGTCACTAGGACTGGATGTTTCTGAGGCACTATACAGCAGTCTAACAGGTTCGTCTACTATCAATGCATTTGAAAAGTTAATTTCGCATTTTGATCTCAAAGTTGATGCGAATGCATTGGTATTACAAAAGCGAAAAAGGTATGTCAATTTTTTCGAAAATGATCCTACTTTGAAATTGATTGATGGGGTTGAAGAAATCATCAAGTATCTTCACGAAAAGGAAATCACCATGATTCTAGCCTCTTCCTCTGCCATGGTGAATATCAATCGTGTTTTTAAAAGATTTAATTTGGACCACTATTTTACGGCAAAAATTAGTGGCGCTGATTTGAAGGCATCGAAACCACATCCAGAAATTTTTGAAAAAGCGGCTCTTCTTGCAAATACTCCAAAAGAACACTGTATTGTGATAGAAGATTCAGACAATGGTGTACAGGCAGCAAATGATGCGCGTATCTTTGTTTTTGGATATAAAAATCCATTAGTAACAGATCAAACACTTGATCATGCAAACCACGTGATAACTAACTTTAATGAACTAAAGGCATTCATCTAAGCGAGTTCCCTATAATTGCGCTGAAAAACATTCAAAGAACAAATCACATCTTGCATTGTACAAAAGCTATTAAGAGGTGAGGCGCTCTATAAAGTTTTAATTGGCAGTTCTGGTATGCTTCCCCATTCTGACCAAGAACCATCGTAAACAGCTACTCTTTCATATCCAGCTAAGGAAGCCCCTAAAGCCAAAATACACGCCGTAACTCCAGAACCACATGAAAAAATCAAGGCCTTATCTACTGCATCTACTTCGCTAAAAAGTTCCTGTAACGCTGTGATTGATTTGAATTCACCTTGTACCAAAACCTCTGTATATGGGAGACTTTTAGACCCCGGAATATGACCACGTCTTATGCCTTGTCTAGGTTCTGGTTCTGTTGCGAAGAACCTCGCTGACGACCTTGCATCTATAATTTGTTTGCTTGTGTCTGATAGTGCTATAAATACCTGATCTGCATTCAACAATAATTCCATGTTGTAACGAACCGTAAAATCACCTTTTTCTACAAAATGTTCTACTTTCTTTTCAACCAAACCCTTGCCTAATTTCCATGCTGGAAACCCTCCATTTAAAACGGCAATATTGTCAAAACCCATTGTTTTAAACAGCCACCATACACGAGGAGAAGAATAGATTCCATGTTCATCGTATACCACAATGCACGAGTCATTTCGTATTCCTAAATCTCTTACTCTAGTCTGAAATACTTTTGGTTCCAAACTGGTATTGGGATACGGTACCTCTTGCATTGAAAAGACTTTTTGAAGATCAAAAAAACGAGCATTTGGTATTTGAGTAGTCTCTATGAAAGACCTCTCTTTTTTTGAAGAAACTTTTGACATAGTCCCGTTAAGAACTACTAAATTGGTTGCATCTTTATGTCGACACAACCAATCTACCGATACCAATGGCTCTTTTATTTTTAGGGAAGTCCGCATCATACTCAATCCACGCTTTCTCTTGTAATATTTCTAGGAATGCAAATCTTATGCGTTGTAATTGTCATTCCAATCTTTGACCTTTGGTTCACCCAGTTTATCAACAGATTTAGCAACCAGCATCGATACTGCTGCATCACCTGTAACATTCACAACGGTTCTACACATATCTAAAGGTCTATCTACGGCAAAAATCAAAGCCAAACCTGCTTCAGGAATTCCTGCATACCCTAATACTCCAACTAACATCACCATTCCAGCACCTGGCACTGCTGCCGAACCAATGGAGGCCAAAGTTGCCGTTGCAATAATTCCTAACTGCGTTCCAAACGTCAAATCCATTCCAAAAGCCTGCGCAATAAAAACTGCCGCGACTGCTTGGTACAAACTTGTTCCATCCATATTGATTGTAGCTCCAATAGGCAAAACAAAACTCGCCACCTCTTCCTCTACTCCAATGTGCTCGGTTACACGTTCCATAGTCACAGGAAGCGTGGCTGCACTAGAACTTGTAGAAAATGCAAGTAATTGGGCCGGTGAAATTGCTTTCATAAAAAAATTCGGTGATTTTCTTGTGAATACCAAGACCAACAAATTATAAATCACCACCATCATTATCAATCCACCAACAACACTAAGTGCATACCAACCTAAAGCTTTGAAGAGATCTAAACTTGGAGACTCTACCACAAGTGCCGCTAACAAAGCAAAAACACCATAGGGTGCTGCTAACATAATTAAGTCAACCATCTTGAGGATTACCTCATTAAAGCCATCAAAGAACCTTTTAACCGTTGCTCCTTTTTCTTCTGGTATTAAAATCAATCCTATTCCGAAAAATACGGCAAAGAAAATAACTTGTAACATATTTCTATTGCTCGTTGCGGCTGCAAAAATATTTGACGGAACTAAATCAATCAATGCCTGCAATGGACCACTTTCTTTTTGCAATGCAGCTTGATCTTTATATTTTGTGGTATTCTCGCTATAGCTTTCTACCATTTCTGTTCTTGTCTTTTCTGAAATCTGCTTACCCGGATTGACAATATTTACAAGTAATAAACCAATCGAAACCGCAATTACCGTGGTAATGATATAAATACCAATGGTACGGCCTCCCATTTGAGACAACTTTGATATATCTTTTAAATCAGATACACCCTTTATTAAGGCTGCTAAAATTAGCGGTATTGCAATTAATTTTAACGAATTTATAAAGATGGTTCCAAAAGGTTTTATCCAATCTTTTATAAAACCTTTACCAAAATCAAAATTGGTCATTATTAATGCAAATACAACTCCTAGTAACATTCCTAGAAGGATTTTCCAATGCAGTGCTAATTTTTTCATTAAATAAAATTATAGTTAAAAGTGTTGAAAGGTAAATAAAATTGAAAACTTATGAAGTATTTCAAAAAGTTATTTTCAAGAATTCTTATTCAATAAATTTTCTATTACAGCATTCATATTGTATTTTTGCAGTATAAATAAAAACATGAACAAATTAAAAAATCGTTGGGGATTGACTTCTAATTGGCAAGTTGTTATCATATTAGTGGTCTTTTCTATTACAGGATATAGCTCCTTACTTATTGCCAAGCCTATCATGGATTTAGTTGGGCTTACTGAGGAAGCGACGAACCCATGGATATATAGGCCTTTAAGACTCATCTTAATCTTTCCTTTTTACCAAGTTCTGATCGTTTTTTATGGCTGGCTGTTTGGACAATTTGACTTTTTCTGGAATTTTGAAAAGAAAATGTTGAGGCGCATCGGCTTTAAGCGTTTCTTTAAAGAGGCTGATAATTAATGGATTTTAATGCCTTTCTTTCCAATTTGAATGCTATCAAAGAGCAGAAACTCGGAGGTTTAGACTCACAATTCAAATTGGCTCCTGCAATGCGCCTGGCGTATAGCGCAGAAAAAATTCGTGCTCGCAATCCGAAAAAAGCGGCAGTATTAGCACTGTTCTATCCTAATGACAAGAATGAAACTTGTTTTTTACTCACGCAAAGAGCAAGCTACAAGGGAACACATTCTGCTCAAATTAGTTTTCCCGGAGGAAAAGTAGAAGTTACTGATCAAAATTTATCACAAACCGCTTTGCGTGAAACTTTTGAAGAAGTCGGGATTGCTCCAGATTCAATTACGCTATTTAGAGAGTTTACAGATGTCTACATACCACCTAGTAATTTTTTAGCGACTCCATTTGTTGGATATGCTGAAGAAAAACCGGTAACTTCAATTAATCACGAGGTTGCGCACACCATTGATGTAAGATTGGCAGACTTATTGGATGAGTCAAATATTTCATCTACAAACATCACTACCTCTTATGCAAATATAGACGTACCCTGCTTTGAATTAAACAATTACATTGTTTGGGGAGCTACTGCAATGATCTTAAGCGAAATTAAAGACTTCTTAAAATAGTCTTTTCTAGGATTCTTTTGTATTTTTGCAGTCAACTAATTACGAACTATTAAACGTTAAATACATGCCTATATTCAAAAGAAATCCTTTTGGGCACATACTACTCCTTAAGAAATGGATTATTCGAATTTTTGGTGTTATTTCTCATGGCAGATACAGACGTTTTAATAATTTACAAATAGAAGGTTCTGAAATTTTAAGAAATCTACCTGATAATAATGTATTATTCATTTCGAACCATCAGACATATTTTGCAGATGTTGCAGCCATGTTTCATGTGTTTAATGCTTCATTAAAAGGAAGAGTAGATAACATAGAAAATATCGGGTATATATGGAATCCTAAGTTAAACATGTACTTTGTAGCGGCAGGAGAAACCATGAAAGCAGGTCTACTGCCTAAATTATTTGCATATGCCGGTTCTGTTTCCATTGACAGAACCTGGAGAAGTAAAGGTCAGGACATAAAAAGACAGGTAAAAAATTCTGATATTTCGAATATTGGGAAAGCATTGAGTGACGGATGGGTAATCACCTTCCCACAAGGAACAACAACGGCATTCAAACCCATTAGAAGAGGAACTGCACACCTGATAAAAACCTACAAACCAACCGTAGTACCTATTGTTATTGATGGTTTTAGAAGGTCTTTTGACAAAAAAGGACTCGCCATAAAAAAACGAAATGTGCTCCAATCTATGGTTATCAAAGAGCCTTTATCAATAGACTATGAAAATGAAGATATTCAAAAAATTGTAGAGAAAATTGAATTTGCTATTGAACAACATCCTTCATTTTTAAAAGTGCTTTCTCTTGAAGAATATGCCAAGCAAGAAGCTGAGCTCAATAAAAAAAGAGATTTTTGGAGTTAGCACAAAAGTATGCAATTAAACTGCACACTTTGTTATACTTCCTTCACCCAAGCCAGTCATTCATCATCCATACCGTATTTACTTGTTCTGAAACAAAATAACTCATTAAAATTGGCACCTTTATCATCTGACTGTGCAGCCATCGTTAAAAGTTTTCATTCAATTATCAACAACGCTGTGAAAGAGTTAACGATCAAAGAAACACCTTCTTCAGCGTTTGAGGCTTCATGAACAACTAACGCTGCAGCGATTTCTATGGATGCATTGAACGCAAATAAAATAAAGGTTATACTCTAAATATGAATACTCGTCTAGCATCACATCTACTTTATCTCGAACATCTGTATACCATTCCTCAAATTTCACATGCAATTCAAAGAAGTTTTGCTTTAAAATTACCATGCCATCCTCTCAAGCTTTGATAATAGCCTTGTAAATTTGCTAAAAGTGTATTTAATTCTCGAACTCATGACTTCGTTTTTTCTTAATGCAATCCTGCAACAGTTATAGCCATAATGTACTGTATTTGTATTTTTTTCTATTCGAAATTAAATTTCATTGAATATTTCTTTCAAAAACCATAAACCTAATTGATAGTTTTAATATATTTATCAAAAATATTGATACCATGACCATCACCCAGTTAAAATACATACTTTCAGTAGCCAAATATCAAAATTTCACAGTTGCAGCAGAACATAGCTTTGTAACGCAACCAACACTGAGTATGCAAATTCAAAAACTTGAAGACGAACTAGAGGCAAAGCTCTTTAATAGATCTAAGAAACCTATTGAGCTCACAGAGATTGGGAAAAAAGTAGTTGAACAAGCGAAAATCATTGTAGACGAAAGTACCAGAATTACGGATATTGTGCATCAACAAAAGGGTTTCATCGGAGGCGAATTTAAAATTGGTATCATCCCTACGATCATGCCAACCCTGCTCCCTATGTTTTTAACGAATTTCACAAATAAATACCCAAAGGTAAAATTGATTATTGAAGAGTTAACCACTGATGAAATTGTAAGAAAGTTAACTGATGGTCATATTGATGCTGCGATTGCCGCCACTCCACTACAAAATGAGGCTATCAAAGAGCGCCCTTTATATTATGAACCTTTTCTCGGACTGATTCCACAAGGACACCGTCTCTTTAAACACAAAAAACTAAATATTGATGAATTAGAAGTTGATGATATTCTATTATTGGAAGATGGACATTGCTTTAAAGAGAGTGTCTTGAATTTATGCAGAAATTACAGAAGTGATACGAATCGAAATTTTCAACTTCAAAGTGGTAGTTTTGACACGTTAATTAAACTCTCAAAAGAAGGTTTAGGTATGACATTACTGCCTTACTTACAAACTCTAGATTTGAGCGACGCAGACAAGGTATTTATTCGAGAGTTTGAAACACCACCTCCTGCCAGAGAAGTGAGTTTAATCTATCATAAATCACAACTTAAAATGCAGCTGATTGAAGCATTAAAAACAACGATTGACGGTGTAGTTAGAGGTGCTATTTCCTTTAGCGATGTAAAAATTATAAGTCCCTTACAAAAATAAAAAAAGGAAGCTAAAGAGCTTCCTTTTTTTGTGTAGCGCAAAAATTAAGCATACATCTTTGCTCTTAATTCTTTTATGTTCGGGTCCGATAAATAATCGTCAAAAGTAGCATATCTATCAATGGCTCCTTTTGGAGTAATCTCAATAATTCTATTCGCCACTGTTTGCGCAAACTCATGATCATGAGTTGATAACAACACAGTTCCTTTAAAATTAATTAATGAATTGTTCAACGCCTGAATAGATTCTAAATCTAAATGATTTGTTGGCTCGTCCAATTGCAAAATATTAGCTCTAGTCATCATCATTCTAGACAGCATACATCTTACCTTTTCACCTCCAGAAAGCACATTACATTTCTTTAGTGCCTCTTCTCCACTAAAAATCATTTTACCTAAGAATCCTCGAATAAACACTTCTTCTCTTTCTTCTTCTGTCTTCGCATATTGACGCAACCAATCTACTAAATCCAATTCTGGATTTTGAAAGAATGCGGCATTTTCAAGTGGCAAATAAGATTGATTTGTAGTCACACCCCAACCAAATTCTCCTGCATCTGCAGTATCGTTTCCATTCAGTATTTCATAAAAAGCAGTAACGGCTCTAGAATTTTTAGAGATAATAGCAACTTTATCTCCTTTGTTTAAGTTGATATGAATGTCATTAAATAGGTATTCTCCCTCAAACTTCTTTGACAATCCTTCTACATTTAAAATCTGATCACCAGCTTCACGCTCGCTTTTAAAAATGATGGCAGGATAACGTCTACTAGAAGGCTTTATTTCATCAACATTTAGCTTGTCAATCATTTTCTTACGACTCGTTGCCTGCTTCGACTTTGCCATATTTGCCGAAAAACGACGAATAAACTCTTCCAATTCTTTCTTCTTATCTTCTGCCTTTTTATTTGCTTGAGCTCTCTGCTTAGCAGCTAACTGGCTCGATTCATACCAAAATGTGTAATTTCCTGAGAAATGATTGATTTTACCAAAGTCGATGTCTGAGATATGTGTACAAACCGCATCTAAAAAGTGACGATCATGCGACACAACAATAACAGTATTGTCATAATTGGCTAAAAAGTTTTCCAACCAAGAAATTGTTTCAAAATCCAAATCATTCGTTGGCTCATCCATGATTAATACATCGGGAGAACCGAATAAAGCCTGCGCCAGCAAGACTCTTACTTTTTGCTTCCCATCAAGGTCTTTCATCAATGCATAATGCAAATCCTCCTTTATCCCCAAATTTGATAACATAGAAGCTGCATCAGAATCTGCATTCCAACCATTCATCTCTTCAAAAGAAACTTGCAACTCTCCAATCTTCTCTGCATTCTCGTCAGTATAGTCGGCATACAAGGCATCCATTTCTCTTTTAATGGCAGATAATTCTTTATTACCCATAATTACGGTTTCCAAAACCGGAATATCATCAAAAGCAAAGTGATCTTGTGACAATACAGACATTCTTTTACCGGGCTCTAGATGCACATGCCCAGAAGTAGGATCTTGCTTCCCTGATATTATCTTTAAAAAAGTAGATTTACCGGCACCATTTGCACCAATAACACCATAACAATTACCTTGTAAAAACTTGGTATTCACATCATCAAACAAAACTCTTTTGCCAAACTGAACAGATAAATTAGAAACTGAAAGCATCTTGTATTAAATTTAAAATTTTTTGCAAAAGTAGAAAATAAAATGCTAGATTAACGTTTTTTAGCAAGTTAAAAGAAAAAAGAAAAATACACCTCAAATAAAATGATTTTAAATAGTTCAAAAACATCGATTTATTTACTACTTTTAGCAACGCATTTTAGTAAATTTTACAAATACTTTAACAGCTACTTAACATGCATTTGTGTAATGAAAAACTAAATTTGTTCTCTATATAGACTAATTCATGAGTAAACATTTAACGTACTTTTTTTCACTCCTCATCATACTTATTTTCAGCAGTTGTTCCTGCACTGAAAAAGAGGATATGACCTACTTTGGAGGTAAAATAATCAATCCAAAGTCTGAATTTGTTCTACTCTACAAGCAAGACAAACTTATCGACAGCCTATTTTTAGATGCGAACGATAAGTTTATCGGAGCGTTTAAAGATTTTAAAGAAAATCTGTATACTTTTGAGCATGGAAATGAATTCCAACATGTATATATTTCTCCTCAGGATAGCATTTTAATTCGTCTGAATACCTGGGATTTTGACGAGACACTTGTATTTAGTGGAAAAGGAGCAGATAAAAATAACATATTAACAGATTGGTTCCTAGAAGGCGAAAAAGAAAATAAGAAAATCAGTAAATACTACAAACTTTCTCCAGACCAATTTTCTTTAAAAATGGACTCTCTATTGCGCATAAGAAAGGAGAATATTGATCATTTTAAATCTAGAAATGAGACCCTTTCTGAACACTATCTAAATATTTTAGAAATGGTAGCTAACTACCCGATCTATATACGACATGAAGCGTACCCAATGAGACATCAACGACTAAATAACTTAAAGGAATATCCAAAACCATCAGAGTCTTTTTATAGTTTTAGAGATGAGATTGATTTGAATATTGATTCCTTAAGGTATGTAAGACAATATACAAGCTATATTGTCTATAGACTTTACAATAATGTTTATGAGCTAGGTGTCACAAAAGATTCAGGCGAATTCTTAGATGAATTATTGAACGAAATAGATTCAAACATTAGCAATGAGAACCTAAAAAATGCTTTTCTCTATGAGATGCTGGTAAAAGACTTTTTAAAAAAATCTACTTGCGGACTAAACAAAAGGTCTTTTCATAAATTTTTCAAACTAAGTACAGATATTGAAGACAAGAAACAAGTACAACGCATCCAGAATGACGTGAACAATCTTCATGGAAATAGTCCGTTAATAAGTTTTAAAATAACAGACTATTTAAAAACAAGACGTGATGTAAGAAATATTACAAACAAGAAAAGTAGTGTCATTCATTTCTGGACACCGAAGTACAGCTCAAACACCTACCTAAAAAAGCGCTTTAATTTCTTAAAGAATAAATTCCCGGACGTTAATTTCATTTTAGTTAAAATTTCAGATATCCATACAGATCATGTTGATGGCATTGACATTAAAAATCAATATTACCTCGAAAGCACAAGTAAAGCGAACCTATTCTTGACTAGCAAACTACCAAGAACAATCTTAGTGAATAAGCAAGGTACCATCATCAATGGATACGCCAATATGAGGTCACGTATTTTTAATAACCAAGTAGCAAACTTACAAAAAGAGTAATTCCTAACGCATTCTATTTATTTTATCGTACATTTGCACGTTTTTAATTTTTAGACCATTAAAGACTTAGTAGACTAGTACCCAGTTCTTAAGTACTAGAACTATCGCGACATATATAAACCGAGTTTGCAGATACTGGCGTCTGTGAATTCACAAAAATTCACAGAATGGCAACATTTTTAGATTTAGGGCTAAAGGAAGAAATTACCAAGGCTCTCCAAGATTTAGGATACGAAAATCCAACAGTAATACAAGAAAAAGCAGTACCGCAAGTTATTGCATCAACACAAGATTTAAAAGCTTTTGCTCAAACCGGAACGGGGAAAACAGCTGCTTTTAGTTTACCTATAATAGAACAAATAGACTTTGATAGCCCCAACACACAAGCTATTATTTTATCACCAACAAGAGAATTGGCTGTTCAGATTGGGAATAACATCAAAGAATTTTCAAAATATTTACCAAAAATAAAAACCACCACTGTATATGGAGGAGCAAATATTGATGAGCAAATTCGTTCACTCAAAAGAGGCTCACAAATAGTTGTTGGTACTCCAGGTAGAACAGTAGACTTAATTAAACGCAGAGCGTTAAAACTAGGTAATATTCAGTGGGTAGTTCTTGATGAAGCGGATGAAATGCTGAACATGGGCTTTAAAGATGAGTTAGATAAAGTACTCGAGGCTACTCCAGAAACAAAACAAACCTTATTATTTTCTGCAACATTCCCAAGAGAAGTGGAAGCAATTGCCAGAAATTATATGGACAATCCTGTAGAAATTACTTCAGGAGAAAAGAATAAAGGTTCAGATGATGTAAGTCATCAATACTATCTCATTAATGAGAGAACACGATACCCTGCATTAAAGAGAATCGCTGATGTAAATACCGACATTTACGCAATTGTTTTTTGTAGAACACGTAGAGAGACGCAAGAGGTTGCCAACAACCTTATCAAAGACGGATACAGTGCTGATGCGCTGCACGGTGATCTATCTCAGGCACAACGTGATGGCGTTATGGATAAGTTTCGAAAGAAAAGTATACAGATACTTGTTGCAACAGATGTTGCTGCTCGTGGATTAGACGTTAATAATTTAACACATGTAATCAACCACAAACTACCAGATCAGATAGAAAATTACACCCACAGGAGTGGTAGAACAGGTAGAGCAGGTAAAAAAGGAATTTCCATAGCATTGGTGAATGGAAAAGAAAAAGGAAAACTACGTCCTATAGAAAGAATTATCAAGAAGAAATTCATCCAAACTCAAGTTCCTAGTGGTAAAGAGATTTGCCAGAATCAATTAATGCATTTAATTGATAAGGTTCAAAATGTTGCTGTAAACACAACACAGATTGAAGAATTTTTACCGAGTATTTATGAAAAACTAGAAGGTCTTGATAGGGAAGAACTCATTCAAAAATTTGTTTCATTAGAATTTAATAACTTTTTATCGTATTACGAAAATGCTCCTGACTTGAATGATCTGGCTGCATCAAGAAGAGGCGATGCTCCTTCTGGATCAAGAGGACGTGCAAGAGATGAAAATATGACGCGCTTTTTCATTAATATTGGAAGAAAAGACAATATCAATCCAGCTCGTTTGATTGGTTTAATTAATGATCAACGCATTACTGACAATATCGAAATTGGTGCTATAGATATTTTAGACACCTTTTCTTTCTTCGAAATTGACAAGAATTTTGAAGCGGGCGCATTAGAAGCATTTGAAGCGAACAGACCAGAATACAACGGCAGAAATGTAAATATTGAAATTACCAATAAAGAGCGTTCTGGCGGAGGAAGACGTGGAGACAGAAGACGCGGAAGTGGTAAAAGAAAGTCGTCTGAATCTCGCGGAGATGGAGGATTTGGAAGAAGACGAAGTGAGTCTAGAAGCTCGGATAGAAAAAGAAGCACTCCCTCTGACAGAAAACCAAGATCAGGTGGCGACAGACAATCTGGAGGTTTTGGTAGAAGACGAAGAGAAAGATAATCATTCTCAAAATTTTAAATAAAAAAAGTGCATCCACTCATGGATGCACTTTTTTTTTAGGTATGAAAATAATAGCAACGGCAGCATATATATTATTTCACTTATATCTGTAGCAACCAGTAATCAGCGCAGGATAACCCATTTCACAAACTTCCCGATGTAGATTAACACTATGATTACATTCAAAAAAAAACCAGAGAAGTGAAGTTCTCTGGTTTCAATTAATTTTATCAATAATTGTCAACCTATTTTAGGACGACTCTGAGTAAAGAATGCATTACTCACTCATCATTGCAACCGCTAATCTTTTATAAATTCCGTTTTCTAACTTAGTTCTAATCCCGGAAAATGCAGCAATGGTCTCATTAATATCCTCTAAAGTATGGGTCGCTGTAGGAATCAATCTTAAAATAATCAATCCTTTTGGAATTACAGGGTAAACAACAATAGAACAAAACACACCATAGTTTTCTCTTAAATCATTTACCATTGCCATTGCTTCTGGTATATCTCCTTTCAAAAATACAGGGGTAATACATGTCTGCGTTGTTCCTAAATCAAAACCTGCAGCACGCAAACCATTTTGCAATGCATTTGTATTTTCCCATAATTTATCTTTCAATTCTGGCATCGAACGAAGCATATCTAAACGCTTTAAAGCTCCTTTTACCATGGCCATCGGTAGTGACTTTGCAAACATTTGAGAACGCATGTTGTACTGTAAATACTGTATCACCTCTTTATCTCCTGCGAAAAAAGCACCAATTCCTGCCATAGATTTTGCAAAAGTAGCAAAATACACGTCAATATCTTCATGGACTCCTTGCTCAAAACCTGTACCTCTACCTCCTTTACCTAAGGTTCCAAAACCGTGAGCATCATCTACCAATAAACGAAAGTTGTACTGCTCCTTCAGCGCTACAATTTCCTTTAAACGACCTTGTTCACCTCGCATTCCAAAAACACCTTCAGAAACAACTAAAATACCTCCACCTGTAGTTTCAGACATTTTTTTAGCTCGTTTTAAGTTTTTTTCAAAACTCTCCATATCATTATGCTTGTACACGAATCGTTTTCCTGCATGCAAACGCACTCCATCAATAATACAGGCATGTGTATCCATATCATATACGATGATGTCGTTTTTTGTTACCAAAGCGTCTATAGCAGAAACCATTCCTTGATATCCAAAATTAACCAAATATGCAGCTTCCTTTTCAACAAACTCTGCACATTCATTTTCTAATTGCTCATGCAAGTTCGTATGACCAGACATCATTCTTGCTCCCATTGGATATGCCATTCCATGATCATGTGCAGCCTCTCCATCTACTTTTAAAACTTCTGGATGACTTGCCAAACCTAAGTAATCATTGATACTCCAAGTAATGACTTTCTTCCCATTAAAGCTCATTCTATTAGAAATAGGCCCTTCCAATTTTGGAAAAACATAATAGCCTTCGGCCTTATCAGCCCACTTACCTAGTGGTCCTTTATCTCCTTTAATTCTGTCAAATAAATCTGTCGTCATACTGGTTCTGTATAGTTTTTTTTATAAAGTGCAAATTAACAGTTTTTTTAGCAATTTTTCAAATAAAAAAGCCATTGAATCTATCAAAACCCATTTATTTTGTGCTCGTTAATAGCTCTAAATTGCGGTTTCTCTAGACTATTTATTCTTGCTACATGAAACCTTGTTCTTGCATCCAAGTATTGCTATAAATCTTATTCATGTATCTTGATCCATGGTCAGGGAAAACCATCACAACAAAACTAGCATCATCAAAAAAACCTTTTTCAGCATATTGCTTTGTCGCTTGCATGACGGCACCACTGGTATAACCCGCAAAAATTCCTTCTTTGGTTACCATATCTCTTGCCGTTAGTGCTGCGTCTTTATCTGTGACTTTCTCATAAACATCAATAACATCAAAATTTGTTGCTGTTGGAATCAAATTCTTCCCCAAACCTTCAATTTTGTAGGGATAAATTTCATTCGGATCAATCTCTCTTGTTTCGTGGTATTTTTTTAAAACAGAACCAAATGCATCCACTGCAAGTATTTTGATGTCTTCGTTCTGTTCTTTCAAGTATTTTCCTATTCCTGAAATGGTACCACCCGTTCCACTAGCAACAACAACATGGGTCACTTCACCTTTCGTCTGCTCCCAAATTTCCGGACCAGTAGAATGGTAATGCGCATCCGCATTTAATTCATTAAAATATTGATTTATATAGACAGATCCTGGTGTTTCTTTATGAATTCTTTTCGCCACTTCATAGTAGGATCTAGGATCATCAGCAGCAACGTTTGCTGGACAAACATGAACCTCTGCCCCCATAGACTTTAACATATCTATCTTATCCTGAGAAGACTTTGAACTCACTGCTAAAATACACCTATAACCTTTTACCATACTAATCATTGCTAAACTAAAACCTGTATTACCAGAGGTCGTTTCTACAATGGTATCACCTGGCTTTATCAGCCCATTCTTTTCTGCATTTTCTATGATATGAACGGCAATTCTATCTTTTGCAGAGTGTCCTGGATTAAAGGATTCTAATTTTGCAAAATAAGCACCTTTTAACTGTTCAGTTATTTTATGCAATTGAACTATGGGTGTATCACCAACCAATTCTAAAATAGTATTCTTAATCTTTTTATTTGTATTCATCTTGCTACTATTTATACTTTAGATCCTTCTATTTTATTTTCTAAATCTAAAAGAAATGAATAATCTCTTGCTATTTCTTTTAAGGCATTGAATCTTCCTGAAGCACCACCATGACCGGCTTCCATATTTGTATGCATTAATAGCAGGTTTGTATCGGTTTTTAATGCTCGTAATTTGGATACCCATTTGGCAGGTTCCCAATACTGTACCTGACTATCCCAGTAACCGGTAGTAACTAACATATTTGGATATCCTTTGCTTGTTACTTGATCATACGGAGAATAGCTCTTTATATACTCGTAATACTCTTTATCTTTGGGATTACCCCATTCATCAAACTCCCCCGTAGTTAATGGAATACTCTCGTCAAGCATGGTAGAAATAACATCTACAAAAGGTACGGCTGCGATGATACCATGATACAACTCAGCATTCATATTTGCAACAGCCCCCATCAACAAACCACCGGCAGACCCTCCCATTGCATACAAATGGTTTGGCGATGTATAATTGTTTGCAATCAAATATTTTGAGCAATCTACGAAATCATTGAATGTATTTACTTTTTTCAACAACTTTCCATCTTCATACCAATTTCTACCTAGATATTCACTTCCTCGAATATGAGCTAAAGCATAAATAAATCCTCGATCCAATAAACTCAACCTAGTAGTACTAAATCCATCAGAAATCGTATAGCCATAAGAGCCATAAGCATATTGTAAAACAGGAGTGTTTTCGTTAATTTCTAAGTCTTTTCTATGTACAATAGAGATTGCGATTTTCTTTCCATCTCTCGCTTCCGCCCAGAGGCGTTTACTCACGTAATTTTCCTTATCGAAAGAGCCTCCAAGAACCTCTTGTTCTTTTTTGATATCTTTTGATTGATCACTCATGTTAAAATCAATGACAGCATTTGGTGTTGTCATTGAATTGTATGAGTAACGCATAATATCTGTATCAAAATCAGGATTTGCATAGACCTCTGCAGTATAAGTTTCCTCATCAAAAGGCAAATAGTAGTCTTGGGAAGCATCCCAACGTTTGATTCTAATTCTATTCAATCCGTTTGTACGTTCTTCGAGCACCAAATACTCTTTAAAGATAGAAATATCCTCTAATAAGGTCTCTTCTCTATGCGGAATTACATCGGTCCAATTTTCTTCCGATGTCTTGTTTATAGGAGTTTTCATCAATTTAAAGTTACTCGCTCCATCTTTATTTGTTAAGAGGTAAAAATGGTCTCCATAATGTGATATACTATACTCTAAATCTCGCTGTCTTGGCTGGATTACTTTGAAATCTCCCTTGGGATTGTTGGCATCTAATACCCGATACTCGGAAGATAACGTAGCATAGGATGCAATTACAATAAAATCACCTGATTTTGTCTTTGTAACTCCCACTCCAAATGTATCATCACTTTCATGGTATACCTCAACATCTTCAGATTGTTCTGTACCTAGGACATGCTTAAAAATTTTATAGCTTCGCAACGAAACAGGATCTTTTTTTGTGTAGAACAATGTTTTATTGTCATTTGCCCAAACAGCGCCCCCGGAGGTATTTGCAATTACATCTTTAAAAATCTCTCCTGTTCGCAAATTTTTGACTTGAAGTACATATTGACGTCTACTTACCGTATCTACTGAGAAAGCAACCAATTCATTATTGGGACTTACATTTAAACCTCCTAATTGGAAATATTCGTGGCCTTTGGCCAACTCATTTACATTAAAAAGCAATTCTTCCGCTGCTTCTAACGTTTCTTTCTTTCTCGTAAAGATTGGGTATTGCGCTCCTTTTTGATATTTCGTAATGTAAAAATATCCATTCTTTTTATATGGAACCGAAGAGTCATCTTCCTTAATTCTGCCTTTCATCTCTTCAAACAATAAGGTTTGAAAGTCATTTGTGTGTGCAGTTATTTCATCATAATACGCATTCTCTGAGTGCAAATATGCCTCTACGCTATTGGTCTGATCATCCTTATTCTCTGCCTCCTTCTGTTCATCAGACAAACGCATCCAAAAATAATTATCAACTCTAATATCACCATGCATCTTCATTTCTGTTCGAATCTTATTTGCAATTGGTGGTTTTACTATTGTATTGTTCATGTAATCATTTTTAATGAAGTTGCAAAAATAAGATTAAATGCACTAGCGAAAAACATTAACTTACTCATTTTTTATATTTTTTCAATCAAGTGAAAAGAGTAAATTTGTACGAACGATAAAAAAAAGAACATATGTTTGGAGATATGGCCGGAATGATGGGTAAATTACAAGAAGCTCAGCAAAAAGTAGAAGAAACTAAAAAAAGACTGCATCATGTTTTAGTTGATGAGAAATCTACAAATGGAAAAATACAAGTGACCATTACTGGAAATAGAGAAATAAAAGCAATACAGATTGACAAGACTTTACTCAATGATGCTGAAGAACTAGAGGATTATTTAATCATGACACTTAATAATGCCATTAAAAAAGCTAGTGATATTCATGAAAAAGAACTTGCTGTTGCCGCTAAAAGTGGGATGCCAAATATCCCAGGAATGGACCTATTTAAATAATCATAACAAATAACATACTTTTTCTCTTTTTTACAACAACAGAGAGATTAAACAAAGGACGATGAACTTAAAAAAAGTACTCAAGAGATTTCTAATAGTCGTGATTATTCTTATCACTGCTATCGGTGTAACGCCGTACCTTTTTAAAGATAAGATACAGGTACTCGTAACGAAAACAATCAACAAACAGGTACATGCAAAAGTAAGCTTTAGCGCTTTAGATTTGAGTTTATTTCGTGATTTTCCAAAAGTACGAGCGACCATACATAATTTCACCATCATAAACGAAGTACCCTTCCAAGGAGACACACTTTTCTATAGCACACGGATTCAAGCTAATATGAGCCTAAGAGAGCTCTTCAAAAAGAAATCTGAGTCGATACATATAACGAGTATTTCTGCTATACAAAGTATTTTAAATATTCGTACAAATGAAAAAGGAGATCGTAATTTCGACATTGCTAAAAGCACAGAAGCAAGCGATATAGCGCCGACAGAAGGCACTGCTATTTCTCTAAGGATTCAAGAGTATGAGATACAAAATTTACAATGCTCCTACATAGATACCAATGCCAATATAGCACTTAAATTTTCAAATTTGAATCATTCGGGTAAAGGAGATTTCAGTGCAGACAACCTAGAAGCCAATACCAAAACAAGCAGCTTGGTCTCTCTGCAACTTGACAATACCAAGTATATAGAAAATATGGCTATTTCCTTAGATGCTGTGTTTGGTATTGATTTCAAGAAAAACAGCTATACCTTTAAGGACAATACTGCGATGATCAATGAGTTGCCTTTAAAATTTAATGGGGCCATACAAATAAAAGAAAATAGACAACGTATTGATGTAAACTTTAAGACACCTTCCTCCTCTTTTAAAAACCTACTTGCATTGATACCCAAAAAATATACCGGAGCATTAGAAGGAATAAAAACTTCAGGAAACTTTCTTATGAACGGTGCTATTAATGGCATTCTTACCAAAGAAAAAATTCCGAAATTTAAAATCAACTTTGAGGCTACAAAAGGAATGTTTCAATACACCTCATTACCTGAGGCTGTTCGCCAGATTGAAATCAACACAGAACTATCAAATACTACAGGAAATCTCAATGATACGGAAGTAAAAGTGAACAAATTTACATTTACCATTGATCAAAACACCTTTCAAACCCGGGGTAAGATCTATCATAGTTTAGAAAACCCTAGAGTATCATTGTCGGCTAAAGGAAGTATTGATTTAGGAAACATAGCGAAGGTCTATCCTCTTCCTAGCACCACAACAGTTGATGGCATCCTTCATGCAGCGCTTTCTGGTGCATTTGATATGGAATCCATACTCCAAGAAAATTACGAAACCATACAAAACAAAGGCTTCATCAAGTTAGAAAACTTCACGTATGAAGATACTTCCTTAGCAAATCCCTTTCACATAAAAAAAACGGAGTTATCGTTTGATAAAAACACCATTAAATTGTCTGAATTTAATGCCAAAACTGGGACTTCTGACATGCATATTACAGGTCATTTGGATAATTTTTACGGCTATGTATTCAACAAAAAAACACTCAAAGGGAACTTTATCATGAAATCTGAACAGTTAAATATTTCAGACTTTATGAGAGCAACACCCCAAACAATTAAAGACACAACCAATGTCAAAGAGGCTTCCTTCAAAATTCCTAACTTTTTAACCTGTTCCATTACTGCTGCAGCAAAACAAGTAAAGTACGATAACCTTACATTGTCTAATGTATCTGGCACTCTGATCATTCAAAATCAAGTTGCTACATTAGAAGGGCTTAAAATGGAACTGTTTGATGGCTCCATAGATCTTAATGGTTTTGTTTCTACTAAAAATGAAATACCCCTATTTGAAACACAATTGAAATTTAAGGGACTCAACATTGCTGATTCTTTTTCAAAGATAGACATGTTAACGAACATAGCGCCTATAGGAAGCGCAGTAGAAGGAAAACTAAATTCAAGCATGAACCTCTCTGGTAGTTTAACCGAACACATGACTCCTGATGTTGCTAGTATTTCAGGTAATTTATTAGGGGAGCTGCTAAACAGTAAAGTCACTACTAAAAAGTCAAAATTACTTTCCTCATTAAATTCTAACATGAAATTTATAGACATGTCTAAGTTAAACCTAAAGGATGTCAAAGCTTTTTTATCATTTAAACATGGTCAAGTCAAGGTGCAACCTTTTGTGCTACAATACCAAGATATTGCTGCTGAGATAAGCGGCAGTCATGGCTTTAATCAACAAATGAACTACCAACTGCGCTTTGATGTACCTGCCAAATATTTTGGCACAGAGGTATCAAAATATCTTACCAAGTTCAGCGAAAAAGAAACCGTACCTGTCTCTGCTAGTTTGACGGGTACATTTGCAAAACCCCTCGTTACTACCGATGTAAAAAAGGTTACTTCTAACCTCCTCAACTCACTTATAAAAAAAGAAAAAGAAGCCTTTCTGAACAAAGGAACTTCTGCATTAAAAAACATATTTAATAAAAAGAAGAAAGATAGCAGCACAGCATCAAAGGCAACAAATCTTTTGAAAGGGTTATTTCAAAAGAAGAAAAAAAACAACAAATAAAACAAACACATGATCACACAGGCTGAAGATTATATGTTACCATGTTTAAACAAAAAACTGTTTGGCTTTGAGTGCTTAGGTTGCGGAATGCAACGTTCTCTGCTCTTTATTGCAAGAGGAGAATTTGTCGAAGCCTTCAAAATGTACCCTGCCATTTATACGATTCTTTTATTCTTTATTCTTATTGGTTATAATTATTTCAGTAAAAAAAAGGTAGAGTCAAAAATTATTTATAGTTTGGCAATAGTAAATATTAGTATTATCATTATCAGTTATATGTTTAAAATATATTAAAAACCACAACAATGAACAAAGAACTAAAACCAACAATTATCTACGTTTTATCTAGTATTAGTATTTTTTGTTGCTGCTTCGGAGGGTTAGGAATCTTACTTGCTGGGCCTGCCTATTTCATGGCGAATAACAAATTAAAAACTGCTGATGGAACTGAATACGGATACAAGTCAATGAATTCTGCAAAAACTTTTGCATTGGTAATGCTCATTATCAATGGTTTGTATCTCATCTATACCATCTACATCCTATCTACTTCAGATTTTACAGAAGTAATGGAGCAATACAAAAATGCCATAGAAAATCAACAGTAGACACTACTAAAAAAAAGCCTGCGCATTGCAGGCTTTTTTTTATTAGATACTTTGCTTCATTCTTAAAAATCAGCAATCGTTGTTTTTATGATAGCAATGCACTCACGCAGTTGGGTTTCATTCATCACCAAAGGTGGTGCAAAACGTATGATATTACCATGGGTAGGTTTTGCGAGCAAGCCATTGTCTCTTAGCTTCATACAAATATCCCAAGCCGTAGAACTTTCTTCTGTATCGTTGATTAAAATAGCATTTAATAGTCCCTTTCCTCTTACGGCAAGCACCAAATCATTCTGCTTGGCAAACTCAGACAATTCAGCTCTAAACAACTTCCCTAAGTTCTCAGCATTGTCTGCTAAGCTTTCATCTTCAACTACCTCTAGTGCAGCAATTGCTACTGCTGCTGCGATAGGATTTCCTCCATAGGTAGAACCATGATTTCCTGGTTGAATCACATTCATGATAGGGTCATTTGCCAATACTGCAGAGACAGGATATGCTCCTCCACTCACAGCTTTTCCTAAAATTAAAATATCTGGCTTTACATTTTCATGATCTACAGCCAACATTTTTCCTGTTCTAGCAATTCCTGTTTGTACTTCATCAGCTACAAAGAGCACATTGTATTGTGCACACAACTCTTTGGCTGCCGATAAATATCCTTCAGAAGGTACATAAACACCTGCTTCACCCTGTATTGGTTCAACCAAGAATGCTGCAATGTTTGAATTCGACTGTAACGTTGCTTCTAGCGCCTTTAAATTATCATATTCGATTTTAATAAACCCATTGGTATAAGGACCAAAATTTTTACGCGCAACAGGATCATTGGAAAATGAGATAATCGTTGTGGTTCTTCCATGAAAATTATTCTCACAAACAACAATTTGCGCTTCATTTTCTGCAATTCCTTTTACCTCATACGCCCATTTTCTAGCAAGTTTTAAAGCAGTCTCAACAGCTTCAGCACCTGTATTCATTGGTAATAATTTATCAAAACCAAAAAGTTCTGACGCAAATTTTTCAAATTTCCCTAGCATGTCATTATAAAATGCTCTCGATGTTAACGTTAAGGTTTGTGCTTGCTGCATCATTGCTCCAACAATTTTTGGATGACAATGCCCTTGGTTTACTGCAGAATACGCAGATAAAAAGTCATAATACTTTTTGCCTTCAACATCCCATACATACACACCTTCTCCTTTACTCAAAACCACTGGAAGTGGATGGTAATTGTGTGCTCCATACTTGTTCTCTAAATCAATCGCGTGTTGCGATGTTATTTGTTCTAAAACAGCCATTTAAAAATAATTTAAGGTTTATGCCTTTCTGAGTTAAAGACATCGTTTAGCATCTTTTATTTTGGATGTAAACATTCACAATTAAATCTCGATAAACGAGAAAAATAACCATTCCTTATCTACCTTTATCCTTTCGAAGAACTCGAAAATTCAGCGTGGGAAAGAAATCATCCCTAACGGATCGCAATTTACAAAAAAAGCACCTGAAAAATGCATATATTTATAAAAATCAACCTAATTGAAGCGCATACTAATGAAACAATCTAAGCGACACCAGCAATGAAAATGACATCTAGAGAGGATCCTATTTTTCACAAACAATTTTACAGACAAGCTATTATTCTTAAAATTTGAGCTCTTCAATCAATATCTTTTCCTAATTTTGCCTCCTATAAAACCGAGAGAATGCCACGCAGAGAACGAAATAAATTTGTAAAAAGAGGACAAGTTTTAGAACTAAAAATAGAAGATTACGCCTTTGGAGGAAAAGGAATTGCTCGAATTCGTTCTGAAGAGGGAGAATTTGTTGTTTTTATCCCCAATACCTTGCCCGGTCAATTGGTAAAAGCCCAGGTAAAAAAGTCGAGTAAGAAATATGCAGAATGTAAATTGATTGATGTTCTAGAACCCTCTGAGAATGAAGTAAAAGTTCCTTATCAAGACATTCCTGGTGCTCCCTATATTCAATTGCCCATAGAAAAACAACATGCCTATAAAAAAGAAAGCACATTGTCTTTATTCAAGCGCATTGGTAAAGTTGCAAATATTGAAGACTTGTTTGATGAATTTGTTACCTCCCCTGCTGTTTTTCATTATCGAAATAAAATGGAATATGGATTCTCTGCAATTGGTTATAACAGAATACAGAAAACAGATGTTGACGAATTTACATTAGGCTTTAAGCGACGAGGTACCTGGTGGATGGGAGACAATCTAGAAAAAGATTCCGGATTATTTGACAAGCAAGTTGAAGACAACTTAAAGCACATAAGGCAGTATTGTATCGAAACAGGTTTGGAGCCCTGGCACGGTCCAAAAAAAGAAGGATTCTTTCGGTATTTAGTGGTTCGTAAATCACAAAAAACAAACGAAGTACTGTTTAACTTGGTCACTACTTCCTATGAACTTCCGAAATTCGATTTGAAAGCATTTGCAAACTTCTTAAAGAGTATCTTTGGAGCGCGTTTAGCAGGGCTGCTGCATACCATTAACGACGAAACTGGAGACAGAACTATAGCTACCTCTGGCAGCTTAGAATTGGTGTATGGAAAAGATAAAATTGTAGAAGAATTGTTAGGGCTCAACTTTGAAATAAGTATGAAAAGCTTTTTCCAAACCAACCCAAAATGTGCCGAAAAATTATACAGTAAAGTAGTTGAATACGTATTAGAAAATAAGGAAGCTGTAGACAATACAGTGGTAATGGATCTTTTTTGTGGTACGGGAACTATCGGGCAGATAGTCGCTTCAAAAAGCAATAATGCTCAAATTGTGGGAGTAGATATTGTGGCATCAGCTATTGAAGACGCGAAGAAAAATGCCAAGAGAAACCATATTGATGGATTGACATTTTACGCTGCAGATGTAGGAAAATTCTTATCAGCACACCCGCAATACAAAGGAAAAATAAAAACCATTATTTTGGACCCTGCTAGAGCAGGAATTGCACCAAAAACACTGCAAAAAATCATTGATTTAAATGCAGATAGAATGGTATATGTATCTTGTAACCCTGCAACACAAGCCAGAGATACTGAATTATTAATGCAACATGGATATACTATGAAAAAGATTAGCCTGGTAGACCAATTTCCTCATACAGCCCATATTGAAACTGTGGTATTATTTGAAAAGTAATTCGATTGCTGGTCTATTGACTTGCAATTTTATTGGTTTATTTGTTTCTTGTAGTTGAGCAAAAAAAATAAAACGTTTACACAAAAAAAGATGACTAAAAATATCCTATACATCATCCTCCTGGCTTTGCTCTTTAATGCATGTGAGAAAGATGATATCTGTTTATCACCAACAACACCTAAATTGATCTTGCGTTTTTACGACGCTGAAAACCCAAATAACTTTAAGAATGTTGACCATTTGTCTATATGGGCGGAAGGAAAAGACACCATCAATACCTATAAAAATGTGACTACAGATTCAATTGCTATTTCTTTAAATACAAATAGCTTACAAACCATCTATAATTTAAAAACATCTACAACGGGTAATATCGTAGATAATGTATACAATAAAATTACGATTGACTATACCACAGAAGCTATTTTCATATCGCGATCTTGCGGTCTAAAAGTAAATTTTAATGCGGTTACAATAGACTCAGATAATTTATGGTTTCAGTCTATAACTCCCAATTCTATACCAACCATTGATCATGAAACAAGCGCCCATTTTGAAATATATCATTAGTTATATCGCGTTGGCGATATCGTTGAGCTCGTTTTCTCAATCGAAAGATAGCATACCCTACACCTCCGCATACGGATTGAGATTGGGTATTGATATTAGTAAACCTATTCTAGGGATGATCGACTCGAATTCAAGCGGAATTGAATTTGTTGCCGATTATAGAATCTCCAAGAAGTGGTATGTCGCTGCTGAAATAGGAAATCAAAAAGAAAGAACCGTAGAGGATTACACAACCTCTTCCTCTGAAGGAAGTTTTCTTAAAATAGGTGTAAATTATAATGCCTATCAAAATTGGCTAGACATGAACAATGAAATTTATGTTGGTATGAGATACGGTACAAGTTCTTTTGATCAAACATTAGATAGCTACAGAATAAATACCGGAAGTGATTATTTTGTTTCGAACACCATTACAACTCCCATTACAACAACTGACTTGAGTGCACATTGGACAGAGTTTGTGATGGGGATTAAAGTAGAGACTTTTAAGAATTTATACCTAGGTTTCAGCTTTCACTACAAGGTCATGCTCAGCCTCAGGCAGCCTGACAACTTTAAAACGCTTTTTGTTCCTGGTTTTAATAGAGTTTTCGATACAGAAACTGGCTTCGGTTTTAACTATACAATTTCGTACACAATACCTTTTGTTAATAAGTAATTGTGCAAATACCTCTTGTTTTTCATAACTTTACCACTTATTTCTTAAAACTTATAAACAATGAAGAGAATTCCAAGTGTTAATTTGGCAGATTTCATATCTGGTGACGAAAAAAGAAAAGATAAATTTATCAAAGAGATTGGTCATGCTTATGAAAATATAGGATTTGTAGCGTTAAAAGGTCATTTCTTAGATGACACATTGGTAGACAATTTATATAGTGAAATTAAAAACTTTTTTGACCTGCCTGAAAAAGTAAAAGAAAAATACGAAATCCCTGGCATTGGTGGCCAACGCGGATATGTTTCTTTTGGTAAAGAAAGTGCTAAAGGAAAGAAAGAAGGTGATTTAAAAGAGTTTTGGCATTTTGGACAGTATGTTGAAGCAGACTCAAAGTTTGCTCAAGAATATCCTGATAACGTCTCTGTAGAAGAGTTGCCAAACTTCAATAAAGTTGGTAAACAGACCTATCAGATGCTCGAGAAGACAGCAAAATTCGTATTGCGATCTTTAGCACTGCATTTAGGCTTGGAAGAAACCTATTTTGATGGCTATATCAAAAATGGTAATAGTATCCTTCGTCCAATTCATTACCCACCAATTGCTACGGAACCCAAAGGAGCAGAAAGAGCAGCTGCTCATGGAGACATTAATTTGATTACGCTACTAATGGGAGCTCAAGGAAAAGGGCTACAAGTTCAAAATATTGAGGGAGAATGGATTGATGCGATTGCAGAGGAAGATGAATTGATGATTAATGTAGGAGACATGCTGTCTAGACATTCAAACAACAAATTAAAATCTACCATTCACAGAGTAACCAATCCTCCAAAAGAACTTTGGGGAACATCGCGGTACTCGATTCCGTTTTTTATGCACCCAATTAGCGATATGAAATTAGATGTATTGGAAAGCTGTATCGATGCAGAAAACCCAAAACAATTTGAAGACATCACCGCTGGTGATTTTTTAAATCAACGTCTCAAAGAATTAGGCTTAATTAAATAAAAACAATTTACTGGCGTACCATGGCTAAAAAAAAATTGGGAAGCTTATCAGATTTAGGGGGCTTTGTTTTTTCTACAAATGATGATTTTGAGGGGTTCTCTGATCAACAAATAGAAACACTTCCAAACAACGAACAACGGTTAGAAGCACATTTTTCTAACAAAGGTCGTGGAGGTAAAACTGTTACCGTAATTAAAGGCTTCCAAGGGTCAGACGATGCTCTGAAATCATTAGGAAAAATGCTAAAAGCTGCATGCGGAACGGGTGGAAGCGTGAAGGATAACGAAATTATTATTCAAGGAAAATTTAGAGATAAAATCATAAGCATATTACAGCGTGAAAACTACCATGTAAAACGAATTGGAGGCTAGTTGAAGTATTAAATTTCAGTGTAACTTAAGAATAAATCAAAATCAATATCGTTTGTACACTATGGATACATCTATTTTACATATCACAAATGGAGACTGTACAACGAACTATTTGAAACAAGTACGCTTGAAAGGTGATTTCATTACCTGGAGAGAAATGCTCTGCGAAGGCAAGCCAGAAGTAAAGGTTGGTTCTGAAAAATTCTGGAGGTCGAGATTTGATTTTTTGAAAAACTCCTTTAATTTTAGTAAGCGGCACTTCATCAATTTTAATCTCAAAGAATATAGAAAGTTGTGTGGTGAAAAAACACAAGGAGAAATTGTTTTGTGGTTTGAAAATGATTTGTACTCTCAAATCAATATGTTGGCTGTTCTCAGTTGGTTAAAACATCATAGAAAGAATCGTAATATCTTTTTGGTAACAAATAATTCGTCCGAAGCGCCTAAGTCATTTGCCCCTTTTAATCAATTATCAGAAAAAAGACTAAACCATAATTATACAAACAAGTTGAGTTTAAACGAAGATGACATGGAGTATGCAGATTATGTTTGGCAGCTATATTGCTCCGAGGACCCATTTCAATTACAACGTGTACACCAGTACAAAACAAATCGTAAGTTGAAAAACCTCACCATTGCTTTATCATCACATTTACGGCGTTTCCCTTCTATTGAAAACGGACTCAATATTATAGAAAATGACATCCTAACAATGGCAACTAATCAAGTGCATGCATCGAAAAAAAGCATTGTTGAGGCCCTCAGTAAAAAAAACGATCTTTATGGATTTAGTAATTTGCAATACATAAAAAAAATAGAGAATTTACAAAATTTTTTTTACTCTTTATCTCCTATTCAACTCAACAGTCAAGGTAAAAAAGTACAACAAAAAATACAACATGCATATGCCAGCATAAGAAACGATTACACGTTTTTAGGAGGTGCAAAAAAATACAATTACTTATACGACAACTCAACAGAAAAGTTATTAAAACTAACCTCTTTATGATAAAAGAATCAGAATTAATCTTAAATCCAAATGGTAGTGTTTATCATTTAAACTTGAGACCAGAAAACATTTCCACAGATATTATTTTTGTTGGAGATCAAGACAGAGTAGACCATATAACCACCCATTTTGAATCTATTGAATTTACAACGCAAAAACGTGAATTTAAAACTACAACCGGTTTCTATAAAGGGAAACGTATCTCTGTGATTTCAACAGGTATTGGACCAGACAATATTGATATTGTTTTAAATGAACTCGACGCATTGGTTAATATTGACCTAGAAACGAGAATCATCAAAACCAACCATACGGCATTAAATATCATACGCATTGGTACCTCAGGATCCTTACAAGCTGATATTCCGGTGGATAGTTTTTTAATGAGTACATTTGGATTGGATTTAAATGGTATGCTATTATCATATCAAATTGAAGCTTTTTCGCATTCAGCAACAGAAATGGCATTTATAAACCACACCAATTGGAGTCCTAAAAAATGCCATCCTATTATTGTTTCCAATAGCAAAGAACTAGAGGAAAAAATCGGTTCAGAAAAAATATATAAAGGAATGACCGCAACAGCCGGAGGTTTTTACGGACCACAAGGGCGTGTATTGCGCTTAGCACTGCAAGATGCCGGATTGAACAGCAAAATTGATAGCTTCAATTATAAGGGTACACGCATAACGAATTTAGAAATGGAAACCTCTGCAATTTATGGGTTATCAAAATTACTAGGACACCATGCATGTTCTATGAATGCAATTATTGCCAATAGAGCTACGGGAAAATTTAGTAAAAACCCCAAAAAAGTAGTAGACGATTTAATTCTTTATACCATAGACCAATTCACCAAATCCTAACAATAACACATAGCCATTACATGTTACTATCTTGAAGGTTACATTTGACTATCGCATATGACAGATTTAAAAATTGGGGGCGTCCCAGAACATTTTAATTACCCTTGGTATCAAACCCTGAAAAACAAGGCCTACAAACCATATAATATCAATTTACGTTGGCAAGATTTTCATGGAGGAACTGGCCAAATGACAGCTGCATTGAGAAACGGAGATGTAGATATTGCTATTGTATTAACCGAAGGAATTATTAAAGATATTGGACAGGGAAACCCCTCTAAGATTGTTCAAACATTTATTAAAAGTCCTCTTATTTGGGGGATACATGTTGCAAAAGACGCTTCTTTCAAAACAATACAGGATTTAGAACATGCCACAGTTGCTATCAGTAGGTTTGGATCTGGTTCACATTTAATGGCAATTGTAAATGCTCATAATTTAGGCTGGGATATTAAGCATTTAAAATTCAAAGTTGTCGGAGATTTACAGGGAGGAATTGACGCATTAACAGAGGGAAAAGCTGATTATTTCATGTGGGAGCATTTTACAACGAAACCCTACGTAGACAATCATACATTCCGCAGATTAGGTGATTGCCCCACACCGTGGCCGTGCTTCGTTATTGCAGTAAGAGATGAAATCATCGCCAAAAATGCGCAGGCCATCAAACAAATTTTAGCCATTATAAACAATCAAACAAGAAATTTCAAGAAAATACTTGGCATCGAAACAACACTCGCAAATAGGTACCAGCAAGACATAGCTGATATTCAAAAATGGCTCTCTATTACAGAATGGGAGAGTGAACACCCAATCGACGAAAAACTAATTGACGATGTGCAAAATAAAATGAAAGTCCTCGGCGTTATAGATTCCACAATAAATACTGATAAGTTAATCAAAAATATGTACCTTTGAACTTTTTAATTTAAAACACATGAAAAAAAAAGGACTTTTATTAGCGTTTTTTGCAGTTGTTATCCTTTGTAGCACCTCCTGCAGAAGCTCCGCATCTAGCTGTGGTTTAGCTGATTACCACAACAACCAAACTCAAAAAAACTTTCAACAAAATAGTCCCATTATGAACGTAATGACTTAATTGTTGACTGTCTTAATCAAATTCAACAAAATCCGCTATGATATGGCGGATTTTTTTTAACGGCGTATCTCTTCTTCATCTTGACTTAATACTGAAACATCTTATCATAAAGTTAAGATTACCAACATTTCACCTCTACTTTACAATTAAAACATCTAGTTCTTATAGATTTGGCATGTAAATAGTTCGTAAAAAACGAGCCCAACAAAAGGCATGCATTCTAAATGGATACCAAACCTATTTAAATCGTAGTAATCTTCTATGACGAAACCGAAACGAAGAGAATTAGATCTTGTAGTACTCTCTGACATACACCTTGGTACTTATGGCTGTCGAGCTATAGAGTTGAACAACTATCTCAAAACTATTCATCCCAAGACATTAATACTAAACGGTGATATTATTGACATCTGGCAATTCAATAAAAGGTATTTCCCTAAAGCTCATTTAAAGACTATCAAGAACTTAATGCAATTCATCACATCAGATACAAAAGTGTACTACATCACGGGAAATCACGATGAAATGCTGAGAAGATTCAAAGGGATTCGTTTAGGAAATTTAGAAATTGTAAACAAAGTAGTACTCAAAATAGACGGCAAAAAAGCATGGTTCTTTCATGGTGATGTTTTTGATGTAACCATGCAACACTCCAAATGGTTGGCCAAATTAGGAGGCAAAGGTTATGATGTATTAATTTTAATCAACACGCTTATGAATTGGATAAGTTCAAAACTAGGTTATGGAAAACTATCACTCTCTAAAAAAATAAAAAATAATGTAAAAGGCGCTATAAAGTTCATCAGTAACTTCGAGAAAATCGCATCAGACATTGCTATAGAAAAAGCATATGACTACGTAGTTTGCGGACACATACATGAGCCAAGTATTAAACAAATAGAAACGGAAAAAGGCAGCACTACCTATCTAAATTCTGGTGACTGGATTGAAAACCTCACAGCGCTAGAATACAATAATAAAAATTGGAGATTGTACGAATATGACAACGAATACAATGCTGAAGACAATGAAGAGCTAGATGGCAATTTAGATCCAGATATCGGAAGGATTGAGAAAAAAAACAAGCTTTTATTTCATGAATTAATGGAAGAATTCAACCTAAACAACCTTTAAAATCAAAGCAAACTCATGAAGATCTTATATGCAATTCAAGGGACAGGAAATGGACACGCAATTAGAGCTCTAGAAATCATCCCTTTGCTTCAACAAAAGGCATCGGTAGACATTTTAATGAGCGGCTGTCAATGCGACATCGAACTCCCTTTTCAAATCACTTACAAACTCCATGGACTCAGTTTTATTTTTGGACAAAAAGGAGGCATCGATCTTTTTAAAACAATAAAAACATTGAAACTCCTTAAATTATGTAAAGAAATACAAGCATTACCTGTAAAAAAATACGATCTCATCATTAACGATTTCGAACCTATTTCTGCATGGGCCGCAAAACTATATAATGTTCCAATCATTTCATTAAGTCATCAGAATGCCGTTTTAAACAAATGTTCACCGACCTCAAAAAAACACTCCTTAGAACGATACATTTTGAAATACTACGCTCCAACCAGAGCTGGTTTCGGGTTTCATTTTAAGTCCTATAACTCTTCAATATTTACACCCATTATTAGAAGCCAAGTTCGAACAAAAAACATAACTAACAAAGGACATTACACGGTATACCTACCTGCATATAGTGACAAAAAAATAGTGAACCTGCTCTCTAAATTCCCTCTTGTTAAATGGCAGGTCTTCTCAAAAAACAGTGACAAGTTTCATTTTAAGAAAAATATCACCATTCAACCCATAAACAACTTTGACTTTGTCAAAAGTCTGGCATCCTGCAATGGTGTGCTGTGTGGGGCAGGCTTTGAAACTCCGGCAGAGGCTTTGTTCCTGGGAAAAAAATTAATGGTTGTTCCCATGAAAAATCAATACGAACAGCAATGCAATGCACAAGCCTTAAGAGAGCTAGGTGTCCCTGTCTTGAAGAAACTAAGTATCAAAAGACTGAAAGAAATTGCACAATGGATACAGTCAACTGAAACTGTAAAAGTGAACTACCCCAATCATACTGAAGAAATTATAGATGCAATCATTTCACCTCACTATAGAACTGAGAAATTGACTACCATTTGATACGAGATTTACCTTGTGCTTCTAGCATCTCATTTGTTTTAGAAAAATGTTTATTTCCAAACCAATAACCTCTATTAGCACTCAATGGCGAAGGATGACCCGAAGTTAATATATGGTGTTTACTTGCGTCAATCTTTTTTCCTTTTTGTTTCGCAAATCCTCCCCATAAAAGAAAAACAACATCATTCTTTTTTTTTGAAATCACAGAGATCACTGCATCCGTAAACTGCTCCCAACCTCTTTTTTGGTGACTACCCGCCTTTCCTTCCTCTACCGTAAGCGTAGCATTTAACAATAAAACACCCTGCTCGGCCCAGTGTAGCAAATTACCAGAAACAGCATATGAATTTCCAACATCTGTCTGTAGTTCTTTAAAAATATTAATTAATGACGGTGGATGCTGGATACCTTCTTGAACAGAGAAACACAATCCATTGGCTTGCCCTTTGCCATGATATGGGTCTTGCCCAATAATAACAACATTTAATGCAGCAAAGGAACACGCATTAAAAGCGGCAAAAATGTCTTGTTCTCGAGGATAACAGACTGTGCTCTTGTATGACTCTTTTATAAAAATCTGCAGCTCTTGAAAATACGGTTTCTCGAATTCAACCTGCAAAATATTTTTCCAAGAATCCGATAAGTTTCGCTGCATAGTTTCTTATTTTTGTCTGAAATCAAAGATAGTATTTTGGGAAAAAACATTTCAGAAAAAACAGTACAAGATTTAGAATTCAACACCATATTAACTCATGTAGCAGCGTCGTGTATTTCTGAACTTGGAAAAGAAAAAATAAATAGTGTTGCGCCAATAGAGGATCGAGAGGAGTTGTACAAAGAACTAAATTTAGTCAACGAATATCTATCTTCTTTCATAAGTGAAAACAGAGTTCCAAATCACGGTTTCGACAATATTTCTCAAGAAATTTTCACATTAAATATAGAAAATAGTCTTTTGGAACCTGTCGCATTTTTAAAAATTGCTCGTGTTTCAGAAACCGTCAATGAGCTTTTAAAATTCTTTAAAAAATTTAACACCTATTTCCCTACCATCCAGTTAATAAGTTCAGAAGTTGAATATACAACACAAATTATTGACGCCATTTCTAAAATCATTACGAACTTCGGAGAGGTTGCGAATAATGCATCTGCTTTGTTGAAAGAAATTAGAAGAGATATTGCAAAAATTCGTGGTAAAATAGGTGAAAGCTTCACACGTGATTTGAACCGATATGCTGCTGCAGGTTATTTGGATGACATCAGAGAAAGTGTCATAGACAATCATCGCGTACTAGCCGTCTTAGCAATGCACAGACGCAAGGTAAAAGGCACCTTCTTGGGAGCATCAAAGTCTGGAAGTATTGTATACATCGCTCCGCAAGCGACACTGAATTACGACAGAGAATTGCAGAATCTCACCTATGAAGAACAGCAAGAAGTAACCAAAATACTAAAAAATTTAGCAGCTAATCTGCGTCCTTTTGTTCCTTTATTACACACCTACCTCACCTATCTAACACATCTAGATTGCATTGGAGCAAAAGCAAAGTACGCAAGGGACATACATGCTATTTTACCTACAATAACTAAAGAAAAGAAAATAAATTTCATCAATGCATACCACCCAATTCTATGGAAAAATAATACATCGAAAGGAGTAGAAACGATTCCACAATCAATAGCTCTCAATGAAAAGCAGCAAATTATTGTTATTTCTGGTCCAAACGCAGGAGGAAAAAGCATCACCCTAAAAACCATTGGTCTTCTACAAGTAATGCTTCAAAGCGGACTATTGATTCCTGTTGATGAACGAAGCGAAACCTATATATTCGATACCATATTAACAGATATCGGAGACAATCAATCGATAGAAAATCAGTTAAGCACCTACAGCTATCGACTAAAAAACATGCGTTACTTTCTGCGCAAGTGTAATAAAAACACCTTGTTTTTAATTGATGAGTTTGGAACAGGATCTGACCCTGAACTAGGGGGCGCATTGGCTGAAATATTTTTAGAAGAATTTTACAGTAAAAAAGCCTTTGGCATTATCACTACCCACTATGCCAATTTGAAAGTTTTAGCCAACGAGCTAGAAAATGTTACCAATGCCAACATGCAATTTAATGAGCGCACTTTAGAACCTCTATATAAGCTTTATGTTGGACAAGCAGGTAGCTCCTTCACATTTGAAGTGGCTCAAAAAAACGGAATCCCTTTTAGCATAATTAACAAAGCAAAAAAGAGGGTAGAAACAGAAAAAATAAGACTCGACAAAACAATTTCTAAACTGCAAAAAGAGCGCAATCGCCTGCAAAATAAAGCTGATAATTTAGAAAAACAAAAAACAAAAGGACAAGAACATATTGACAGTTTGGTTGAAAAAGAACAAAAAGTACAAGACAAGCTATCGGGTTTTCAAGAATTGTATGATAGCAATCAAAAAATGTTATCTATTGGTAGAAAAGTAAACGAATTGCTCAATCACTATTTACAAACCAATAATAAAAAACAACTAAATACAGAACTGCAAAAGTGGATCGCCGCAGAAAAAACAAAATATCTCAAGAAAAACCCAGTAAAACCAAAAACAAAATCGGAAAAGAAAACAGCAAAGGTTGTAGAAAAAAAGAAACAAGAAAGTATCAAGAAAGTAGAACAAGAAGTTTTACAAAAAGTTATCAAAGTAAGGGAAGAAAAGAAAATTGAAGCTAAAAAGGCAGCTACAGTAAGAGCAAATTATGTTTATAAGGTGCATGACAGGGTTCGTTTGATAGACGGAAATGCTGTTGGGACCATAGCTAAAATAGAAAAGAAAAATGTTTTTATCAATTACGGCGTATTCACTACCAAAGCCAAAATTGAACAGTTAGAACTTGTAGAAAAAGCAAAGCACTAAATGCAACAAACAGACATTTCCATTAGGAATCTGCAATAGTTAAAGATGGAGATGCATTGCCTAACCTAAAAACGTGAGCTCCTAGAATACGCATACCCTGTATACTTTTTCACGAAGACACGTAAACAGACCAGTTCACAACAACATTAACTATTGACTAACAGCAATATACAAACAAAAACACGCTGCATGGGCACCAGTGGCACCAGTTGCAAAGCAATCACAAAAATTAAGAATCATGTAGCTCTAGAAACCCACATAAAAAATAGAAACATAAGATTTTAATTAATTAAATATCAGTACTTTTGCACTCGAATTTGAAACATCATACATGAAACGCATTAAAGAATATAAAAAACTATTCAATGTAGAAGGCCCTATTGATTTAAAGGAATTGAAAACAACCTATAGAGGACTGGTAAAAAAATGGCATCCAGACAAATTTCTAGAGGAAGATCAAAAAGCAATCGCAGAAATTGAAAGTACAAAAATTATTGATGGATATCACTTTCTAGTGAGTATTGCTCCGGAGACCAAAGCAGCAAACTTAGCTGAATATACAACTACGATTCAAGAATCTCAAGTAGCAGATTGGCATCATAAAAGCATGACCTTAGAGGTTACATTTACAGATGGGAACACGTACGAATACTTTGGTGTAAATCGCATTCTTTTTGGAAAATTTATCAATGCTAAATCGATCAATAACTTCGGGAAAAGAAAAATATTTAACTCTTTCACCTATAGAAAATCTAAGAAGGCAGCTGTGCACGCATAAATCCATACCCGAGAGCAATGTGTTCTTCTTAAATCATAATTACATAAACATAAAAACAGCACCTCGGTGCTGTTTTTATGTTTATCGGTAAGCCATGCCAAATTCTGCTTAAAAAATTAAGCCAAGCCTTTCAATTCTTCATCGTAAAAAGCACCCGCCTTATCCATTAAATCGGCTAATTCAGTAGCTATATCATCTTCTCTCTCACCAGTCAAATCTTCAAACCACTCTACAGAATCATCCTTCAAATTAATTAAAAAACGAGGGAATTCTGTATGTAATACAAAAATATCATCTGGGTGATTACTATTGTCTGCTAATAAAAATTTAGGAAGTACCATGCTTTTCTTTAATTAGTTTGTAGGTTAATTTGTGAAAGCGAATATACAACATTATTGCAGAAGCGGTCAATGAAATTAAGAGTCCAATCCAAATTCCTTTCTCTGCCAATGAGGTATGCAACGCTAAGTAATAGCATATTGGAAAACCAATAATCCAATAAGCAACAAAAGTAATTAGCATGGGCCACTTTACATCTTGTAACCCTCGCAATGCACCCAAAACAACAACTTGTATTCCATCAGACAATTGAAAAAACCCAGAAATTACAATCAAAATTGCTGCAGTTTCGATTACCTCCACATTCTCTATGTATATGGTCGGTAGCACATCTTTTGCAAGGATAAATCCAGCAGCAAAAAATAAATCAATCAAAATCATCAATAGAACAATTGAAATTGCAATACGTCTGAGTTCCTTATAATTTTTCAATCCTTTTTGATTTCCGACCCTAACCGTAGCAGTGACTCCAAGCCCAACAGCGATCATAAAGGTCATAGAAGATAAATTCAGCGCAATCTGATTTGCAGCCTGGATATTGGTTCCTAATGCGCCAGCTATTAATACTCCTGAGGCAAATATCCCCACTTCAAAAAGCATCTGTAGTGCTGTTGGATATCCTAAATTATAGACCCTCCTGAGAACACTTTTTTTAATTTCAGAAACTGAAAATGATCTAAAATAGGGAGACAAAACGGGTTTAGACCTAATAATCAAAATGATAAAAAGTACCATTGCAAACCTAGAAAATAAAGTACCAAAGGCAGCCCCTTCAATTCCTAATTTTGGAAAAATCCAAACACCGTAAATTAACATATAGTTGAAAAACACATTCATGACATTCGCAACAACCGTTGCCTTCATTGCATATTTGGTCAATGATAGTCCGTCGCAAAACTGCTTTAACCCTTGAAAAAACATCAAGGGAATCATAGAAAAAGCGACAATTTTAAAGTAAGGTATGGCCAAAGCAACGACTTCCTCTGGCTGATCCATATGATACAGGATGGGTTTCATCAATAAAAGTGCAAAAAAAAGAACAATACCCAACACAATGGACAATAGCATTCCATGCTGAAAATAACTTCTCCCATTTTCAATACTCTTTTCACCATCTGCTTCGGCAATTAATGGTGTAATTGCAAAAGTAAAACCAATTCCTAAAGACAAGGCGATAAAAATAATACTATTCGCTAAAGAAACAGCTGCCAATGGCGCTGCTCCTAATTGCCCCACCATAATATTATCTGCTAGACCCACTAACACATGACCTAACTGCCCTAACATTACAGGATATGCAATGCTTAAATTCTTTTTAAACTCTGAGGTATATAACGCTAAATTCACAAACTAATTTATTCCTAGTTACAGCCGCAAAGGTATCGATAAAAAATGATTCAGATTCACAAAAACTCTGCCCAAATTAATGATAATTTTATGTATTTTTGAGGTTCCTAAAAAATATCAAAATGGCCTCAATTACACTTCAAGGAGCTACTGTACACACCAATGGATCTCTTGTAAAAGCAAGAGATAAAGCTCCGGACTTTAAATTAATTGCAACCGATTTGTCTATCAAAAGATTGGCAGATTTCGCTGGCAAAAAAATCATTTTAAATATTTTTCCGAGCATAGATACAGGAACTTGTGCTGCCTCTGTAAGAGCTTTTAATGAAAAAGCTTCTAATCTTAATAACACAATCGTCTTATGTATTTCTCGAGATTTACCATTTGCACAAGCACGCTTTTGCGGTGCAGAGGGTCTCAAAAATGTAATTTCTTTATCTGATTTTACAGCCGGTAGTTTTGGACAGGATTATGGACTTCAGATTATCGACGGTCCATTAGCTCATTTAAATTCTAGAGCAATTGTTGTGATTGATGAGCAAGGATATGTTTGCTATTCAGAACAGGTTTCTGAAATAGCAGATGAACCAAATTATGAAAATGCAATCAAAGCAGTTCTATAATGAAAAATCCAAACGATGGTTTCTTGCGAGGAAGACTTCGCAGTTTAAAGTTTGCCTTGAAAGGATTGTGGCTACTGTTAACTACAGAAGACAGTATTAAAATGCAATTGCTTTTAGGCATAGTGGCTATTGGCTTAGGATGTTATTTTGATATTTCAGCAACAGAATGGATGCTCCAATTAATTATTTGGGCACTCGTTTTAGTAGCAGAGGCTTCGAATACAGCCATAGAAAAAATGGCCGATTTTGTACATCCTGATTACCATGAAAAAATTGGATTTATTAAGGACATCGCGGCAGGAGCCCCTGCATTTGCAGCCATTTTCGCATTGGTGATTAGTGCCATTATTTACACACCAAAAATACTAGAGATATTATAAGCAAAACCTTATATTTACATTTTACAAATCACGTATTTCTGAATGGCAAAAAAGACCAAAGCAACAAAAGCGAAAGCTATTAAAACGTCCAAATTTCAAAGCCTAAAGGCCTTTTTGAGAAATAGACAAACACATACCGTTTTTGGATTGTTTTCAATTGTATTTTCTTTCTTTTTAACCATTGCTTTTTTCTCGTTTTTCTTTTCTTGGCAAGCAGATCAAAGTACACTGAATACCTTTGAAGATCAGTCAATACACGCACAAAATTTATTGGGAAAGGTAGGTGCCAACTTGAGTCACTTCTTTATCTACAATGGTTTTGGTCTGGCAGCATTTATAATTCCAGTATTACTTTTTATAACAGGAACCTATATCTTAATTAAAGTACCTGTAAGAAAGACATTTGCAACTTGGAACTGGGGCATATTAGCAATGCTTTGGTTTTCAATTTCGTTTGGATTCCTTCCGAGTAAATTAATTCTTTTTGCAGGCATTATTGGTGTAGAAATCAATGAATACCTGCAACTATTCTTGGGGAAAACTGGGTTGGCTTTGGTCTTAATTTTTCTGTTGCTAACCTATGTTATTGTTCGTTATAAAGTAACACCTGAAAGTATTATCAGAAGACTTCGGGCTAGAAGAACAAAGAAAACAGAGAAAATAGAAAATGTTGAGAAAGCTGAGAAAGACCACTCACCCACTCCTTCGGCGGAAGCGTCTATTATTGACAAAGAAAATTTTCACAAAGAGGACCACCCAAAAACATCAGAGTTTGAACTGTCTTTACAAAACTTACACCCAACGATTAGCAACCACTCTGAAGTGCATCAACACAAAGAACCGAACACAGGCGAGGAACCCTTGAATACGGGTATGGAAGTTCCGAAAAAAACAGAAAAACAAGTACCTAAAGAGGTTGAAATTGCAGTTGAAAAAATTGAAGAAGAGAAATCAGTAACAGAAAATTTATCAGATAAGTTAGTCAAAGATTTTGGGGAGTTTGACCCTACACTAGAATTAGGTAACTTTAAGTTTCCTACGTTCAATTTACTGAAGCAATACAATGAGAGTATTTCTATAGATCCAGAAGAACTCGAAGCGAACAAAAATAAAATTTTAGAAACACTCAAAAATTACAAAATTGGTATATCCAAAATAAAAGCAACCGTTGGACCAACAATTACTTTATATGAAATTGTTCCAGAAGCAGGAATTCGCATTTCTAAAATTAAAAACTTAGAAGATGACATTGCTTTGTCTTTATCTGCACTTGGCATTCGAATCATCGCTCCAATACCTGGTAAAGGCACCATTGGTATTGAGGTTCCAAATAAAAAATCTACCATTGTTTCCATGCATTCTGTTATTGCATCAAAGAAATTTCAAGAATCTCAAATGGAGTTGCCAATCGCACTTGGTAAAACAATATCGAATGAAACTTTTGTTGTTGATTTAGCCAAAATGCCTCATCTTTTGATGGCTGGAGCAACCGGACAAGGAAAATCGGTAGGATTGAATGCAGTCTTAACCTCTTTGCTGTATAAAAAGCATCCAGCAGAGGTAAAATTTGTACTAGTTGACCCTAAAAAAGTTGAACTAACCTTGTTCAATAAGATTGAGCGTCATTACCTTGCCAAACTGCCTGATAGTGAAGACGCCATCATCACAGACACCACAAAAGTAGTGAATACTTTAAATTCCCTTTGTCTCGAAATGGATGCTCGCTACGATCTCTTGAAAACTGCCATGGTGCGCAATATAAAAGAGTACAATACAAAATTTAAGGCGCGTAAGTTAAACCCCAATGATGGACATGAATTTTTGCCTTACATTGTTTTGGTAATTGATGAATTTGCTGATTTAATCATGACTGCTGGTAAAGAAGTAGAAACTCCAATCGCTCGATTAGCTCAGTTAGCACGAGCTATTGGAATTCACTTAATTGTTGCCACTCAAAGGCCTTCTGTAAATGTAATAACAGGAATCATAAAAGCAAATTTCCCTGCCAGAATTGCGTTTAGAGTAACTTCTAAAATTGATTCAAGAACAATTTTAGATGCTGGTGGTGCTGATCAATTGATAGGTAAAGGAGACCTATTGTACACAGCTGGAAATGAATTAAATCGAATTCAATGTGCCTTTGTTGACACACCTGAAGTAGAAAAAATAACAGATTTTATAGGATCTCAAAGAGCATATCCCGATGCACATATACTCCCAGAATATGTTGGAGAAGAAGGTGGCACAGCTCTTGATATAGATATCTCAGACAGAGATAAGTTATTTAAAGAAGCAGCAGAAATTATTGTTACTGCGCAGCAAGGATCTGCCTCTTTATTGCAGCGTAAATTGAAGTTAGGATATAACAGAGCTGGAAGACTTATTGATCAGTTAGAGGCTGCAGGCATTGTTGGAGGCTTCGAAGGCAGTAAAGCAAGACAAGTATTGGTCACAGATTTGGTTGCTTTAGACCAATTATTAGAGAATGAAAACATATAAATATACATTGATGAAAAAAACAACACTCTGTTGTCTATTGCTAATAGGTATCGTAAACCTAAGTTTTAGTCAACAAAATAAGGCAAAAGATCTCTTAGACGAAGTATCCTCTAAAATGGGAGCTTATAGCAATATGACAATTCGATTTAGTTCTAGCCTAAGCAATGAAGATGCCGGCATAAAAGAAGGTGATGAACCACCAATGAAAGGTGTTATTTCTTTGGAAGGAGAAAAATACAACCTAGAGTATCTCGGGAATACATTTATTTTTGATGGATCAAAATTATACGTGATCAATCATGAGGAAAAGGAAATCGCCATTAGCGATGATGACCTTGACGCAGATGACGGATTTATTTACCCGTCAAAGCTATTAACATTTTACAAAGAAGGCTATACTTTTACCCTAGGAGCCATTGGAATTGTGCAGGGTAAAAAGGTACAGTTTGTGGAACTAACTCCAATGGATAGTGATTCTGACATTATTAAAGTAGAACTCGCCATTGATCAAAAAACAAAACACATTGTTAAACTAATGCAAACTGGTGCAAACAATTCAAAGACCACTTTTGAAGTAACCGCGTTTAGCCACAGTCAAAATCTACCCAAATCTACTTTCTTGTTTGAAAAAGAAAGCTACTTAAACCAAAACTATATCATCGACTAATAAATCGTATCTCTACCATTGAAGATCTTAGACAAATACATACTCAAAAGTTTTATAGTGCCTTTTTTGGCCACTTTTTTAATCGTACTGTTTGTACTCGTCATGCAGGTACTGTGGTTGGCATTTGAAGACATTGCAGGGAAGGGTATCGATCTATTTTTCATCCTCAAATTCTTATATTACACAACGTTAATAGTAACTCCGCAAGCCTTGCCAATTGGCGTTCTTCTATCCGCTATAATGGCCTTGGGAAATCTCTCTGAAAATTATGAATTTGCAGCTGCAAAATCAGCAGGAATATCATTACCAAGATTGGTAAGACCTTTGATCCTATTAACTGTACTTATGAGCTTGATTAATTTTTTCTTTTTAAACAACGTATATCCTTATGCCGTTTTTAAACAAAAAAACCTGTACTTAAATATCAAAAAACAAAAACCACTCCTAGCTCTAATACCCGGAGCATTCAACACTGAAATACCCGGGTATCATATTAAGTTTGATGAAAAATTTGGCGAAAATGAAGATCAGCTTAAAAATGTTAAGATATATGATTTAAGTGAACGGAAAGGCAATAAAAAAATCATCACTGCCAAAACAGGAAAAATTATAAACCCAGAGGGGCAACGATACATGACATTGGTATTGAATGACGGATACTTTTTCGAAGACCATTTGAACTTAAGACGTAGTAGAATTAATATGCCGGCATCTACAGCCGCATTCAAACAATATACCATCATTATCAACATGCCTAAAGATTCATTAAAAGAAGATGGTAATCTTCAAAGTAAGGACATGAAAAGCTTAGGAGAGTTGCAAACAATGCTACCTGAAATGCAGGATGAATACAATGAATTCTTAAGGGGAAGAGCAAAAAATCTCTACAAAAAAACAGATGCAAAAAAATTGTATTTGTACCAGAAAGATAGCACAGCCAGTGCATTAATGCCGGCAGTTTTAGATAATTTCGACGAGGCAACTCAACTAAGAATTATAAACACTGCTCTTTCTAAAAATAAAAGTGCATTGGACCTTATTAAAAATCAAAAACGTTCTTTTAAATATAAGAGAAAAAAACTCAACATGTACGAAACCGAGTATTACAACAGAGTTGCATTCTCACTGTCCTGTTTGATTCTATTTTTTATCGGAGCCCCATTGGGTTCTATCATTAGAAAAGGAGGGTTCGGACTCCCCATGATATTGGCAATTTCAATATATGTTTTGTACTTTTTCGCAAATACATTCGGAAAAAATCTAGCAGAAGACAGTTCAATTTCTGCCGTACTCGGATCTTGGATCTCTGCAATAGTCATGGCTCCATTTGGAATATTTTTAACCATTAGAGCCACAAAAGATAAAGGCATCTTTAATATTGATGTATTTTTACAACCACTAACAAAATTTATAAACAAAATAGTCTCTAAAAAAGACAATTCATAATGGAAAATTCTAAACCAATACAAATACAACTGAACACAATTACCGAAGCTATAGAAGATATTCGAAATGGGAAGGTAATTATCGTTGTAGATGACGAAAACAGAGAAAATGAAGGTGATTTTGTTGCTGCTGCGGAAAAAGTAACCCCAGAGATGATCAATTTCATGGCAACTCATGGGCGTGGATTAATATGTGCTCCAATTACAGAAAAACGAAGTAAAGAACTGCAACTGGGCATGATGGTTCATAACAATACTGATCCAATGGAAACTGCTTTTACTGTTTCTGTAGATCTAAAAGGCAAAGGAGTAACTACTGGAATTTCTGCTAGCGATAGAGCGCTCACCATTAAAGCCATTATAAACAACGAAACGAAACCGTTTGACCTAGCGAGACCTGGACATATTTTTCCCTTAATTGCAAAGGAAGGTGGTGTTTTACGAAGAACTGGTCATACGGAAGCAGCAATCGATTTTGCGCGATTAGCTGGGTTTGATCCTGCGGGAGTTATTGTAGAAATTATGAATGATGATGGAACCATGGCGCGTCTGCCAGAACTCATGGAAGTTGCAAAAAAATTCGATCTAAAAATTGTTTCTATCGAAGATCTTGTGGCCTACAGAATGGAACATGACTCTTTGATTGAAAAGAAAGAAGACTTTGACATCGTAACTCGTTTTGGAACCTTTCGATTAAGAGCCTACCAACAAACCAATAATAAACAAGTGCATCTCGCGCTAACACTTGGGTCTTGGTCTAAAGACGAACCAGTGATCACCAGAGTGAATTCAACCCTAGTCAATAATGATATTTTAGGAACATTGACCAATGATGCCGACAAAAAGCTTGATAAAATGTTCAAAACTGTAACGGATCATGGAAAAGGAGCTATTTTGTTTATCAATCAGCAAAATCAGTCTCAAAACCTATTAAAACGTTTAGATACTCTCAAGAAATCACAAGCAAACGGTCAACTAAAGGCTCCACGTATTAAAATGGATAGCAAAGATTTTGGAATTGGAGCTCAAATTTTGCACGATTTAGACATTCATAAACTTCGATTAGTTTCGAACACAACACAAGAAAAACGTGTAGGTATGATTGGATATGGATTAGAAATTGTGGATTACGTCAAATACTAAATGGGTAAGGCGAACACCTCATCAATTCACACCTCATGAATCACATACCTTAGGTGTCTTAACTTAAAACTACCCAAGGCTGATTGTCTGAGACTCTCAGCCTTGTTGTTATAACAACACTTCAGTACCACTTGCTATTTCGTAAGGCTTTTCGTTCTGTTTAAAAACTCTTGCCGTTAAGCTCCCCTTTAAAACAATCTTATTATGTTCGACCTCTAACCAAGAGCCTTCTCGCAAACCTAGAACAGCAGTTGTATTATAAGCATGATACTCTTGTATTCTTGTTGCTCTTGTTTCTCCCATATGCGTAGACCCGACAACTGGGTCTAAATAGTGTGCATTAATATTAAACGGAATACACCCCAATGTATCAAAACTTGGTGGATACACAATGGGCATATCATTAGTATTCATCATCGTTACTCCGCAAATATTACTCCCCGCACTTGTACCTAAATATGGAGTTCCACTTTCCAAAGTTCTTTGTAAGTCACCAATGAGATCATTGGCATATAATTGATTCACCAATTCAAACGTGTTTCCTCCACCTGTAAAAATTGCTTCTGCTCCTTGCACTGCCTCTTTAGGACAATCAAATTCATGAATACCACGCACATGAATCCCTAATTTAGCAAAGGCATCTTTTGCCTTAGACGTATAGCTGTGATAAGTAATTCCGCTAGGACGTGCATACGGAATAAATAAAAGGGTAGTAACCTTCTTAAAATGTACTTTCAATGTGGGCAATAAATAGTCTAAATAACCACTTCCATGAATGGTAGATGTACTCGCAATAATTAAATTTTTCATACACCAAATGTAACCAAAACTATCGTGTAATTTGAAGAAGAGCTGCTCTTTTCTTTAACAAACATTTACAAGTGTTTTAATAGATTTTTAAGAGTCTTCAATGCGTTCTTTGTATCTATGGCAGCGAAGTATTCATTTTTTTTAGTACTACTTTTTTTTGGTAGCAAGCTCTTTTCGCAGCATAAAGAGAGTTTTGAGCTAACTGGAACCATCTTTTCAAATGTAAAAAAGATCCCGCATGTACATATCATTAACAAAGCAAATAGTCTCGGTACAAGCTCTAATAACAATGGAGTCTTTGCAATTGTTGTGCAGGTTGGAGATACCTTAGCCATTTCTCACATGAGCTTTGAACATCAATATGTGGCTATTTCAGAAATGGAAAGGACAACCAAACAAATCGATATACACCTCACTGCAAAAACACATACCTTAAACGAAATAACTATCAAAAAAAAACAATCTATATTTTATGTAGATCCACAAATCATGCCCAAAGCTATTGCATATGCACCCAACCTAAAATTACCCTACCGAAAGGGGATCAAAACAAAAAATAAAGCCATAGCCAAAGTAAATCTTACAGGTGCATCCATTGATTTAAATCATGCTCTCAGCTTTTTGAATGGGAATGCTAGAAAAAAAGAAGAATTGAAGCGAGAGACTTTGAAAGACCAAAGATTAGCAGCCATAAAACAATCATATTCTGATTCCTTTTTCGTACATCAATTAAAAATTGAAAAAGATTATATCCATTTATTTTTGAACTACTGCTTGCAGGCTGGAATTCTTAAAATATATAAAAAAGGAAATCGATTAGAACTGACAGCAGCACTGTTATCACAAAGTAAAACCTTTCCCCACAGACAAAGTGATCAACACATACATTTAAGTAAGCAATAAATGAACCAAAAGATCTCATGAAACAACAGCTTCAAATATTTATATTCCTATGGATATTGATCCAATATTCGTTTTCTCAAAACACACTCGTTTTAGAGGGTATCATTTATGATACAAGCTCCTCCCCTATTGAACATATGCATATTTATAATGAAACTACAAAAACAGGAACAATTTCGAACAAAAAGGGAGCATTTAAAATCTCCGTTAGCGAAGGGGACTGGCTACACATTTCAAACATTCAATACATTTCAAAAAAAATAAGGATAAAAAAAGGAAATTTGCATGAGGGGTTCCTGCAGGTACATGTCATAGTTCGAAACAATCTTTTAGAGGAAGTTGTAGTTGAAAAAAAACTAAAGGGTAGGTTAACTTCAGATCTTTTGAAACCTAAAAAAGATAGCATTAAAGCACAGATGGAAATGCTCATAGGCTCGATTATGGATATTCCACATAAAGAAATAATGAACATGGCTATTGGTTCAGATGAGCAACATTTAAAAAAACCTGACAATGCCCAATTACTAACGGATCCCATTTCAAAAAATGCCGGTTTACCGCTATCAACAATAAAAATTTCTGATCCATATCTCGAAAAAAAGAGAGCGTTAAGAAAAAAAATAAACTTTAAAGAAGGTTTTCCAAGGCAACTTTTGAAGCTCCTAGGAGAAGACTTCTTCTTTATAAAATTAAAAATACCCAAAGAAAAGTACCATCACTTTTTAACCTTTTGTGATTCTTTCGGCATTGAAGGACTATTCAAAAAGGAAAAACACTTAGAGCTTCTTAAAATTTTGTTAAAAGAAAGCAAATCATATCTGACCATCATAGAAAACAATAAATAATTTGTGTAGCTCCTTAGAATTGTTCAAATTTACAAACATATTCGGATATAATGAGAATAAAAAAAACAGTACTGCTCTTATTTATTGCTCCCTTTTTTGCTTTTACAGCGCATAAATATTACTTGAGCCTAACCCAAATAGAGTTTAACAACAAGAAACAATCGATAGAGGTTATTACCAATATCTTTATTGACGATATTGAAACTACTTTAAACAAAATTCATTCGAAAAAGTTTGAATTAGACACCCAAAAAGAATTGGAAGATAGTGATCGATATTTAAAAGAATATATTGAAAAACATCTGCATTTTGTGATCAATGAAAAATCAGTCGATTTTAAATACATAGGTAAAGAATACGATGGCGATTCAGTCTTTTTCTATTTAGAGATAGAAAATATAGCGCATATCAATAGCATTGAGGTGGAGAATACGCTGCTTATAGAGCATTTCCCATCGCAACAAAACTTAGTGAAATCAAAAGTCAATAAAAAATACAAGAGTGCTCTGTTAACAAAAAATAAGCAAACTAGTACTTTAACTTATTAATTCAATAACCTCAATTCTATAAATTATATCCCATGAAAAAACTCAGTTTACTGTTACTTTCATTCCTGTTTGTGGTCACAGCTTCGCTTGCGCAAAAAAAGAGAGAAACACAGCAAGGACATACCAATGAAAACAAGTTCAAGCAATTGACTACAGAATTGGCAACGCCTAATAGTCAGCGTACAGCCTCTGGAGCTCCAGGTAAAGCATACACCCAGCAACAAGTTGATTATGAAATGGACATTGTTTTAAACGATGAAAAACAACAAATTTCAGGAAACGAAACTATTACATACCACAACAACTCTTCAGATGAACTCGCTTATTTATGGGTACAATTAGATCAAAATGTGCGTGCTGCCGATTCACAATCGCCGGATATTCAAACAAACAGAATTCCAAGAAGATTGAGCAAAGATCGTTTCAAAAAAACATTTGAAGAAGCACCATTTGATGGGGGTTTTAAAATCATGAGTGTTACCAACATTGATGGCAGTGATTTATCTCACACCATCAATAGAACCATGATGCGCATTAACTTAGTAAAACCTTTGGCTTCTGGAGATACGTTTTCGTTTAAAATAGCATGGTGGTATAATATAAACAACCACAGAATGCAAGGAGGCCGATCTGGTTATGAGCACTTCCCTAAAGACGGAAACAACAACTATGTAATTGCACAATTCTATCCTAGAATGTGTGTCTATGACAACGTAGAGGGCTGGCAAAACGATCAATTCTGGGGTCGTAGTGAATTTGCCTTAGAATTTGGAGATTTTAAAGTAAACATCACCACGCCTGCAGACCACATGCTAGGTGCTACTGGTGTCTTATTAAACGAGAAAGAAGTACTGTCTAAAACAGAACAAAAAAGATTGGCTATCGCGAGAAAGACCTTTGACAATCCCGTTTTAATTAGAACACAGAAAGAGGCTGTAAAGATTGAGAAAAATAAGGTAAAGAAGACAAAAACTTGGAAATTCCATGCAAAAAATGTGAGAGATTATGCATTTGCGACCTCTCGTAAATTTATTTGGGACGCCATGGCAGTAGACATCAATGGTAAAACAGTAATGGCCTACTCATTATATTCTAAAGAAGCAAATCCTTTGTACGGTGAGCACTCTACAAGAGCTGTAGCTCAAACACTAAAAACATACTCAAGATATACTTTTGATTACCCATATCATAAAGCAATCTCTGTGGATGGACAAATGGGTATGGAATATCCGCAAATCTGCTTCAATCCGGGAAGACCAAATGCAGACGGAACCTATTCTGATAGAACAAAATACAGAATGATCAAAGTGACGATTCACGAAGTTGGACATAATTTTTTCCCGATGATTGTGAATTCTGATGAACGTCAATGGACTTGGATGGATGAAGGATTGAACTCCTATATGGAAATGCTCGCAGAATTAGATTATGACAAGGACTTTCCAATCACAAGAGGATATCCTAAAAACATTGTAAAGTACATGAATGGAGATCAATCTAGAATTGCGCCAATCATGTCTAAAGGAGACCACGTATACAGTTTTGGTAACAATGCATATGGAAAACCTGCCACAGCCCTATGGATTTTAAGAGAGACCATTATGGGTCGTGAGTTATTTGATCATGCATTTAAAACCTATGCACAACGATGGAAATTCAAACACCCAACACCTGCAGACTTTTTCAGAACTATGGAAGATGCATCTGCCATGGATTTAGATTGGTTCTGGAGAGGTTGGTTTTACACGACTGATGTGACAGATATCGGAATTCAAAAAGTGAAGAAATTTTATACAAAAGAAGGTGCCAATGATCGTGTACAATTTGTAGAAGACACAACAAAAGGTGTGGCATTTGGAGCAGATAAAACAGCGGATTCTAAATTTTTCTATGAAATTACATTCAACAAACCAGGTGGTTTAGTAATGCCTATTATTGTTGAGTTCACGTATAAAGATGGAACAAAATCAAGAAAAACATACCCAGCTCAAATTTGGAGGTTAAATGACAAGCAAGTCACAAAGGCCATCAACTCTGATAAAGAAATAACAAACATTACGATAGATCCAGATTTGGAAACGGCAGATGTAGATACTACTAACAATAGTTGGCCAAAACAACAAGAGAATAAGTTTGGGAAGTTCAAGAACAAACTAAAAGGGTAAACCTTTATGTTTTAAGAAAAAAAGCGATATGAATGTATCGCTTTTTTTATTTATATCATCTTTCCATTATGTTGATAAAGCTTTGCAAAAAACACTGCTAATTGCAACTTAATTGCAATAGATTTAGTACTTTTCAGATTCAATAAAACCCAATTCAAATAGACATATAACAATGAAAAAAATCGGTTTACTACTTTTTTCAGCTTTCTTTGTAACTGCCTCAGCTTTTGCGCAAGAGAAAGAGAAAAAGAAAACACAAAAAGGACACACAGATCAGAACAAATTCAGACAGATGAAAGATGTATTGGCTACACCCAATACAATTCATACTGCCTCAGGAGCACCGGGACATCAATACACACAGCAAAAAGTGGATTATGTAATGGATATCAGATTGGATGAAGACACCAATCGCATTTACGGTGATGAAAATATTACCTACCACAACAACTCTAAAGATCACTTAGAATACTTATGGGTGCAATTAGACCAAAACATGAGAGCAGATGATTCTAAAACACCAGATGCTAAATCAGAAGGTGCTTCAATTTTTATTACGCCAAATGACTTCAAGAAATCATACATGAAGGAAAAAAAAGGTTTTGGTTTTAATATTGAAACGGTTGAAAGCAAAGGAGTCAAACTATCTCACTTCATCAATAGAACGATGATGCGTGTAAATTTACCAAAGGCATTAGCTCCAGGTGAGGTTTTTGAATTTAGAATCAAATGGAACTATTTGGTAAATAACTATAGAAAAGATGGAGGTCGTTCTGGTTACGAATCATTTCCTGATGGAAATAACAATTACACTATTGCACAATTTTTCCCGAGACTCTGTGTCTATGACAATGTAGAAGGATGGCAGAACATGCAGTTTTGGGGTCGTAGTGAATTTGCTTTAGAATTTGGAGATTACGACGTAAAATTAACCGTTCCTGCAGATCATGTTGTAGATGCAACTGGAGAATTACAAAATGAAAAAGAGGTCTTGACAAAGCAGCAAAGAAATCGTTTTGCAAAGGCGAGAAAATCTTTTGACAAACCTGTAATGATTGTGACTCAAAAAGAAGCTGAAAAAGCAGAAAAAGGACGTTCAACAAAAACAAAAACATGGCACTTTAATGCGAAAAGAGTGCGTGATTTTGCATTTGCTTCCTCAAGAAAATACATCTGGGATGCGATGGCAACTGATATCAATGGAAAAACAGTCATGGCTGTTTCGATGTATCCTAAAGAGGGAAATCCTTTATGGGAGCAGCACTCTACAAGAGCGGTTGCAAACGCTTTAATCGAATACTCTAAATTAACATTTGACTATCCATATAGCAAAGCTATTTCAGTAAGTGCAGAAGATCAAGGAATGGAATACCCAATGATCTGTTTTAACTTTGGAAGGCCAAAAGCTGATGGAACTTATTCTGATAGAACAAAAAAGAGAATGGTTGGAGTAATTACGCATGAGGTTGGACATAACTTCTTTCCAATGATTGTAAACTCTGACGAGCGTCAATGGACTTGGATGGATGAAGGACTCAACTCTTTTGTTGAAATTTTAGCAGAACTTAAGTACGACCCTGAATTATTTGCGATCAATCCTGCACAAGGAATTACGCGATATATGGGTGGAGATCAATCAAACCTATCCCCTATCATGTCACAGGGAGATTATGTAAAACAATTCGGACCTAATGCATACACAAAGCCTGCAGCTGGTTTATACATGTTGAGAAAAACAATTATGGGACCAGAGTTATTCGATCATGCATTTAGAACTTATTCGAAACGTTGGATGTTTAAACACCCTACACCTGCAGATTTCTTTCGATCTATGGAAGATGCATCTGGAATGGACCTAGACTGGTTCTGGAGAGGATGGTTTTATACAACGGATGTTACTGACATCGGAATTAAATCTGTAAAGCCACTTTACCTAACAAACAAACCGAGTGAACGTGTTAAGAAATTAAAAGAGCAATACAAAAGCTATTTCGATAACTTAGGAGAATTGGTATACATCACAGATAACAAAGAAGATGCCAATGCTGATGCGATGAATGCGCATGTAAAAAATGAAAAAGAGGTACCTTCGTATTTGTATCAAGTAGAATTTGACAAACCTGGAGGCTTAGTAATGCCAATTATTGTGGAGTTGACCTATGCCGATGGAACCAAAGAGAAGAAAACATTCCCTGCTCAAATCTGGAGAATGAATGACAATTCTGTGAAAAAAGTATTTGCAAGTACTCAAGAAATAAAAAGCATCAAACTAGACCCGGATTTAGAAACAGCAGATGTAGATACATCGAATAACAGCTGGCCTCAAAAAGAAGCATCTAAATTTGATAATTTTAAAGAAAAGATCAAAGGATAAACCAAATTTCATCCTTATTTATATAAAACCCAATCGATATCGATTGGGTTTTATTGTTGAACTAAATCATAATTCATCCTTTTATATTTCTTATCAAGCCTTTAAATATTTAGCTTTTTAGAACGTTATTCTTATGTAATAAAATTTTCACTTTCTTTCCTAGGTAATCGATGAACTCATATTCTGAATAACAACAATCATCAAGACTATGCTCAAGAATATTAATGGAGGTAAATCCCAATCTTTCCTTAGACTTTAGATACAGCTTTGAAAAGTGCTTCATTAAAACATTAAAAACAACTTTGTGATTATCTTCAAAATAATGGATGGCGTTTATTTGTTGAGATGACATACTATGCAAATAACTAACCGCTATTCCATTTACATACATATTGCAATACATATCTGTTTCTTTGTCTAAAAAAATACCGTTATGTTGATTATTTACTTGTCTAAATCCTTTAAGAGAAGAAATGCAGTGTCATCGTAGTGTCTAGTTTGCATACTCATTTTCGTAAATTAATAATTTTAGCGTTTTTAACACATTACAACATCACCAAATAATTAGATGTTTTTTTAATTTTGTTAGCTTATAGATCATAATGAAGTACAAATTTCTGTTATATGATGTGCCGGAGTATCTACTTAAAGAAAATTTTTCTCAAAATATGAAAGACATGCCATTATTATAAATCTTAAAAGACTGTATATTTCAAAGCCTATAACGAAAAAAAGCATCCTTTTCAGAGGATGCAATGTTGAGATGCATAGAGGCAGACATCATCTAACTGCCTCCTCTTGAAAACAACTTGGAGAATTACTTTTTCTTAAAGATCAGTACAAGGCCAATAATCACCAAAGGAATACTTAGTACTTGTCCCGTATTCAATGCATTAAAAACCCAATCTTCTCTCCCGTCTACTTGTGCTTCTTTTAAAAATTCAATCAAGAATCGCAATGACCAAAGAACAGCAAAGAAAATACCAAACAAATATCCTGATTTTTGTTTTGCATCTGTTTTCCAATAAAGTCTCCACAACACAAAAAATAAGATTAAATAACTAAACGCTTCGTATAACTGCGTTGGATGCCTGGGAAGTAAATCTGGATCTGAAGCTTTAAAAATTACTCCGTAAGAACTTTCTGTCGCTTTTCCATAAATCTCTGAATTGAAAAAGTTTCCTAAACGGATAAAAAAGCCCGCCAATGCCACCATGATTCCCATTCTATCTAAAATGAATAAAAAGGGTTTTTGAATAATTTTCTTACTGTAAAAGTACAAAGCACCAACAATACCTATGGCAGCACCGTGGCTTGCAAACCCTGTAAAACCAGTAAACTCCCACCCTTTTACGAGACCAAACAATGAAGATGCGTTTGCATTTTCTTTAAAAGGTAGAATAATTTCTAATAGATGATGCTGATAATAATCCCAACTATAAAAAAAGACATCTCCCAATCGCATTCCAATAAGCATAGAAAAGAAGGTGTACATGAACAAGGCGTCCAACTTCTCTATGGATACACCATCTTCTATAAAAATTTTCTTCATCAATCTGAGTCCCAAAACAAACGCAGCAATAAACATTAAACTATACCATCTAACCACAAAAAAACCTAAATCGATTCCTAATGATGGATCCCAAACTATTGATAAAAAATTCATTTTATATGTTTTAATTCTTTTTGCTAATATACAGGAAGTATACGACCTATTTCAAAGATTAACTACTCTTTATTCATCCTATATATTTATTTTTTTTTCTTGTCGGGCACTGGGTCATAGCCTTGTCCTCCCCATGGATGACAACTTAAAATTCTTTTTATAGACAACCATCCACCAGTGAACAAGCCATGCTTCTTCAAGGCCTCAATGGTGTAGTGAGAACAGGTAGGTGAGTATCTACATGTTGATGGTGTATAAGGAGAAATAGCCGCTTGATAAAAACGTACTAAGATGATAAAAGGATATGTGAGTATCTTCTTCAAATTAATTGATTGAAAAGGTAGTTCCTTCTCTACCGTCTTTTAACTGAATTCCTAAAGCAATCAACTCATCTCTAATTTGATCAGACAAGGCCCAATCTTTGTTGTCTCTTGCTTCTTTTCGTAACTTAATCAAGAGTTCTACAACACCATCTATCTTATCGGCACTCTCTTTTTTCGTGTCGTTTGTCAATCCTAAAACATCAAAAATAAACGCATGCATTGTATTTTTCAGGAGTTCTAAATCTTGAGTAGTAATGCTCGCTTTTTGATCCTTTAATTGATTGATTACTTTAACAGCCTCAAATAAATGTGCGATTAAAATTGGTGTATTAAAATCATCATTCATTGCGTCGTAACAACGCTGTTTCCAAGCCGCTACATCAAAGCTAGATGTTTTAGATACGTGTATCGTGTCCAGAGTATTGAAGGCTTCCATTAATTTAAAATAGCCTTTTTCCGAAGCCTCTAAGGCATCACTTGCAAAGTCTAAAATACTTCTGTAGTGCGCTTGCATGTTAAAGAAACGGACTACGCTCGGCGCAAATGCTTTACTCAACACCGAATTATCTCCTGTAATTATTTCTTTAGGTAACACAAAATTCCCAGTTGACTTTGCCATTTTCTGACCATTCAACAGGAGCATATTTGCATGCATCCAATAATTAACTGGAGTTTTTCCGCTACAGGTATGCGATTGAGCTATTTCACATTCATGATGTGGAAACTTTAAATCCATTCCACCTCCATGAATATCGAATTGTTCTCCCAAATATTTAGTGCTCATTACCGAACACTCGAGATGCCAACCAGGAAAACCCTCAGACCAAGGTGATGGCCAACGCATAATATGACGTTCATCGGCTTTTTTCCATAAGGCAAAATCTTGAGGATTTTTCTTATCCGATTGTCCATCTAAGGCTCTAGAATTATGAATTGCATCTTCAATTTTTCGACCAGAAAGGATTCCATAATCGGAAGATTCGTTATAGGATAACACATCAAAGTAGACAGATCCATTCACTTCATAGGCAAAACCCTTCTCCATGATTTCTTTGACCATTTCTATTTGCTCCACAATATGTCCTGTAGCCGTTGGTTCTATGCTGGGTGGCAAAAAATTGTACTGTGCTAATGTCTCGTGAAAATCAACAGTGTAACGCTGTACAACCTCCATAGGTTCTATTGCCTCTAAACGTGCTTTTTTAGAAATACGATCCTCTCCCTCATCAGCATCATTCTCTAAGTGACCTGCATCGGTAATATTTCGTACATACCTCACTTTATAGCCTAAATGCAATAAATAACGAAACACTACATCAAAAGACATAAACGTTCTAACGTTTCCTAAATGTACATTGCTGTAGACAGTAGGACCACAGACATACATTCCAACTCTACCTTCGATTACTGGTTTAAAAAGTTCTTTCTTTTTCGAGAGTGAATTGTATATTTTAAGTTGATTGTCTTTGTAGATTCCCATGAATACTTCTTTTTTTACGAAGCGTAAAGATAGGTACTTTTCTATAAAAAAAAAGTGCTGCTTTGTTAGAAGTTTATTAAAATTAATTGCTCAGAAAATAATACCTGAACTATCCCTTTTGTGCAGTTAAGTTGCTAAATTTCCCGCTAACTTTGTGGTTTATATCATTTTTTTTGAGTACAAATTCTCCATTCAGTCGAAATCCCTCATTCAATTTTTTTTAGTAATCTTTTTCATTCGTATGAATATCAAGCTTCGAAATATCACCAAATATCGATCCTTTTATAATTGCCTCTGATTGACTTAATGTAACATCAAAATCATGAATCGTTGGAATCATTCTTGAAACTACCAATGCTCCAAATTCACTTACTATGTGTACATTGCTTTTAACCAAACCAATTTTTACATTTGAAGAGTCTGATTTCAGCGTTGCATTTGAGCTCTTGTATCATTCTCTTTACAAGCTTCTATCAGTTGGTTGTGTAAATCTTTGGTTTGATTCATTTGTTAATTGTTACCTTAAAGACGAACCTTTTTCCGCTCCGTTGCAAAATGACATAATTAATGCATAAATTTACAGTATTATTTTTGTCAAGAACTACTTATGACTGCTAAAAAGAAATCAGCACTACACGAAAAAAAAGGGGTTTCCCAGCCAGAAACCACCAGCAAATCGTCTGCTCAAAAAATAAAAAAGCATCGAATTAAGACACCTACAACAGCGGTCTTCGTTGAACAAATTTTAAAAGGAAATATTCCGTATTTAAGTAGAGCTATTACATTGGTGGAGAGCACAAATGCAAAACATCAAAAAAAAGCCACAGAAATTTTAGAACGTTGTTTACCCTACGCAAATAAATCAATAAGGATAGGTATTACCGGGGTTCCTGGAGTAGGGAAAAGTACTTTTATTGAAAGTTTTGGAACGCACTTAACTGAACATGGAAAGAACGTTGCAGTTTTGGCTATTGATCCGAGTAGTTCAGTGAATAGCGGGAGTATTTTAGGAGATAAAACCAGAATGGAAGCGCTGGTAACCAACGAAAAAGCATTCATTAGACCTTCTCCTTCAGGAACTTCTCTTGGAGGCGTTGCTCAAAAAACTCGCGAAAGTATCATTTTATGTGAAGCTGCAGGTTTTGACACCATTGTTATTGAAACAGTTGGTGTTGGTCAATCCGAAACTGCTGTACATTCTATGGTGGACTTCTTTTTGTTATTAAAAATTGCAGGAGCGGGCGATGAATTACAGGGAATTAAGCGCGGAATCATAGAAATGGCAGACGCCATCGTAATCAACAAATCAGATGGCGATAACATTCAAAAGGCCAAGATTGCGAAAACAGCATTTCATAAAGCATTGCATTTATACCCACCAAAAGAAAGCAATTGGCAACCAAAGGTTCTTAGCTGCAGCGCATTAAAACATCATGGCATCCAAGAAATAGATCTTTTGATACATGAATACTTATTCCTTACAAAGCAGAATGGATATTTTGACAAACGTAGAAACGACCAAAATAACTATTGGCTAAAAGCAACAATTGAGCAACGATTGAAAGATAACTTTTACAACAACGCGCAGGTTCAAAAACAATTGGATATCGAATTAAAAAAATTAGAAAAAGGAAATGCAACACCATTTAGTGCTGCCAATAGACTGCTCAATCTGCAATAATTACAATGGCGTATTTCGCATAAAAACGAAGCTAATGTCTACTTTAGTAAGCAGCATTAAAGAAAAAGAATATCTTTGCCAAGATCAATAATCACACTATGAAACAAAGCATACCAAATTACATAAAGTACCTATTTGTACAAATTGGTTCTCTCTTGCTATACATGCTATTATTTAGAATCCTATTTTACACCTATTTCAGTGAGCTAAATGATGTCAATACATCAGAAATTCAGCAAGCTTTTGTCCTTGGTATTCGTTTTGATATCAAATTAGCCGTATTGGTTTTTTTCCCGTTAGCTATTGTCCTATTCATTATCAATCAACGTTTTTTCAAACGTATTGCATTCCAAAAGATAGGCACTATATATAGTACAATCATGTACATGGTTATCACACTGTTTTATCTTTTTGATTTTGGATATTATGACTATTTAGGCATTCGATTGGATGCGGCATCCTTAAGATTCCTCAGTAATATTGCAATTTCTACACAAGTACTCCTCGAGAGCTACCCTGTGTATAAAGGTTTACTTGGCCTGCTGCTATTAGGGTTTCTAATCTATAGAATGCAGGTGTTTATTTATAAAAAGTTCAATAAGGCGGAGGCTTCTTTGTCTAAGAGAAGAAAAGCATTTTTTATTGTAATTCCCTTTTTCATTTTAGCCTTCGGAATCTACAATAGTTTTACACATTATCCATTGCGCTGGAGTGAGGCATTCTTCTCTAAAAATCAGGCTGTGAATCAATTTTCATTAAACCCTATTTTATATTTCTACGATAGTTTTGCCTTTAGAAGTACAGGCTTTGATCTCGAAAAAACAAAACAATACTTCCCAGTTGTAGCGAAGCAATTGGGTTTAGACCAAAACACATTCCAATTTACAAGAAAGGTAAGTAGTTCCAAAAACACTGAATCTAAACCAAATGTGGTCATTGTCATGCTTGAGTCTGTAGGAGTTGCGCCTATGAGTTACTATGGAAACCCGATCAATACTACCCCTAAAATGGATAGTCTTTTGAACAAAAGTGTTAATTTCACAAACTTCTATGTGCACAAAGCAGGAACAGCAGGTACCGTTTTTGCAAGTATCACCGGCTTGCCAGATGTAGATCATGTAGAAACTGCATCTCGAAATCCAATGGTCATTGATCAACGTATTATTTTTGATCAATTTGAAGGTTATGAAAAATTGTATTTTTTAGGAGGAAGTGCCAATTGGGCCAATATTAGAGGAGTCTTTCAATCAAACATCACAGATTTAAAAATCTTTGAAGAAGGAAGTTATGAAGTTGAAAAAAGAGCCGATGTTTGGGGTATTGATGACTACGAATTGTTTAAAGAATCTGACAAAGAATTAACGAAACTACATCAACAAAACAGGCCTTTCATTGCCTATATCCAAACGGCTACAAATCACATGCCTTTTACGGTCCCTGAACAAAAAGAAAGCTATAAACCACTCCCAGAAACAGCTATCAATGAAAAAGTATTACAAGCATCTGGCTTTAAATCTGTCGCTCAAATTAATGCCTTACGCTATTTAGATTTTAATGTTGCTAGCTTTTTAAAAAGGGCTAAAAAAGGGGGGTATTACGATAATACTATTTTCCTATTCTTTGGTGATCATAATACCGCCATGAACCCAGTGCGCTTTTTAGATAAAGAAGAGTCCGCATTGGGAACCGTTGTTCACCACGTACCTTTTTTTATTCATGCACCTAAGTTTGTAGAGGCCAAAGTAGTTTCTAAGTTCACAAACTTAGTAGATTTAATGCCAACTGCGGCTAGTTTGGCCAATATAAACTATACAAATTACACACTAGGCTCAAATGCATTAGATTCAATTACCGAAAATGATTTTGCTTTTTTGTATAAAAAAATAAACGGAGAGCCCGCTCTAGGAGTACTACAAAATAATTATTACTACACGCGCACTACGGTGAGTAACACTAGTAATTTATATGATTTTAATGGGGCGGACTTAACCGATATTAAAAAAGACCACCCAATTGTTACAAAACAAATGGATAGTCTTCTTCGTGGGTATTATAATGCGACCAAATATTTATATTACAATAATAAAAAAGCTAACTAAATAGTTTTCTATTTAGAAAAGCATGGATCTTAAAGAATGTAAATCCTAGAAGAGATCCTACTGTTGCTCCTGCCAATATATCTATGGGAAAATGAACTCCTAAATACAGTCTGCTATATGCAAATAAAGCAGGGAATATAAATAGGTATTTGATGCTCTTATATTGGTCTTTAAACAGAAAATAAATGCATACAGAAAACGTCATAGACGTTGTAGCATGACCAGAGGTAAAACTATAACTCTGAGGGGTAATTAATGTTCTTAATACTTCATTTATCGTAGGATCATTGTTTGGTCTTAACCGCTCAAAAATTCCACGTATTAAATTTGTAAACTGATCTGAAAAAGCAACCATTGCAATGAGGAATAAGAATAAGAAACCTCCCTTTTTCCATCCAAAGTTTTTGAATATTAAAAAAATAATAAACAAAAATAACGGTGCCCAGTTTAGTTGATTTGTGATAAACAACCAAACTGGATCCCATTGCTCACTTCCCAAACTATTGAGATAGATGAGAAGTTCTTTGTCTTTTTGTATGAAGATATCAAACATGTGCTATTTAGCAATTTTAACAATTTCTAGATCAAAAACAAGATCAGATTTCTCAGGAAAAGGTCCATATGCTCTTTCACCATAGCCTAAATAATAAGGAATGAATAAACGAACCTTACCTCCTTCTCTCATTTTCAAAATCGCTTCTTTTACTCCGGCAATCATTGGCTGCTTACTCAGGGTAAATACAAAAGGATTTTTCCCTTCTGTGGTCTGAATTTGCTTGCCATCTGCCAATGATATGGTATAGTTGATGGTGGTTGGTTTGGTTTCAGAAAACTTTCTGCCTCTTCCTCTTTTCAATGTCAAAATTTGCAAGCCAGAAGCTGTTTTCTTTGCTTCTAATACACCTTGTTTCTCCTGATAAATCTTTTTATCTTCTTGAAACTTCGCATACCTAGCTTCTTCTGCTTTTTTAGCGTTCTCTATTCTCTTCTGCTTAGCTATTACAGAATTCTTCAACTCTCTCGTGAATACTTTATCTGCCTCAAAAGCGTCTGCCTTTTCTCCAATCTTAATAAATCGAATTTGATTGATAATGTCTCCTTTCTCTATAGAGTCAACCACTTGTTGCCCGTTGGTTACTTTCCCGAAAACAGTGTGAACTCCGTCTAGCCATGGTGTAGCTTTATGCGTGATAAAAAACTGACTTCCATTAGAGCCTGGTCCTCCATTTGCCATAGACAAAACACCTTCTTGGCCATGGGTATACTTTAAAACACCTAAGGAATCTTTCGGAAATTCATCTTCAAATTTATAGCCAGGACCTCCTCTTCCATTTGCCAATGGATCGCCGCCTTGAATCATAAAGTTCTTCATTACTCTATGAAAGGTCAACCCATCATAAAAGTTTTTCCCTTTTAAAGAATCTGTAACATTTGGATTTGTCCCTTCGGCTAAAGACACAAAATTAGCAATAGTTAAAGGCGTATCTTCAAAATACAACTCACATAAAATATCTCCTTTACTTGTTTGTATGTCTGCATATAAACCATCGTCTAAATCTTGATATTTTGACGGTTTACATGATGCTAGAAGCACCAATACACCGCATAAGAAAAACCTATTTAATTTCATAAGATCGCTATTAAACAATTTTTATTTCTTTAAAATTTTCAACAATTCCACTTCAAAAATCAACGGCATAAAAGGTTTAATTACGCCTCCTGCTCTTGGTGTTGCTCCGTATGCTAATTCTTGTGGCACATAGAACTTATATTTCGCACCTTCCTGCATCAACTGTAATCCTTCTATCCACCCTTTTATTACTTGATTAACTCCTGTTTCATAAGGCCTTTTTTTATCAACAGAACTATCAAAAACAGTTCCATCTAAAAGGGTACCATGGTAGTGCACCTTCACTCTCGAAGTCACAACAGGCTTGTCTCCTTTTCCTTTTTTGAGAATCTCATATTGCAAACCACTCGCAGTAGTAACAACACCTTTTTTTGTTTTATTTTTAGCTAAAAACGCTTCTCCTTCTTTTTTCACCTCGCCAAACTCAGCTTCTGCTCTCTTCGCAGCTGCTTCCTGCTGCTCTTTCATTTTTGCTTGTTGTTTTTTTTGAAAATAGGTGTTCAAAACGTTTCTAATATCCTTTTCATCCATCAATAAATCTAAAGAATCCATACCATTCAAATACCCACGAACAAGTGCTTGCTTATTTACCTCTTCAAAATTTGTTTTTAACTGTGCAGACATATTTAATCCCAGTGCATAACTCACTGAGTCAATTTCTGTCTCTAATGATTTCACCTGTGTACCTTGATTGTTACAAGAAGCCATACTCAAGGCCAATCCTGCTAATAATAGTGTATTTAATTTTTTCATTTTTGATATATATTTAATAGTGTTACTGTACTTTTTAATGTTGTATTCATTGTAATTTTATCACCATCTCCTACCACACCAAATGCTCTGTGTGACGGTATGATGAAGGTAACTGTTTCTCCGACTTTCATCAACTTCAATCCTTCTTGCAAGCCTGGAATAAAGTCTTCTCTATCGATGATGTATTTTTTAATTCCTAACTCCTCTTTCGAATAAATGACATTATTGTAAAGGTCATAAATTGCATATTCAAATGCTACAAGATCTCCTTCAACAGGAACCTTAGCTGAAGTATGTATTCTTTTATTGTAGGAATACCAAAACCCAAATGGCGAAGTTCGATACACTACAGAAGTATCTTGAGCCATGTATGACTCGATAAACTTATTTTCTGCAGCAATCAATTCTTTTTTCTGTGCTATCGTACGTGACAAGACTGTTGCTGTTTTTTGGTATATAGGCCGTCTCGGTGCATTATTGATGCAAGCAGTACAGCACAAAATTAAAAAAAGAAAAGCGAGATTATTCTTCATAAGACTCTTGTAATTCTTTCTCATAATTAGACAGTAAAGAGGTGAAAAAAGTAATTGTATCCTTTAAAGAAAGTTCCGATTTCCCTCCTGAGGCATTGTCATGACCTCCTCCATCAAAATGAGTTCTTGCAAATTGATTCACCGAGAATTTTCCCTTTGAACGAAATGAAATTTTAATAATCTTCTGCTCTGCATCTTCAATAAAGATAGCAGCAAAAACAATATCCTTTAAAGAAAGTGCATAATTTACGACACCTTCTGTATCTCCTTTCTTATATCCGTATTTTTTCTTTTCTTCATTAGACAAGGTAATAAATGCTGTTTTATACGCAGGAAGAGCCTTCAAATTTGTCAGCGCTTGGCCTAGTAGAAGTAATCGATTGTAGGAATTGGCATCGTAGACTTGATTGTGAATTTTATCATTCTCCGCACCTTTATCTATCAAATCAGCAACAATCTTGTGTGTGTTACTTGTAGTTGATCTGAATCGAAAAGACCCTGTATCTGTCATGATTCCCGTATAAATGCAGGTGGCAATTTCTTTGGTGATACTTTTGGTATCGTCTAGCATTTCTAGGAAATGATAAACCATCTGTGCCGTAGAGCAAATAGAAGTATCTGAATACAGGTATTTGGCAATAGTATCTGGCTGTTGGTGATGATCTATCATGGCAAAATCATTCTTATACAAACGAAGAGTTTTTGCCATATCATCTCCAACACGATGCAATGCATTGAAGTCTAACAAGAAAATAATATCTGAATTGTCAATCGCTCTTTTTGCCTGTTTGTTTTGCTTATCAAACAAAATAACATCTTTAGAACCTGGCAACCAATGCAAAAACTCAGGATACTCATTTGGAGCAACAACAGTTGCATTGTGTGCTTTTGAATTGAAATATTGACATAAGGCCAAAGTGGACCCCATAGCATCTCCATCAGGATTTCTGTGAGGTACGATTACAATATTTCTAGGTGTTGCTAAAAACGTTGTTAAATTTTGTAATTGTTCACTTTTCATAAGGTGCGAATATACAATTTAATAACATAAATAATACCCTAAATAATACTACATTTGCGTTAAAATGTATCAATTTATGAAAAAAACAGCACTTCTCTGTCTGTTGATTTTATGCAGTAATTTCAAAAAAAGTAATGACGAGTTTGTCATTTCTTTTGGGTCTTGCAACAAACAATACACTTCCAATGTTTTATGGCCAGAAATTACAAAAAATAATCCTTCCCTCTGGATTTGGGGAGGAGACAATGTGTATTCGGATACAGATAACATGTCAAAATTAAGAGCTGATTATCAAATGCAATGGAAACAAAAAGGATATAAAGAGTTTGCAAACTCTGTTGATGTTTTAGCTACTTGGGATGATCACGATTACGGCCTAAATGATGGAGGTGAAGAATTTTATAAAAAGAAAG
>JBELGW010000002.1:0-126240 GCA_042091715.1 Polaribacter sp. | reverse complement strand
AAAAAAGGCGACACAATCCCTGTTTATGGGGTTTTTTATGCACCTGTTTTCAGTGGTGGCCTGACGTGTTTTTGCCTGTTAAGAGCGTGTTTTGTGGAGTGTAACAAAACATATGCAATGTCATTTATACAATATCGCGGAGGCACATGAAACACTTTAAAAGGATAAAACAAAGCTTAGTTCATGCAGCGATCTTTAAAATAATGTCACAAGACAGTATGAACAAAATGAAGTAACTATTTTTAGTTACTACGTGTTGGTGATTTTTGCATTTGCGTAAAATTGAAAAACTACTTGCTAAGTTTTAAAAGTTCTAAAGACGTGGCTTTGGATGGATTGAGAAAAATATTGGCTGACTTAGGTTTTTATGAAATCATAAAAAAGTTAGAACAGTAGCTTCTGGGCTTAAGTTGTCTTATGCTGAAAAAAGAAGTATCAATGTATATAAGCTACACCTAATAAAGCAACTATTAGAAAAGCGCTCATGAGGGAAAAATAGTTTAAACAAAAAGTTATTGAGAGATTGGTGGGGCAAGAGCATAAAAAAGTAACCGATTTCTTTATTTTTGCTGTTCTTTTGTCCATTTTTTTTTCGCACGTAGGCTTTTATAAAGTTTGATGCCAAGCATTAATAAAACTCCAAAAAGAAATATACCGACCACGCCCCAAATCCAGTTGATGGCACTTTTCAGTGTTACTAAAAATACAATAGCAAACAAGATAATGGTGGCTACCTCATTCCAAATTCGCAGTTTAAACGAGGAATATTTGATGATATCTTTTTGCAATTGATTGAATATTTTTTGACAAGCACCGTGATAGAAATAGAGGGCTAAAACAAAAGATAACTTTACAAGCATCCAAGGCTGCTCAAGGTAGTACGGATTGTCATACAGCATCCAAAAGGCAAAAAAACTAGCCAATACTGCAGATGGCCATGTAATGATATACCATAATCTTTTGGCCATCAGCTTGTACTGCGTCTGCAAAATTTCTTTTGCAGAGGTTTCTTTGTCTTCTGCTTCTACATGATAAATAAAGAGGCGTATGATATAGAACAATCCGGCAAACCAGGTAACTACAAAAATAATGTGTAATGCTTTAACGTATAAAATATTCATTGAATGTTCAGTTGTTCGTTCCTACTGCTCTTATTGTACTACTTCTTATGGTCAGCCTTTTGCTACTGATTTGTCGTTGTTATGGTATTTGCTTGAGATAGAAGAGGCCTACTCGTTATCTTTTTCAGCCCATTCATCAATCCAGGTATTCATAACGGCTACCCAATCATCGCTGTCGTTCATGCAAGGAATGTGTTTGTAATGGGTTCCTCCACCCTCGAAAAATTGTTCTTCTCCTTCCATGGCTATTTCTTCTAGCGTTTCCAAACAATCAGATACGAATGCCGGGGTTACAACAGCCATTTTTCGTTTACCTTCTTCTTTTGGAAGTCGCTCAAATTCAAAGTCGGTATAGGGTTTTAGCCAAGGGTCTTTCAGTAGGCGAGATTGGAAAGAATTACTGTAGGTGCCTTCTTTCAATCCTAATTCTTTGGCAATGGCCTTGGTGGTCTCAAAACATTGATGACGGTAGCAGGTATTATGAGCTACAGAGGCTTTTTCGCAACAAGAGCCATCTATTTTACAGTGTTTCTTTGTTGGGTCTGTTTTGAATATATGACGCTCAGGGATGCCATGGTATGAGAATAAAATATGGTCATGCTCAAAGTCTTTCAAGTGTTTACTGATGTTGTCAGACATTGCTTTGATGTATCTCGGTTCATCAAAGAAATTGGTAATTTCAGTAGTTTTGACCTTCGGAAAGAATTCAGTTCTTATTTCTTCCGCTTTGACCAAAACGGTTTCTGTAGAAGACATCGCGTAATGCGGATACAAGGGTACGATTAAAATATCATCGACGCCCTGGTCTACTAATTCTTGAAATCCCTTTTGTATGGTCATGGTTCCATAACGCATGGCTAATGCAACTGGAAATTCTGACTTTTTTCTTACTTTTTTGGTAAAACGTTCAGATATCACAACCAAAGGAGATCCTTCTTTCCACCAAATTTTCTTGTAGGCTTCTGCTGATTTTTTTGGTCGGATTCTTAAGATAAGCCCCTTTATGAGTAAAAAACGTTTCCAATATGCAATGTCAATGACACGTTCGTCCATTAAAAACTCGTCTAAATACGTTCGTACATCTTTAACGTCTGTACTTTCTGGTGATCCTAAATTGATTAATAAAACTCCTTTCATTTATTGTCTCTTAATACGTTTGTATTTTGCTGCTGAGTGTGCTCAGTTTGCTATGTTATTATGTAATTGATTTGTAGCTTCATACAATGCTATAGATAAACTATGAATGACATTCATGGATGAATTTCTACCATACATGGGTATGGCCACTGTTTTGTCTAAGGCATCTATATTTTCTATACCCTTGCGTTCACTCCCCAACAGCAATACTATTTTCTTGCAGGCCTTGAAGTCGAACTTCTGTATGTGGGTACTTTGATCTGTTATTTCTATTCCGATAATCGTATTCCCTTCTGCTTTTAATTGCGTGATCGTTTCGTTGAAATCCGTATATCTTTCATGCGATATTTGAGTCAACGTGTTTCTAGCTGTTTTCTTCACAATTCGGTTCTCAACCGTTGGAGAGGTCTCGTGAAGGTAAATCTTTGCCACACCAAAACTCTCAGAAATACGAAAACACATGCCTATATTCTCTGGAGTTCGAATGGCGTCACAGACAATGGTAATTGGAAATTGCTGTTGCTGGTTTTCTATTTCTGTATGCTGTAGTTGTTTCAAAACAGGGTCATTTAAATCGTTATTATATGCGTTGTACTTCTTGTATTATGGATTCTCTTGTAAGCTGATCAAATATTTTTTTGGAGTGATTCCAAATTTCTTTTTAAAAGCAGCAATAAAATGACTGGAAGTACTGTATCCAATTTTTAAACCCACTTCATTTACATTGTGCTGGTTGCTCTCCAATAATCTCCGAGCATGCTCCATTTTGTAATCAAATAAAAAGCTGTATACCGTATCGCCATAGATTTGCTTAAACCCTTCTTTTAATTTTTTTAGGGTCAAGCCAATTTCATTTGCCAATTCTTGCAAGCTAGGCGGTTCTGACATCCTGCTAATAATAATGTCTTTGGCCTTTCTTATCTTTAAGACGTTCTCCTCATCAACCAAAAAAGGGCAAAATTCAATATTGGATGCTTCGTCGTTTTGAAAATGTAAACTTAACAACTCATAGATTTTTCCTTTGATGTACAAGTCTTTTACATTGCTTTTCGCACTTGAATTGATGATCTGCTGCAGTACCATCAAAACAGCAGGTTTTATTTCGTCCTCATTGTAATATTTTCGGTTGATGTTTTCATCACTTAGAAAATGAATGTGATGTGCTTCTCTAGAAAAAAGCGAGTGAAATTTTTCAATAGAAATCAGTAAGGAAATTAGCGTTGTTTTCGGAATTATTTCTAGATTAATCGGAAGTTTTTGTTGAGGATTGTAGAGTAAAATAGCATGCTCATCCTTGACATCAAAAACATAGCTTCCTTCATTGAAAAGAAACTTGGAGTTGCCGCGCAAGCAAAAATGCAATTGAATAAATGTGCTGTCAATATCCCGCTCAAAGCGCTGAATGTCATTGCTTTCGTTTTGAAAATGAAGCAAGTGGAATTGATTTCCCAAGTTGAATTCGTTAAAAGAACTTTCTGCGATACTTTTTGACATGACAAAATTTTTATTACGCTGAATTTTTATTTAGAATGATTCTATATAAAATCATTCGCATGACCCTATTTTACTGCAAAAATAAGCATTTTTAGAACTTTAAGGCAGTTTTATGAGGTAAAAATCATCAAGCGACATTAAAAGTTCTTTTAGCGATACTTTTCTTGAGGTTTAGTTTTTATTTTTGCTGCAGGATTGAAGAATACTACATGAATAGAAATACACATCAGGCAAATTTATACAACATAAGTGTTAGTTATAAAAAAGCTGAAGAAGCTGTAAGAGGGAAGTTTTCTCTGTCAAAAGAGGCGCAAATAGAATTATTGGAAGAGGCAAAAAGGAATGGCATTGATGGCATTTTTGTATTGTCTACATGCAACAGAACAGAGGTTACTGGTTTTTCAGATTGTCCTTTCAAATTAATTGAGCTACTTTGTAAATATTCAAACGGAACCGTAGATGAATTCTCTAGATGTTCTACCATTGCCAAGAATGAGGATGCCATTGCGCATCTATTTCGAATAGGGACAGGTTTAGACAGTCAGATTTTAGGTGATTACGAAATTGTAGGTCAGTTAAGACAAGCATTTAAGCAGGCGAAAAAAATAGGGACAACCAATGCGTACTTTGAGCGCTTGCTCAATCATGTCATGCAAGCAAGTAAGCGTGTGAAAAATGAAACCCGTTTGAGTTCAGGTACTACATCCGTCTCTTATGCTGCTGTCCAATACATCATTCGAAATTTAACCCAATACAATAGCAAAAACATACTGGTTTTCGGCTTGGGTAAAATGGGGAAACATACCTGTAAAAATCTCGCTGAATATACATCAAATAGAACAGTTGCTCTTATCAATAGAACAGAAGAAAAAACTACTGCTTTTGTGAAAGAACATCCATCAATTCGAAAAGCAAGTATTGATTGTTTAACCGATGAAGTTCATGGCAGTGATGTCTTGATTGTCTCTACTGGCTCAGATTCACCTACAATAACACCTGCTCATGTTCCTCATGACAAAGATATTTTAATTTTGGACCTTTCCATGCCTGCAAATGTTGCTGACGAGGTGAAACTCATGCCGAATGTGACTTTGGTTGGACTTGATGAATTGTCGAAAGTTACAGATGAAACCTTGGCAATTAGACAGAAAGAAGTTCCGATGGCAGAGGAAATCATTGATAATCATAGAGATGAATTTAATGAATGGTTGAGTCATAGAAGATTGACACCGGCAATCAATGCCTTAAAACAATCTTTAGAAGTGATTCAAAAAGATGAAATAGCTTTCCACAAAAAGAAAATAAAAGGTTTTGATGAGCAACATGCAGAAATCATTACATCAAGATTTATTCAAAAAATAACCACGCAGTTTGTAAAGCATTTAAAAGATGATGAAACATCTGTGCCTAAAAGCATAGAGGTGGTTCATAAAATGTTTGGTACAGATATATAACCCATATGCAGAAGATAATTAGGATAGGAACAAGAGATAGTAAGTTGGCTCTTTGGCAAGCTGAAACTGTGCAACAACAATTAGAATATTTAGGACATAAGACCGAAATTGTTCCGGTGAAATCCACCGGAGATGTCGTGCTAGATACGCCATTGTATGAAATGGGGATTACAGGCATTTTTACAAAAACTTTAGACATTGCATTGTTAAATGGCGAAATTGATATTGCTGTGCATTCATTAAAAGATGTGCCAACAAAACTACCCATTGGAATCGTTCAGGCGGCCGTGCTCAAAAGAGGAAACTCTAATGACATGCTAGTGTTGAAAAGCACTGAGGAGTTTATGGCCCAAAAGGATGCCATTGTAGCCACTGGTTCTTTAAGAAGAAAGGCGCAATGGTTGCACAGATTTCCCACGCATACCGTTGTTGACATTCGCGGAAATGTGATTACGCGTTTAGAGAAGGTCGAAAAAAACGATTGGAATGCCGCTGTTTTTGCAGCAGCAGGTTTGGAACGCTTAAAAATCAAACCGGCAAGTGCCTTTAGTTTGGATTGGATGATTCCAGCTCCTGCCCAAGGTGTTGTTTCTATTGCAGCTTTGTCAGATGATGAAGATTTACTCAATGTCTTAAAGGAATTGAATCATGAAGAAACAGCAATGTTGGCGCAAATTGAACGTGACTTTTTGAACCTGTTAGAAGGAGGATGTACTGCCCCAATAGGAGCTTTGACTTATGTGAAAGAAGATGAGGTGCATTTTAAAGGGGTCTTGCTGAGTGCTGATGGAAGCAAAAGAGTAGATGTTACTGCCAAAGAAAAAGTAGGTAGGCATAATTACATGGCCAAAGAATGTGCAGATTTTGTCTTGAACAGAGGAGGTAAGGAAATTATGGCCCAATTAAGGGGTGAAAATAAAAAAGAATTTGCTGTTTTTTCTACGAAGAAGTTGTCAGAAATTCAAAAGCGTGCTATGGATGAAACCATTGGTGTAGAGGATAGTGATTTTATCAAGATTCGATTCAATAGAATTGCTCCAAAAGTAATCAAGCACGAAATTGAAAATGTGATCATTACCAGTAAAAATGGTGTAGAAGCCTTGTTGCATAATTTTGTAAAACAAGAGTTGCAATTCAAGAATATCTATTGTGTTGGTAGACGAACCAAAAAGTTAATCGAACAAAAAATAGGTGCAGTTGCACATGCTGAAAAAAATGCGGAAAAGTTAGCCGCATATTTATCCGAACATATCAAGGGCCAAGAAGTGACCTATTTTTGTAGTGACTTGCGTTTAGATACCTTACCAAAAGTATTAACGGAAAATGCGATTCAAGTAAACGAAATTGAAGCCTACAAAACCATGTACAGTCCGGTTGATGTGAGTGAGCACTATTCAGGGATCCTATTTTACAGTCCGTCAGGAGTAGAAAGTTATCTGCAAAAGAATGCCTCTGATAGAATTGCATTTTGTATTGGAGAGAGCACAGCCAAAGAGGCTAGAAAGCATTTTGAAAATGTGCATGTAGCAAAATTACCCTCGGTAGAAAGTGTTTTAGATTTGGTGAATTTACATTATGTAAAAGAATAATTTGTCTGCAGATAAAGTGCAGTGATGGCAGTATGCTGTAGAAGTGCTTTTTCTGTATCAATAGAAAAAAGGATGTTTAGAACAAGAAGACTTAGAAAAACAGAAGGAATTCGAAGATTGGTGAGAGAGACAGCATTGTCTGTAAACGACTTTATTTATCCGTTGTTTGTGGAAGAGGGCGAAAATATAGAAACAGAAATCGTTTCCATGCCGGGGATCAAAAGGTTTTCTTTAGATCGAATCTCTAAAGAATTGGATGAAGTAGTTGCTTTGAATATACCAGCTGTGTTGTTATTTGGAATTCCTACTACAAAAGATGACGAAGGAACTGAAACTTGGAATGATCAAGGGATCATGCAGCAGGCAATTCGATTTATCAAAAAGAACTATCCAAAACTCTATGTAATTACAGATGTTTGTTTTTGTGAGTATACCTGTCACGGACATTGTGGAATTATAAAGGAGAATGATGTAGACAATGACGCAACATTGGTAAACTTGGCAAAGCAAGTAGTTTCACATGCAAAAGCGGGAGTAGATATGGTAGCGCCATCCGGAATGATGGACGGAACCATTGCAATGGTTCGTGAGGCACTTGACAATACCGGGTTTGCAAACCTACCTATCATGGGATATTCTGTAAAATATGCATCTGCATTTTATGGACCCTTTAGAGATGCCGCAGATTCTGCACCTACCTTTGGGGATAGAAGAACCTATCAGATGGATCCGGCAAATAGAGATGAAGGAATGAGAGAGGCAACTTTTGACGACCAAGAGGGGGCAGACATACTCATGGTAAAGCCAGCATTATCCTATCTCGATATTATAAGAGATTTAAAAAATAATTTTGACAGACCCATTGCATGTTACAACGTAAGCGGTGAATATGCCATGATCAAAGCTGCAGCAGAAAAAGGTTGGATTGACGGAGAAAAAGTAATGATGGAGAGTTTGCTATCTATGAAAAGAGCAGGAGCAGATATTATCATTACTTATTTTGCAAAAGAAGCAGCTAAACTTTTGGCAAAAAAAGAACAATAGCGCTTGATGTAAAAAATATCTAGAGTAACGAAGTTTGATGCACTGCAATACGAGTCTGAAGATATAGTTAGAAAGAAATAATAGCGGTGACCATCACATGGAAATTATGAGTCTTGGTTTAAGACTATTTTCTCGGGGCAGTTATCACTAAAAAAAAGAGACAATGGAATTTAAAAATTCACAAAAATTATACAATAAAGGGTTGAAGAATCTTGTAGGTTCGGTCAATTCTCCAGTAAGAGCATTTGCTTCTGTAGGTGGGAATCCTTTATTTATTAAAAAGGCAAAAGGAAGCAAGATCACCGATGTAGATAACAATACCTATGTAGACCTCGTGTTATCTTATGGACCAATGATTTTAGGACATCGTCACAAAAAAGTTCAAAAAGCCATTGACAAAGCATTGAAGAATGGATATACCTTTGGAGCTTCTACAGAAAATGAAATCAAATTAGCAAAGATTGTATGTGATGCTTTTCCTGGAATGGATAAGGTGCGTTTTGTGAATTCTGGAACTGAAGCTGTACTCAGTGGTATTCGTTTGGCGAGAGCATTTACAGGTCGCGATAAAATTATCAAGTTCTCGGGTTGTTATCACGGACACCAAGATGCACTGCTAGTAGCTGCAGGCTCTGGTCTGGCAACCTTAAGTTTGCCAGGATCTAAAGGCGTTCCTGAAGGAGCAGTGAAGAATACATTAATTGCTGAGTATAACAACTTAGATAGTGTAAAAGCACATTTTGAAGCACATGATGATATTGCAGGTGTTATTGTTGAGCCAATAGCAGGAAATATGGGAGTGGTAATTCCCGAAGAGGGCTTTCTAACAGAATTAAAATCCTATTTGGTATCGAAAGGTGCGTTATTGATTCTCGATGAAGTAATGACTGGATTTCGTTCAACATTTGGGGGTGCTCAAGAAGTCTTGGGTGTAGAAGCAGATATTACCTGTTTGGGAAAAGTTGTTGGTGGAGGATTTCCTGTGGGAGCTTATGGAGCGAGAAATGAAATTATGGAAATGGTTGCACCGCTAGGAGGTATGTATCAAGCAGGAACTTTAAGTGGAAACCCTATTGCAATGGCAGCAGGTATTGCAACATTGACAACGCTAAAAAAACAAAACCCTTATGTGCAGTTTAATACTGTTGCAGCCACCATTCAAGATGCGCTGCTGTCTTCTGCAGAAAAACATGGAGTTGCAGTAACCGTGAACCGTTTTGGATCTATGATGAACCCATTTTTTACAGATGTAACGGTAACAAACTTTGAAGATGCTCAAACTTCGGATACTGATAAATTTGCCGTTTTCTTCTGGGAAATGATGCGCAATGGTGTCTTTTTGCCACCATCACAATATGAAGCATGGTTTTTGTCATCTGCATTGAGTGAAAAAGATCTAGTGAAAATTAAAAATGCAATTGATGCGGCAATGGCTAAAGTGGCTATGACTGCATAGTTAGTTGCCTCGAGAGTCTATTTCATGACATAAAAAAATACAGCTGTGGTAGGGCAACATCCAATCACAACAAATGAACAAACAAAATAAGAAACATCGAATAGCCAAAGTGCTAGTTAAAAGCTGAAAAATGATAAAAAACGATTTATTTTTAAGAGCATTAAAAGGAGAAATAGTTGATCGTCCACCAGTTTGGATGATGCGTCAGGCGGGTAGATATTTGCCTGAATTCATTAAGATTCGTGAGAAATATGACTTCTTTACGCGTTGTAGAACTCCCGAATTAGCCTCAGAAATAACCGTTCAACCCATTCGTAGATATGGAATGGATGCAGCTATTCTATTCTCTGATATTCTGGTAATTCCACAAGCCATGAATATCGAGGTCGAAATGAAACCGAACTTCGGACCTTATTTGCCCAATCCAATCAGAAATCAGAAAGATCTAGACCGTGTTGTGGTGCCAGATGTGCATACGGAGTTAGGCTATGTAATGGATGCCATCAAGGCAACGAAAGAAAAATTAAACGATGAGGTTCCATTAATTGGTTTTGCAGGTTCACCATGGACCATCTTGTGCTATTGTGTGCAAGGGCAAGGGTCGAAAAACTTTGACAAGGCGAAGGAGTTGTGTTTTACAAATCCGGTAGTCGCGCACAGTTTGTTGCAAAAGATTACAGATACCACAATTGCATATTTGAAGGCAAAAGTAGCAGCAGGTGTAAATGCGGTACAGGTATTTGATTCTTGGGGAGGGATGTTGTCTCCAGTAGATTATCAAGAGTTTTCATGGCAGTACATTCAGCAGATCATCGATGCATTAAAAGATGAGATTCCAGTAATCGCTTTTGGAAAAGGCTGTTGGTTTGCTTTGGACAAAATGTCAAAGTCTGGAGCTTCCGCTTTGGGTGTAGATTGGACCTGTTCTGCTCGAAATGCACGTTATTTATCTGGAGGAAATATCACATTACAAGGAAATTTTGACCCGTCAAGATTGCTGTCTCCACCAGCAGAAATCAAGAGAATGGTGCACCAAATGATCAACGAGTTTGGGAAAGATAAATACATTGTGAATTTAGGTCATGGTATTTTACCAAACATTCCGCTAGAAAATGCGAAAGCATTTATAGACGCGGTAAAAGAATATAAGGCATAAGATTGGCTTTTTGGAGGCTCATAAAAAGGATGCGGTTTCAACAATTGATGCCTCTATTTGGATGGGGATTGAGACATCCACTGTGGATGCTTGCAACGGCAAAAGCTACCGCGAGAACCATGCAAATCGTTCAGGAGAAATTTCCTGATATTCACGGAAAGGACAACAAAGCAAATGCATTTAGACATGCACTTTGGAATGCTTTAATTGCCTCAAATTGTTTTCGAATAGATAGAAATGTTCAAAAAGTGCTCACTTGGACGCAGCGAATTACAGATTGGCACGAAGATTTTTCTCCTAATAATCCATTGCCAAGAGCAATGGATTTACATAACAACCAAATAGGTAGAGATGTATTTCAAGAATACCACGATAAAGGAGAGGAGCCCTTCGGTAAAATACTCTTGGCTCAACTTACAAATGCTGTTCAAGTTTCCGCAGTAGAAGAACTTCAACAATGCACAAAAAATTTAATTTTCATACAAAACGATCCCTGATATGCCACATTTTATCCTAGACTGTACGGCAGAAGTCTTAGAAATGCAAGACCCGCAAAAAACACTTCAATCGGTTTTTGAAACAGCGCTTGAAACAGGACTGTTCTCAAGAAATGACATTAAGGTGCGCTTGAATCCTTTTGAGCATTCTTTGGTACAAGGAGGAAATGCTAACTTTATACATGTATTTGGTAATATTATGGAGGGTAGAACAGCCGATCAAAAGTCAAATTTATCACAGATGATTGTGTCGAAATTGAATGTGCTGTTTCCCGAGGTGCCTATTATTTCTATGAATATAAGAGATTTTACAAAAGAATCGTATTTTAATAAATCAATGATTTAAGATGAAAGAACAATTTTTTACATACATACAAAAGTTACAAGATGCCATTACTGCTGAGATAGAGGCTCTTGATGGCGCTGTGGTATTTCAAGAAGATAATTGGAAAAGACCAGAAGGAGGAGGAGGTAGAACTCGCGTCATCGAAAAAGGGAATATCTTTGAAAAAGGAGGTGTGAATATCTCCAAAGTATTTGGAGAGTTACCAGCGTCATTGAGAACGCAATTTGGTGTTGAAGAGGGTGATTTTTTTGCCTGTGGCTTGAGTTTGGTGCTTCATCCTAAGAATCCATTTGTGCCAACTGTGCATGCAAATTGGCGTTATTTTGAAATGTATGATGGTAATGGAGCCATTGTAACACAATGGTTTGGCGGCGGACAAGATTTGACTCCCTACTACTTATTTGAAGAAGATGCGAAGCATTTTCACAAAACATGTAAAGAGGCATGTGATCGCCACGATGCCAGTTTTTATAAAAAATTTAAGGATACCTGCGATGCCTATTTTTGGAACAAACACAGAAATGAAGCTCGTGGCCTAGGTGGTTTATTCTTCGATTATTTAAAAGAAACACCAAGCATTTCCATACAAGATCGCTATGATTTTGTAACCGAAGTTGGAAATCGATTTTTAGAAAGTTATGTGCCAATTGTTCAGCGAAGAAAAGACATGGAATTTACCAAAGAACAAAAAGATTGGCAAGAGGTGCGAAGAGGGCGCTATGTGGAGTTTAATCTGGTACACGATCGAGGTACCTTATTTGGACTGAAAACCAATGGTCGCATTGAAAGTATTCTAATGAGTTTGCCCCCAACCGTTCAATGGGTGTATAATCAACAGCCAAAAGAAGGATCTGAAGAGGCAAAACTACTTGAGATACTTGCGCAGCCAAAAGAATGGGTGTAATCGATTACTGAGGTTTGGGTCTTTGGTATGAAAGTCGTTCAATAGACTTAGGTACTCCATAACCGTCTAAACCGGTAACAGCTGCAATGTTTCCCTTGCTTAGGTCTATAAAGTAATCTTCCGAGAGCATTTCTTCACGCACATACATTTTTTCTACTGTGGCCAAAACTAGGATGGTTCCGTTTGCTTTTATAGGGACTTCCTCGAGAAACCTCATGCGTATTTGTAGTGGTGCTCCCTTCACAAATGGGGCATGGCAATCGTCTTTGTATTCCTCTTCGAAATTGGTTTTGTCAAATTCAGAAATTTCAGTCGGATACTTTGCCGATGTATGATGCGCATCAGCAATGCGTTCCTCAAAAACTGGATTTAGGGTGAAAACACCAGATTCCATAATGTTATCATAGGTGTTTCTGCGCACTGTGGTTGGACGAAGTACAAAACCATAAATGGCTGGAGACGAACCAAAATGTGTTACGGAGCTAAATATAGCAAGGTTGGAAATTCCATCCTTTGATTTGGTCCCAATTAAGTTGGCAGATTTATATCCGGTTCCCGAGTTTACAAGGTTGATTTTGCTCAGGTGGGGTAAATTCTCTATGTCTTCCTTTTCAAATGTTATCATAGTTTCGAGCTGTAGTTATTGATTTTTACGCGAGTTGCCTTTAAATCGAACATTAAATTGTAAAGACCAAAAAAGGTTCTGTTGATGTAAATGAAATGTTTTGAACCTCTGTTTCCATTCATTTCTTTTAATTCAGAACTCTTGGCATATTTAGATCCTAACTCGGCAATCGACTCGAAGAATTGCGCATCAGAGAAATCAAATTCGTCTTGGTGAAAGGGTTGTGTAAATAAGCTGAGCATTTCATGGAATAGGTTCTTGAAGAAGACCAGTTCTTCGGGAGAATCGTCTTCTCTTAAAATTTCCAATTCATACAATTTTTTCTCAAAGTAAACAGGGTCGTCAATATGCTCTTTTTTTGCCAATTCAAAGTACGGAATGTAAAAATCATCAGGAATGGATTTCATACATCCAAAATCAATAACAATCAATTCTCCTTCTTTGTTCACTAAGAAATTTCCTGGATGTGGATCTGCATGTACCTTTTTTAATTGGTGCATTTGAAACATGTAAAAATCCCACAACGCCTGACCCAGTTTATTGGAAGTTTCTTGATTCATTTCTTGTCCCGTAAATTCTGAAAGATGAATCCCTTCCATCCAACTCATGGTAAGTATCCTATCCGACGACAATTCTTTATAATAGGTCGGGAATTTTAAATTCGGAATGTGACCACATGCTTCAGCAATCTCTACACTTTGTGCAAATTCTAAAACGTAATTTGTTTCCTCGGTGAGCTTGTCTTCAACTTCCTTAAAATACCGATCTGAGTTTTTCCCTTTGATGTTAAACATTTTCATTGCAATGGGTTTCACCAAAGCCAAGTCGGAAGAAATACTCTTTGCAATTCCAGGGTACTGAATTTTTACAGCTAACTTTTCTCCGTCTTTTTCTGCCTGATGCACTTGTCCAATACTTGCCGCATTTACAGAGGTTAGATTGAAGGAGTCAAACATGTCTGAAGGATGTTTACCAAAATAATTTTTAAACGATTTTACAACAAGAGGCGCTGACAATGGAGGTACAGAAAATTGAGATAGTGAAAATTTTTCTACATAAGCTCTCGGTAAAATGCTTTTTTCCATACTTAGCATTTGGGCTACCTTTAAAGCACTTCCCTTCATGGTTTTTAAGCCATTGTAGATGTCTTCTGCATTCGACTCATTCAGATTCTCTTGCGCCTTTTCCTCAGAGGTGATTAACTTTTCTCCGTAGTATTTTACATAATTGATCCCTACTTTTGCTCCGGTTTGAAACAATTTTGTGGCTCTTTCAATTTTGGATGTAGGAATGCGGTCTATTGTTTTCATGCGTAGGTTACATTTTATAATTCATTCTTTCTTTAAATAAGAACTTTCCGAGGTCGATGATGCTTTTTGCAGGTTTCGTTTCTAACACATCAAAACTGGCTTGTACACTTTTTTCTATAAACAAATCTGTCTTTTCAAAAGAAGAAGACCTGTCTTCCATCCAATATTTGATGATTACGAGAAACTGAACCCAAAAACCTTCTTGAATTCCTTTGTTTTGAAATTTTTCTAAGGTTTCTTGCTTGATGTTGATTTTGTCTATTTCAAGTGTGTCTGTAAACCTGCGGAACTCTTGCTTTAAACCGCGTAATTTTTTTGCATGTTGCAATGAATTTCCAGATTCTTTGAGTGCAAGAAGAACATACGATCTATTGGCCGTTAAAATTTCTAGGAAGGTGAAATAGAAACTCAGTACCTTATTTTTCGCATCATACTGACCGAAATCATCATTTTTCTCAAGAACTGCCATTGCATTTTCAAAAAACAAGGTAAATATCCTTGACTCTAAATGTTCAAATGAACTAAAATAAGTGTAAAAATCACTTTCATCTATAGAGAGTTCCTTGCTAAATGTATAGATCGATTTGGGAGGTTTTCCCGATGATAATAAGATGTCTATGTATTTTGTTACAATGTGTATTTCGTCGATTTCTTTTTGAGCTGCCATAATTCTTAATTTTTGGTCAAAGATACAGAATGTTTAACTAAATAGCAATTAAGTTAAACAAAATTAGTAAATTTGATTTTTAATTAAAAACAAAGAAAACATGAAATCAGTTCTTATTGTTGGAGGTAGCAGTGGCATAGGCAAGTCTTTACTGCAAATGCTCCTAGATACCACCAAAGTTATTTCTATGAGTCGTACATCCTCAGAAATAGTGCATCCGAATTTAACAGAGCATACCTGTGATGTATTGAATGATGCGTTGCCTGAATTAGAACAGCTCGATGCAATTGTATATTGTCCGGGTAGCATCAATCTCAAACCTATCAGTCGATTAAAACAAGACGATTTTTCCAATGATTTCTCCATCAATGTATTGGGAGCAGTAAAGGTTGTTCAAACCTACTTTCCGCTTTTAAAAAATGGTCACAACCCAAGTATTTTGATGTTTAGTACAGTTGCAGTGAAAATGGGAATGCCTTTTCATTCGAGTGTGGCCGCTTCGAAAGGGGCTGTGGAAGGATTGGTAAAATCATTAGCGGCAGAGTTTGCTCCAACAATACGAGTAAACGCCATAGCGCCAACCCTAACAGATACTCCCTTGGCCATCAAATTACTGCGAAATGATAAACAGAAAGAAATGCGTGCAGATGTGCATCCTTTGAAGCGCTATTTGCAGTCTGAAGAAGTCGCAGAAATGGCAAAATTTATGATCTCAGACAAAGCAATGGGGTTTTCAGGTCAAATATTTCAAATGGATTGTGGAATGGTAAGTGTAAAGATATAGGTATGTTTGGATTCTTTAAAAAAAAGTCAGCGGTGGAAAAACTGCAAAGCGATTACGAAAAGTTGATGAAAGAGGCTTTTCAACTTTCCAAATCAAATAGATCAGCTTCTGATAAAAAGATAGCAGAAGCCGATGAGATTATGAAGAAGATTGAAAAGCTGACTTAAAAACACTTTGTGGATAATGTATTGAAATGTTGTTTTAAGTGAGTATTTCGTAATTTTTACATCGTTTTTAAAGTGTTGGCTGCGCATTGTATAATTACAAAAAAGCGCTGCTGCATTCTTCCTGTAAAAAAACATTGAAAATTCACGCATTTTTTAGTACTTTCGCAGTCCACAAAACACATATATAATGGCTAGATTCGAATTGAAATTACCTAAAATGGGAGAAAGTGTTGCTGAAGCAACGATTACATCTTGGTTAAAAGAAGTAGGAGATCCCATTGAAATGGATGAAGCCATTGTAGAAATTGCAACTGATAAGGTAGATTCGGAAGTTCCCAGTGAAGTGGAAGGAACCCTCGCAGAAATTCTTTTTGAGAAGGATGAAGTGGTAGCGGTGGGCGCAACAATTGCAATCATCGAAACCGAAGGAGGTGATGCAGTTGTTGTAGAAACAGAAAAAGTAACTGCTCCTGAGGAGGTTGTTGCTATAGAGAAAGAAGTAGCACAAGCAATAGACACAATAGGTGCTCCGATTCTAAAAAACTCTGAAAGTGGTAAATTTTATTCACCATTGGTGAGAAATATTGCACAGAAAGAAGGGGTTTCAATGTCAGAATTAGAAGCTATTTCTGGGTCAGGAAAAGAAGGTAGAGTTACAAAGAATGATATTTTAGCCTACATCAATGGGCGTGGTGCAGCTCCAAAAGTTGTTGAGCAGCCTAAGGTGATTGCAAAACCACAAGAAACCAAAACAGCTCCAAAGGCAGTGCCTGTATCTGTAAATGGCGAAGATGAGGTGATAGAAATGAGCAGGATGGGTAAATTAGTGGCGAAGCATATGGTTGATTCTGTGCAGACCTCTGCACATGTGCAATCGTTTATAGAGATTGACGTAACTAATATTGTAAAGTGGAGAGCGAAGGTAAAAGACGCTTTCTTAAAAAGGGAAGGTGAGAAATTAACATTCACACCGATCTTGATGCATGCCATTGCAGCCACCATTAAAAAATATCCTTTGATAAATATTGCAGTCAATGGCGATACCATCATCAAGAAAAAACATATCAATTTAGGAATGGCAGCAGCCTTGCCTGATGGAAATTTGATTGTTCCTGTGATTAAGAATGCAGATCAATTAAATTTGGTAGGGATGACCAGGGCAGTGAATGACTTGGCAGTAAGAGCAAGAGGCAATCAATTAAAACCAGATGACATTCAAGGAGGAACGTATACGGTAACCAATGTAGGTAGTTTTGGTTCCGTGATGGGAACCCCGATTATCAATCAGCCACAAGTAGCAATTCTTGCGTTGGGAGCAATTAGAAAAGTGCCTGCAGTGATAGAAACGCCAGATGGTGACTTTATTGGTATCCGTCAAAAAATGTTTGTTTCTCATTCGTATGACCATCGTGTGGTGAATGGTGCTCTGGGAGGCATGTTTATAAAAACCTTAAAGGAAACACTTGAATCTTGGGATCTACAGCAAGATTTCTAGTCAAAAAAAATTATAGTACAATGAACACAAGCGCTAGATATATGTCTGGCGCTTTTTTAGTATTTTACACATCATTTAAAAAAGGAGAAAGTTGAAAAGTCAATTGTTGTTTTTCTTCAGTGCATTAGGAGTGTTCAATGGTTTTTTGGTGAGTATGTATTTGCTCTGCCTGAATCAAAAAAAAAGGATACCCAATTATTTTTTAGGGCTACTGCTGTTGATGCTGAGTATTCGAATAGGAAAGTCCGTTTATTTAATTTTTAATGAACTCCATGTGCTTTTCTACCTGCAAATAGGCTTATCGGCATGTTTTATGATTGGCGTAATGTTGTATTATTACCTGAAAGCATCATTGTATAAAAAAGAAAGTATCCCTTTACTCTGGAAAGTACATGTGGGTGCACTATTGCTTTTTATTGTTGGTGTTGGTCTCTGGATTCCTTATGAAAAGTATCCCGTTTTTTGGAGTGATTATTTTATTGATTTCATTTATCTGGCTTGGGGAGTATACATTGTACTCGCGGCATTATTGATTCAAAGACTACTAAAGAAATACTGGAAAGACCGCAGTGCTTGTGCAACTTCTGAACTGTGGTTAGTCATTGTTTTTTTGTCGAATGTTCTTATTTACTTAGGGTATTTGGTGGGTAAGTTTCAATTCTATATTCTCGGAGCGTTGCTCTTTTCTTTTGTAATGTATCTTTTAATATTCTTTCTAATATCGAAGAAAAATAGAGCTGGTATTTTTGAGGATCTTCCAGAGAAGTATGGGGCAAGAAAAATTGAAACCACAGCAGTACAGAAGATGAAGCAAAAACTTGATGTTCTAATGGTGGATCAAAAATTATTTGCCAATCCTAAATTGAAGTTACCCGATGTCGCTATGAAGATGAATGTTACACCACATCAATTATCTCAATTACTCAATGATAACCTTAGAAAGAGTTTTGCGAGTTTTGTGAATGAGTACAGGGTTGAAGCGGCAAAAGACTTATTACATACGAGACATGAATTGACATTGGAGGGAATTGGCTATGAAGTTGGATTTTCCTCTAAATCTACTTTTTATGCAACGTTTAAAAAAGTATCAGGAATAACCCCCGCGCAGTATAAGAAACACGGTAAATAAGAGATGAAATTACGCCAATATTATAATTTCGGACAGCTGTGTTGGAGGTTTTAATGAAGAATTCATCTTCTTTTTTTCACTTTTGTTTGAAATTTAAAAACAAGAGTTACATGAAAAAAATTAGTGCCGCAATGCTCTTTATTTGCATGCAAGTAATCAATGCGCAATCTAGCAGAAACCAAGTAGTAAACACATTAAATAAGTATCTGCAAGGGAGTTCGTGTAATGATATATCAAAATTAAAAGATGCTTTCTCGGAAGACGCTACCCTATATTTGAAAGGAAGCAATAATCAATTGCAGTCCATTACGCCAGACATCTATGCGGGTTGGTTTAAAAATAATCCAAAAGGAAAATTCAATGGAAGGATTGGACGAATTCTTTCTGTGAACGTTCAAGGTGATGTTGCTAGTGCACAGCTTGAGATACTCATGGCTTCAAGACATGTCAGATACATAAGATATATTGATTTGTTATTATTGGCTAAAAGGAATAATGAATGGAAAATTATTAGCAAAACGGCGAGTGCATCGAAAACGAATCAGCTAGGACAACGTGTTGTCTTTTTTGTTTCAAATACTCATTTTTATGAAGGTTCTACCTATGGAACTGGAAATAGTTTTTCGGAGATTGTAAATGCTTATGACGAATTTGTGAAAGCAGGATATGCAGTTGACTTTGTGAGTCCAAAGGGAGGTGCGGTGTCACTAGCCTATATCAATACATCTGATACTTTGAGCAAACAGTATGTCTATGATCCTGTGTTTATGCATGCATTACAACACACTAAGAAGCCTTCAGAGATCCTGGCTAGTGCCTATAAAGCTGTGTATTATGTGGGAGGTGGTAGTGCCATGTTTGACGTGCCAGTGAATAATGAGATGCAATCCATTGCCATGGAAATTTATGAGAAAAATGATGGGATTATCTCCGCTGTTTGTCATGGTACGGCAGGTCTAGTTAATTTGAAAACATCAAATGGAGACTATTTGGTAAAAGGGAAAAGGGTCAATGGGTACCCTGAAGATTATGAAAACACAGCCAAGCCACATTTTAATACATTTCCTTTTCTAATTAAAAAAACAATCGAAGAACGGGGTGGTGTCTTTGTGTTTTCGGAGAGAAATTCGATACATGTAGAGGTTGATGGTAGGTTGGTTACAGGACAAAATTATATTTCTGCTCAAGCAGTGGCTCAAAAAATCATTGAGCTGCTTGGGAAAAAATAATGGAGTAATCTTTTCACATTATTTCGGAGTAGTTCTGCTTTAGAATGCTATCTTTAGCCCATAACTTAACAGAAAAAACAAATGAAAAAATTATTTACTTTTTTAGTGGTAGCGTTTACTATGACCGCTACGGCCCAAGAATCTGCATTGCTAAGATTGAATTACGCAAGTGGAGATACCTATATTATGGATCTACAGCTAGCACAAGATATGGGGCCTATGATGTCTATGGATATGGGGATGAAAATGAAACAGACCATTACAAGTGTTTCTGGGGATACCTATGAAAGCACAATGAAAATTACTTCTATGGCTATGGATATGAGTCAAGGAGGACAGAACGTGAGCTATGACTCTTCTAAAAGTGACGATGAGTTGGATGCATCGGGAAAAATGATGCAATCACAAATGGCACCGATGTTACAAGCAGTCATCTCTATGAAGGGGAATAATCTTGGTGAAGTTTCTGAAACAACGGTAGAACCAGACGTACCTGGTACTGCAGATTTAGCGAAGCAATCTAGTGGAGTTGTGTATCCAAAAGAAGCGGTACGAGTAGGTGATACTTGGACCATGTCTAAATCGGATAAAGGAATGACTATGGATTTTATCTATAAAGTAGCCTCAATTACCAAAGAAGTAGTGGTATTGGATGTTTCTGGTAAAGTTGGGGGCATGGCTGAAGGTAGCATAACCGGAAAGATCAATGTAGATAGAAATTCAGGGGTTCCATCAACCTCAAATGTTGCTATGGACATGACTGCTCAAGGTCAGAAAATGACTATTAAAACAACTATTACAATGACAAAGCAATAAGAGCTTTACAAGGTGAGTCCGCCTAAAATAGGTTGAAATTTACCTATAAAATTAATTGAAACCAGAGAAGTTCACTTCTCTGGTTGTTTTGTATTTCAAGAATGTATTTTCGCACAGGAAAATGTTTGAGTTCTTTTGTTTTTTGTTCCCTTTGCTGCTTAGTTCGATGGTTTTTGGGTGATATTTTTACCATAAAAAAAGTCCGAGCATACACCCGGACTTTTGAATATTATAAAGAAATAGCTACGCTAACATCGTAACTGGATTTTCTAAGTAGGTTTTTAAGGTTTGTAAAAATTGTGCTCCTACAGCACCATCAACAGTTCTGTGGTCACATGCCAAGGTCAATTTCATGGTGTTACCCACAACAATTTGACTGTTTTTAACAACGGGCTTTTCTACAATAGCACCCACTGATAAAATGGCTGAGTTTGGCTGATTGATAATCGAAGTAAAACTTTCGATACCAAACATTCCTAAGTTAGATACGGTAAAGGTACTTCCTTGCATTTCTGCAGGTGAAATTTTCTTATTTCTTGCTTTACCTGCTAAGTCTTTTACTGAAGCACCAATTTGAGTAAGGCTCAATGCATCTGTATGTTTTACAACAGGTACAACCAATCCTTCATCCACAGCTACGGCAACTCCTACGTTGATATGACTGTGAAATAAGGTAGTATTGTCTGTCCAGCTCGTGTTTACTTGTGGATGCTTTTTTAAGGCCATCGCACAGGCTTTTACAACCATATCATTAAAAGATACTTTGGTATCTGGTATGGCATTGATCATTTTACGAGAAGCCATGGCATTTTCCATATCCACTTCGATATTTAAATAGAAATGTGGAGCAGAGAATTTAGAAGTTCCTAATGCCTTCGCAATTGCTTTACGCATTTGTGAGTTTTTGACTTCAGCAGTGCTTTCTTCTCCTGCAATTGCAAAGTTTGTCACCGCAGTTGGAGCGCTAGATGCAACAGGAGTAGGTGCTGCTTTTTCGGCTGGAGTATAGTTTTCTACATCTTTTTTAATGATGCGTCCATTTTCTCCAGATCCTTTTAAATCGGCTAAATTGATTCCTTTGTCTTTGGCAATTTTCTTAGCCAATGGAGATGCTAGAATTCTGCCGGTACTAGTGGTAACTGATTTTTCAGTTGCAATAGCACTTGTTGTTTCTCCAGTAGTTTTTGAAGCTGCTGTAGCTTCTTGTTTTGTTTCTGCTGTTGGTTCAGTTGCGGTGGTTAAGGTTCCTGCCTTTTGAGCTTCAACCAAAGCAGTAACATCTGTTCCTGGCTTTCCAATGATGGCTAGTAATGAGTCTACTGGAGCACTTTCACCTTCTTGAACTCCAACATACAATAAAGTACCTTCGTTAAAAGATTCAAACTCCATGGTTGCTTTGTCGGTTTCAATCTCGGCTAAAATGTCTCCCTCTTCAACAGTATCGCCAACACTCTTTAACCAGGATGCAACCGTACCGTCGGTCATGGTATCGCTCAAACGGGGCATAGTAATTACCAATGCGCCTTCTGGAAGGGTTACCGGATCTACTGCCGTTGCTTGCTCTGTTGGAGCTTCAACTTGATCAGCACTACTCGTTGCTGAAGTAGTACTTTCTTCACCATTCAACAAAGCAGTAATATCTTCTCCTTTTCCACCAATAATGGCTAAAAGTGAATCAACAGGAGCACTTTCTCCTTCTTGAACCCCAATGTGCAACAAAGTACCTTCGTTAAAAGATTCAAATTCCATGGTGGCTTTATCCGTTTCAATTTCGGCTAAAATATCACCTTCTTCAATTGAGTCTCCAATATTTATGAGCCATTTTGCAACAACTCCTTCTTCCATTGTGTCGCTTAAACGCGGCATGTTTACTACTATTGCCATAATCTATTTGATAAAAGGGTAATCTTCTTGTTCGTATACTACATCGTGTAATTGACTCACCGGAGGGAATGCAGAGTCTTCAGCGAATTGCTCACATTCTTTCACCATCTCTTTTACCTCTTTATTGATGCTTTCTATTTCAGCTTCAGTAGCGTAGTTTTTTTCCTTAATGATGTCGAGTACTTGCGTAATAGGATCTATCTTTTTGTACTCTTCAACTTCATCCTTTGTTCTGTAGTGCTGCGCATCAGACATGGAATGTCCTCTATATCGGTAGGTTTTCATCTCTAAGAATGTTGGTCCATCTCCTCTACGAGCCCTTTGAATTGCCTCATCCACAGCTTCAGCTACTTTAACAGGGTTCATTCCGTCTACGGGTCCACATGGCATTTCATATCCCAACCCAAGTTTCCAAATGTCTGTATGGTTGGCTGTTCTTTCTACAGAAGTACCCATGGCATATCCATTATTTTCAACAATAAATACAACAGGTAATTTCCATAACATTGCCATGTTGAAGGTTTCGTGCAAAGAACCTTGTCTTGCAGCTCCATCTCCAAAATAAGTGAGTGTTACACCATCGTTGCCAGCATATTTATCTCCAAATGCAATTCCTGCACCTAGAGGAATTTGACCACCAACAATACCGTGACCACCATAAAAACCTTTTTCTTTAGAAAAGATATGCATAGAGCCTCCCATACCATGAGAAGTACCTGTAACTTTCCCATACAATTCAGCCATTACAGCCTTTGGGTCAACACCCATTCCAATGGGTTGAACGTGATTACGGTAGGCAGTAATCATTTTGTCCTTACCCAATTCCATTGCGTGCAATGAACCTGCGAGTACGGCTTCTTGTCCGTTATATAAGTGTAAAAAACCTCTTACTTTTTGTTGGATATAAACTGCTGCTAATTTGTCTTCAAACTTTCTCCAGAATAGCATGTCTTTATACCAATTGATATAAGTTTCTTTGGTGATTTTCTTCATTACTTGATGTTGTTAAATTATGTGTTGCTTGCGTTTAAAACGACTGCGAAACGCAAAAATAGTTGTTTTTTATATCTAATAAAAAGGTTTTTTGTAAAAAGTAATATATCTTAAATAAGAACAGGGCGAAGATTATTCTCTGATGATCATGGCATACACTTTAGCTCCTTTTGCCAATTGCCATAAATCTGAAATAAAGGTTTGCTTTAGATCGTCAAAAAGTATAAAATGTGCTGTGTTTGGACGATATTCTCCCTCATCTGTGGCAATTATCTCTATTCTGTTGAAGCCTTTTGTGAGTGGTATTTTAAAAGTTCTACTATTTCTTGTTAACGTATAGTTGTCAACAATGATCTTACCATTTTTATAAATAGAAACCATATCCCCATCAATTTCGCCAAAATCTGAACTGAGCACATGAACGAATGCAGACTTGGTTTTAAATGCGCCTAAGTCTCGATCAATCATTGGTATTTTTAAGTTGTGCTTTTCTAAATTTTTGTCAAACCGTTGTTTATTGAGCATTTTAGGCGTGATAATGCCTTTTTGCTCAAGAGCTCTGTCAGCAGCATTTTTTTTATAACGTGCTTGGGTACTCTTGTATGCATTCTTAAACCCATTGCTAGCATTGACGTCTAAGGAGTTTACTGAAAACGTTGTTGTTTTTTTTGCGTTGACCTTAATCGATTTGTTTTTATCCTTGGTGTCTTCCTGAGCATTTGCACAGAGCATTGCTATAAATATAAATCCAAAGGTGCAAAGTGTACTTTTTTTAAAATTCATAGGAAACATACGGTAACTTGTTGTTTGCAAATATACTATTCCAAATCTGTAAGTTGCGTTTAGATTTTGTTAAATTCCCTTATTGGACAGGGAAGTTGAAATAGGTACTAGGAAAAGGTTCTTCTTTTAGGGTAAAATGCCACCATTCATTTTCATAAGGAGCAAAGCCATAAGAAAGCATTACAGCTCTTAACAGCATTCTATTACGTTGTTGTTTTTTTGTCAGATTTGGGTAGTATGGGTGTGATTGAATTCCAAAAAAATCATACGGACTTCCCATGTCTAATTCTTTTCCAGTTCTCAAATCTACAAGGGTTAGATCAATAGTGCTTCCTCTTGTATGGCTTGATTTTGAGGCGATATATCCTTTTTTAAAGAGCGCTGATTTGGCCACTTCCGGGTAATAGCGTGCCTTCATTAAAGTATCATTCAATATGCCTGCCCAACGTACAAAATGATTTACAGCTTGCTGTGGTCTGTAGGCATCAAAAATTTTTAAGCCCAGGTGTTTTGTAGCAAGTTCTTGTTGTATTTTCTGGAGTGCATATGCAGTAGGCTTTGAGATAATGACCTTGTTCCCTTGGTAGCCATCAATTGGTCTCCCTATAAAATTATTGCTGGAAAGATATCTTAATTCTGATTGTATGGAAGGTACTTTTTTTCTAAGATATACAAAGCCTCTGGGTAACTTTTGCTCTTGTGCATAGAACGAGTTCATTTGGCTCATGACAAGAATAGTAAATAAGATGATAACTTTCTGCATAGCTACGAATATTGATTTTAACACTATTTTCAAAGGTACATATTACCAGAGAATTGTCTTGTATTTTTAATTTTAAAACATGAGAAGTGTTTGGAGGTCTCAATGTTATTGCGAGCTTTATTTTTGTATGCTTTTAAAAAACAAAAGCCATATCAACCTAATGATATGACTTTTGTGAGTAAACTAATAAAACCAAGTATTAGTAGTATCGGTAAGTTTGAAGAGACTTACCTATATTTTCTTAAGCGTCTGCATGCAGACTAATAACTTTTGTGATTTTCCAAGAACTGTTTGTGCTTTTCCAAACAACAATAAACTTGCTAGGCACAGCAGGGGCATTGGGCTCCTCTTTGTTCAAAAAGCGATGATAGCCAATTTGAACAGCTCCATAGTTTGGTATGGGATATACTTCGATGCTTCCTTTGATTAAAGTTCTTGTCACTTTTCCACAGATGTTCTCTTTTAAAGAAACAAGCAGGTCTTCTTTATTGGTGGCTAATCCTCCTTTGTCGTGAAAGAACTCAATCTCTTCAGCATATATATTGGCTTGCGTTTTCATATCACAGGTATTGTATGCATCAAAGTAGGTGGCATCCATTTTTGCAATCGTATTGTGCAGCTGTATATCTGTTGGTTCGTATTTCGGAATCTCATTGGTCGGAGCAATACTGAAACAACTGGTTACTAAGGAAACGATGTATAATAGGAACTTAATCATGGCTGTGATTTTTTAGGAATCTCATTAATAAGATGAAATGCTACCTCCAGAAGATTTTCGCTTGCTAATATTTCTAGGGTTTCCCTTGAAATCAATATCGCCTCCACTTGATGCTTTTGCCTCAAGACGATCTGCAGCATATACGTCTATGTTTGCTCCACTACTAGCTTTTGCAGTCACATTTTTACTTTTTAAATCAAAGGATTTAATAAAGGCTCCACTCGATGCTTTTGCCGTATGATAGGTTGCTTTTCCTTGGATTCTTATGGTTGCACCACTGGAAGAGCTGGTTGTTACTGTTTCTGCATCTATCTCAACTTTCGCACGAGCACCACTACTTGTACTCAAACTAAAAACAGTGCTTCTGAGCATTCCTTCAGAAACAACGCTACTTCCGCTGCTAGCATCAATGTCGGTAATGTTGTCCATAGCTAAGTAAACACGCTTTGCTTTAGCTCTTCTGATATTTTTTTTGGATGAGATGACTAAAACACCATTCTTTACTTCGGTGCGAATGATACGCTGTAAATTCTCATCTGCTTTTACTACCAGTGATGAATTTGCCTCTTGTGAAATATACAATTCAATTCCCTGGCCTATTTTTACCTTGTTAAAGTCTTCTTGAATGTTTCTAGTTTCTGTGACAACTGTTCCTTTGCCATTGATAGAGCTAATACCATCGATCATACACGATGAGAGGGTAATTGCCATGAATAATAGGGTCGATACTTTGGTTATTTGTGTTTTCATAAGTTCGTTTTAAAGTTCAAATGTCTTATAAATGTTATTGAACGCATATTAAGATGTGCTGAATTGTTGATTTATTGAGATGAATCGTTTTACAGATTAACTGCTGTTTTAGGTTTTCTTAGTTTTAGTCCATTGCTCGTCATGGTTGTATATTTTTTTCTTTAATTGAATTGTTTGTGTGAGGTATGCTTTTAATGATTGCGGAGGTGGAGTCGTCAAAGAGCAGCGTAACATTCGGTGGGATGCAGAGTGTTAATTGCACTTGTTCATTTTTAAACGCATCAAAAGCATTCGATGTAAAGTATTGGTTGAAGACGATTTCCTTGTCTGAAATTGAAAAATCATATCCAATTTTTTGTGCACTTTCAATCGCATTCTCTTTGCTGTTTCCTTCAGAGGTCTTTTTCGCTATCAGATACGCTTTAGTGGTTTTACTCGGCAGAATGTTTAGTGAAACTCGAGGTGAAAAGAGCTTTTTTCCTCCTGTAAAGATGACAGTGCGCTTCTCTTTGCTGTTCGTGAAACTAAATCCATTGGTCAAATCATGATTCTGAACAACCTTTAAATGGAGGGTATCATTGGAAGAGAAATTTAGTTCCTTTTTTTGTGTAAATTCTCCTTGGACCTCTTTTGAGTTCTGTATTTCATTCCCAGTAAAAGCCATAAGAAGAACAAGGGTTATTAAGATGCCTATTAGTATTTTTACTGTTTTTTTTACGAATCCTTTTTTCATTTTTTTATAGGTTTTTGATCGTGTTATTGTTCAGTGTTATTTTCCAATCCTTCATCTGTCATGGTGTAGAAATTTTTGACCATATCTCTCCTGTAGGTATTGTCTGTGGTTTGAACGCTGTTCAAATACTCTTTGGTGTTTTTGTCAAAATAGACGGTTACATCGTTGGGAATGAATAAGGTTATGTAGATTTCCTCGTCTTTATGCCAATTTCTGTAATCACTTAAGAAATGAGTATTCAATTGAAGTTCATTATTTACAATATCGAAAGTATAATCAATTTCACTTGCGGTTTTCATGGCTTTGATAAGGGACTTGCCCTCAGAATTTTTTCTAATTTGAAGAAAGGCGCTATCCGTTTCACTTTGTTTCACATTCACATACAGTTCATTTGAGTAAGTTTTCTTGATTTCTCCCTTATAAAATATCTTCTTCGTATTTCTTCCTCCATACCTATTGCTATACTCGAAGTCATGGTTGGTGACCATTTTTAAATGAATGGTATCTTTCGCCACAAAAGGCAATTTTTTGCTTTCTAAGTGATGTCCGTAGGAAGCTTTTGTTGTAGCAAACTCGATTGCTGAAAAGATAACAAGCAAGAGTGCGGCAAGCCAAATACCTAATAAGGTTAGAGAGGTAGGCTTACTGAATTGCTTTACGTTATTCGATAAGATGCGCAGTCCCAGTATAAAGAGAATTAAGAAAGGGATACCCACCAGGAATAGCCCCGCTATGATCAGCAGCCAATGTGGTAGCATTGAATCGTAGAAGTTTGTTGGAAGTAGGATATTGTTTTCTAATCCAATAATTTCTAAACTACCCAAAGAAAACGCAGATATTACGATGAAAATTAATGTGATTGCGGCAACAAACATTAGAATCACTCCAATACACTTTCCAAGTATTTTAAAAATGGTGAGTAGTATTGTGCCTAAAGTGTCTAAAAAATCCTGTAATCCTGAAGTTGTCTTTTTGCTCCCTTTTTTTAAACCTTCATTTACTTTTTGAGAGACATCAGTAGCGCCCTCTTTTATTTTTTTTGAAACTTCTGTTGCACTATTTTTGATTGTTTGAGAGACGTTGCTAAATTCCTCACGAATTTTTTTTTCAATATTATCAATATTCACAGCTTCCCCTTCCATCTGTAATTTTTCTGCAGTGGTTGCTGCTTCTGGTATCACGATCCAAAGAATGATGTAGGTAATGATACTAAATCCAGAAAAAGCGAACAAAATAAATGCCAAACGAATCCAAACAGTATCCACATCAAAGTAATGTGCAATTCCAGAAGCGACCCCTCCTAAAAACTTATCATCACCATCTCTAAACAGCTTTTTACTGTTGCCTTTGGAGCTTCTTTGGTAGGAATAACTTTCATTTGCATAGCCTTCTTCAGCCTCAGCATAATCTTCCGGCTCTCCCATTATTTTTATGATTTCTGCAATATCTCCTTCGTTGACAACCTGACGCGCATCTGTAATCTTTTCTGATAGCAATTCGCTAATGCGTGCTTCTATATCCGATATGATTTCGTTTTTTCCCTGCGGGTCATCACTTAAAGATCTAGCAATGGCATCTAAATATCTTTTTAATTTCTGAAAAGCAATTTCATCTATATGGAAAAAGAATCCACCTAAATTTATGTTTATTGTCTTATTCATGTTACTATTTTTTACTGGTTATTTGGTTTACTGCACTTACTAGGTTTCCCCAGGTTTTTTCTAATTCTTTCGAGAACATGGTTCCGTTTTCTGTTAATACATAATACTTTCTCGGTGGGCCAGAGGTAGATTCTTCCCAGCGATAGGTTAACAGCCCTGCATTTTTTAGCCGTGTTAACAATGGGTAAATGGTGCCTTCTACCACAATCATTTCCGCACTTTTTAGTGTCTCTAGAATTTCAGAGGTGTATGCATCACCCTTCTTTAAGATGGATAAGATGCAGAATTCTAAAACTCCTTTTCGCATTTGCGCTTTTGTATTTTCAATCTTCATTTAAAGAGTTTTATAGCTGTTATTTAATAAATTTTATCGTCAATGGATAGGTGTAATTTTCACCATCTTTCGCTTTGATGGAAGCAATAATCACGAGCGCAATTTTTAGAATTCCCACGATGCTTATTACAGTGGCAATACTAAAAAAGCCAAAGAAAAGATTGCTGTCACCAAAATTAAAATGGAAGTTGCTGTCATTGTAGCGCAACTGATTGAATAAAGAACCAAATACACTTGGAATGATGGAGAGTCCTAAAATAAAAATATACAAGCCGTAACTGATATTGAAATTCACAGCTTCTTTGCCCTGTGCATCTAAAAATCGACTGCGATCTTTTAGTGTTTGCCATAATATAATAGGAACGATGATGCTCCCGAACGGAATGATATATCCCGAAAATGAAGAGATATGTATTAAAAAAGCATTGGTATTTTCGTTATTTCTAGTCATAATTAAATTTTTATATACTACTTGACTATGCAAATATATGTATAAAAAAAGGTACTATGCAAAACAAAGTACTGTATATTTTAAAAATTTAACATTTTACTTTCCTTTGATACTGTGTTTTTTATGCTTACATTGCCTTTGTATAAAGGGATTTGAACTGATTTTAAAATCTATGGTTGGTTTTTTGATTTTAACATTTTCTTTTTTCAGAAACACTTAATAGCTTATTATAATGAAAATTACCCCTCGAAAAGTGAACTTATTTATGCTCTTTAAATTGCCATCTGCCTATTTTTGTGGTGTTCGGGTGCGTTCAATTTCAGAGAAACGTGCCGTTGTGAGCGTTTCACATCGTTGGATCAATCAAAATCCTTTTAAATCGTTGTATTGGGCAGTGCAAGGAATGGCCTCTGAATTTGCCAGTGGTATTTTAGTGATGCAAGAAATCAAAAGAGCAAAGAGAGACATATCAATGTTGGTGACGCATCAAGAAGGTCGATTTACGAAAAAGGCGACAGGTACTATTGTTTTTGAATGTGCCGATGGTCCTCTAATTAGAGAAGCAATTGAGAAGTCTGTTGCAAGCGGTGAGGGGCAGGTGCTGTATTCTAAGACCAAGGGAATTGATGCTCATGGAGATGTTGTTTCTGAGTTTGTCTATGAATGGAGTATCAAAGCAAAATAAATTTCTTTTCTTGAATAGAGCGCCTGTCTTTTCTTTAGGCATTGCTTTGGTTTGCCCTGAAATTTTATTTTTTATGTAACAATTGTTAAAGAATTGCTTCTTATTAACATAAACAAGATATCATATGAACGCACATGAAATAGACTATACCATCTTTGGAGAAGAGATGCAGTATGTTGAAATTGAATTAGATCCACAAGAAAGTGTAGTTGCGGAAAGTGGAAGTTTTATGATGATGCATGATGGCATCAGCATGAATACCATTTTTGGTGATGGTACCAATCAAGATAGTGGGATTTTAGGAAAGTTGTTTTCTGCAGGGAAACGACTATTAACAGGTGAGAGCCTATTCATGACTGTTTTTACGAACAGTGGTTATGGAAAAAAGCAAGTATCGTTTGCATCGCCATATCCTGGGAAAATTATACCGATTGACCTCTCTGAGATTGGGGGTAAATTCATTTGTCAGAAAGATGCATTTTTATGTGCAGCAAAAGGAGTCTCTATCGGAATTGAGTTTTCCAGAAAAATAGGTCGCGGCTTGTTTGGTGGCGAAGGGTTTATCATGCAAAAAATGGAAGGAGACGGAATGGGCTTTGTGCATGCCGGCGGAACGATGTCGAAGAAAGTATTACAGCCAGGAGAAATTTTACGCGTAGACACGGGTTGTCTTGTTGGTTTTACCCAAGAGGTACAGTATGATGTTGAATTTGTAGGGGGTATTAAAAACTCTATTTTTGGGGGAGAAGGTTTATTCTTTGCGAAATTACAGGGACCAGGAACTGTATACATACAATCACTACCTTTTAGTCGATTGGCAGGAAGGATATTGGCGATGGCTCCACAAACCGGCAAGGGTGGTAGAGGAGAAGGCAGTGTCTTGGGAGGTATTGGAGACTTGCTAGACGGAGATAATCGATTTTAATAGGCTTGTATTTATAGTTTTTTTTAGTTTTTAACGGAGCTTAATAGGGGGAACAATAAAGGTTGACTGTGAGTGGGGAGGTACAATCCGGTTCATCATATATAGCATATTTTGACGGGTGGATACAGTGCATCAGCCCGACATAGAAATCAAAAGTTGAAAGCCCTACATGATTCAGTCTTGCAACACATTTTGTAGCACACTATAATAGCGGCTCGCTATGAATTCAGCTCCTGCTTCATTGTAGTGCACGTCATCAGCAAACAAACTATCTGTAAAACCTGTATACATATCTTCAACAAGAATTTCTGAAGAGGAAGTTGTGTATTCTGACGCAACATTCAAAATGTCTTGCTTTAATTGATTGAAGTAGGTTGTTAATTCAGTGGTCATAGCATCAGATCTCGCAGGGGCTAACTGCTCAATGACAATGGTGATGTTGGGATTGACGTCCTGCAAAGCACTAATAATTCCTTTGATGTTCAATATTGCTTGGTCATAGGGCAAGTTCTGTAAGGCGTCATTGCCTCCGGGTGAGCTGAACAATACAATGTCTGGTGCTCCCGTTTCTGCTAGCCAGGTATTTATATTGTTTAAAATTTGTCCAGAAGTCCACCCGCCTCGACCTTCATGATCCTTATCGAAGCTGAGACTATTAAATGAAGGATACGAAGCATCATCAGATTGTGTTCCGATAAAGTCAAAAGTCCAGTCATTTTCTACTAAATCTTTCCACAACTCATATCGGAAACTTTCGTATTCAGGTCTATTTCCTTCAACTCTAGAGGCACCTAGTGGCATTATTTTATTGGTCGAATTACTAATTGGTTTTGGTAATGCGTTGTCATTGTTGCTGCAAGAAGTAAATGCAATACCTATTGCAACGATCCATGCCTTAAAAGCTACTTTCATATCGTTATCATTTGAAAATTATTTACTAAAATATCTTTTTCAAATAGCATATTTTTTTATTGGGTAGCATTGTAAATAGTACGATTGATATTCTCAAGTTTACGTTGCAATGCCTCGGGCTGTTGTGTACCAATTACAAATTTTGTGCCATCTTTCAAAACAAGTGCAAGTCCCATGTTACCTTTTATGTTATAAACGGTTCCGTGAGGACTTCCCATACGAATTCCGTAGCCTACAAAGCCGTAATTCACAATTTTCAGAGATGCTACTTGATTCCATGCGATGGTTTTCTTGACAAAAGGAACAAAGTGCATCTGAATGCCGAAGTCATTGATTTCTGTAATCAGTGTCATGTACCAATTAAAATAAAGACACCCAAAACTGCAAATTATAAGTGTGAGTATTTGTGTATTGGACATTGGTTTGTTGCCAAATGGAATGTCAAAGAAAAGCTGCGTAATACAAGCATATATGGCAATAGCGGCAGGTACAATGAATATTCCCCAAAACCACCATTGGGTAAATTTTTGTTTTTCTCTAAACTGAATTTTCATGTTATTTCACTTCTGTTCTCCTTAAAGATAACGAAAAACAGGTTACAAAAGATATGAAAAGAGGAGTTGCTTTTTTAGGTGCTCACTTTTGTATCTATTCTTGACACAATAGCTCCTATGAACATGGCCATGGCAAAAGAGGGTGCTAGTACATCCAGCTCAACAAAGTACGGACCGACGCTCTCTAAGTTCGAGAGCACAAACTTGCATATAATGACAGAGACAAATCCAGTAATCATTGAGGCAATGGCTCCTTTTTCGGTGTATCCTTTCCAGAAAAGAGAAAGGATAATCACAGGACAGAAGGTCGCTGCAATGCCAGACCATCCAAAGATCATGATCCAAAATATTTGTCGGTCAGGATATAGATTGTAGAGTATGACTGCAATTCCTAAGGCAATCATTGCCATCATGACGGTCACAATTCTTGATAGTTTTGTAAGGTCTTCATCTTTTACATCGGGTCTAAATATTTTCTGATAAAAATCGCGCGTAATGGCACTAGAGGCAAGAATTAACAGGGAATCTATGGTAGACATGATTGCGGAAAGTACAATGGCAATAAATATGGCTACGAGAATTGTAGGCAGAAATTCATTGGTAATCATACTCAAAACATCTTCTCCGCCTGTTCCTAGAATGCTTTCAGGGTCTTGCCCTTCTGATGTAAAATAGATCCTGGCAAGAATCCCAATAGTAACAGCGGCAGCGTCTGTTAGCAAAGTAAACAGCAACGCCACCCATTTTCCTTTGATAATTTCTTGTTCGTTTTTAATAGACATGAATCGAACATATACTTGAGGTGATCCCAAGAATCCGAGTCCAATCATAGAGAATCCGAGTATGGTAAATGCATTCATCCAACCATCATTACTTCTTCCCATGACTTGCGTTAACGTTGGGTCAATGGCATTCAATCCTTCTGTAATTCCGGCTCCATGATCCATTGAAAACCAAACAACCACAGGGAGTAGAACCAGTCCGAAGAACATGAGTATCCCCTGAAACATGTCAGACCAAACAGCAGCTACAAATCCTCCAATAAAAATATAAATCAGTACAATAGCAAAGCCAATGAGCACACCAATACGGTAGTCGATGCCGAGCATAGACTCAAAAGCAATTCCAGTAACATCCATTTGTGAGGCTACATAAATGATTACAAATACCACTAAAACGGCTGCAGAAATAATTCGTAAGTTGTTTGTTTTTGTTTTGAAATGACTTTCGAGGTAATCGGGTATGGTAATGGCTTTGTATTGGTCTGAGCGCCTTTTAAAGCGTTGTGCCATAAATTGCCATGAAATAAAAACTCCGAGCAATTCTCCAGCAACCACCCAATAGCCAGAATAACCGGCAATAGCACCCATTCCAGTTAGTCCAATCAATAGCCAACCCGATTCGCCTGTTGCTCTGGCTGAAAACGCCACTGCCCAGAAGCCCATTTTTTTTCCTCCAAGGTAAAAATCACTCATGCTTTTTACTCTTCGAGATGCTAAAATTCCAATAAGAAATAGAATGCCTACGTAAATGGCAAGAACTGTTAGTTTTGTGATCATAGTTTTGATTTAGTGATGCTTAAAGATAGGAGAATAAAAATTAAAAATCACCCATAAAAAAAGCCACTACACGTGTAGTGGCTTTTTTTATTTGAGAAATGACCCTATTTGCTCGTTTCTGCTGTTTTTATATCGGCAATAAATTTGGTTAATTTTTTACCGTAGGCCGATTTTTTAACTTCTGGAGATAATGCGTTGTGAATGGTATCTAATAATTTTACGTTCGCATTTATCAATTCCGTCAGCGCTAAATAAGGAGCAACATGTCTGTCTTTATGATTTAAGGCGTAGTTTACAGTCACTAAATAGCGTCTTCTTAACAGACTTTCTTGTTGTTTATCAATTTTCGCAACGGCCTCTTTTGAATTGGCTTTTTGAGCTTCGAATCGTTTTTGAATCAAGTCTAAATTTTGATTGTTAAAACGCTGTGCTATTTTAACATAGTCATTCAAAATATCTTGATCTTTAGATCCTGTTATGGTTGGGTTCACGCCAAAGGTATCTAGGTTGTCTGTAATATTGATAGTTCCCTTGTTCGCGAAAAAAGTAATGTATTTATTGGTGGTGTTTCCATCAAATGTAAGATACACCATTTCTGGTTCTTCGATGTTTGCTGTTAAGGTAAATTGGTCATTACCAACTACAATCGCAGAATCAATCGTTTTTAGAATGCTATCATTTTCTACTTTTTGTAGATACAATTTTCCTTTTTTAAGGCCTTTTATTTGACCATTAATGAGCATGTTTCCTTCCTTTTTTGGTGAAGAACAAGCGGCGATTACTAATACTAAGCTAGCAATAAATAATTTTTTCATACGTCTCAATCTATAAATTTACGGTTGCAAATATGCGTTTTTCAATTGGTTTATTGTGATAATTTTTTAGAAAAGCTTAACTGACCCATTTCATCATAAGTGCACAAGCAAAGGCAGCATAGGTTCCTAGTGCATATCCTAAAACGGCTAACAATACACCAACGGGAGCTAATGATGGATGAAATGCGCCAGCAACAACAGGTGCAGATGCAGCACCACCAATGTTTGCTTTCGAGCCTACTGCCAAGAAAAAATAGGGTGCTTTGATAAGTTTTGCTACTAAAAATAACAATCCAACATGAAAAATCATCCAAACAAAACCAATCGCAAATAAGCTAATGTTTTCTACAATGGCATTTAAGTTCATCTTCATACCTATAGAGGCAACAAGGATGTATATAAATACGGTTCCTATTTTTGAAGCACCTGCACCTTCATAAGATTTTACTTTTGTAAACGATAGGATGATTCCAATAGTAGTTGCTGTAATGATCAACCAGAAGAAAGCAGATCCTAAACCAAAATCGACTAAGAAGCTGGCATTTTCTTTTACCCATACACTGAAGTTGTCTCCAACTAAATGACTTAGAGATGTAGCTCCAAACGCAATTCCTAATAGAATCATTAGATCAGTAAACGTTGGGATTCTCGCTGTATCAGAGGTAAATTTTTCCATTTTGTTTTTAAGGTTGGTAATGGAAGAATTGTCGGCCTTTAACCACTTATCAATTTTATCAGATTTTGCAACACCTATCAGTAAGAAGGCCATCCAGACCTCTGCTACTAGTACATCTACCACTGCCATAATACTAAACAAGCTATCGCTCACTTCCCATTGCTCTTTCATGGCTAGCTGATTGGCGCCTCCACCAATCCAACTACCTGCAACCGTAGACAAGCCTTTCCAAAGCTCAGTTCCTTCTACTTGCACTAAAATATCTGGTGAAACATATGTAAAGAAGAGAATGGCAACGGGTCCGCCGATCATCACTCCCAAAGTAGCGGTTAAAAACATAATCAATGCCTTTGAGCCTAATCTAAAAACACCTTTCAAATCAATGCTCATAGTCAATAATACAAGAGAAGCAGGTAGTAAAAATCGCGTAGATACAAAGTACAACTTACTACCGCCAACAAATTGGGCATACTGAGATCCGTCAATTTGGTTTGCCGCGATGTACTCCTTTAGTGTTTTTAAATTGCTAACGCCTTCTAGATTTCCATACAAACTACTTAGGTGTTGTATGGTGGCATCAACATCGATCCATTTGTCTGCTATCAATCCTAGAGAGCTAAAGATGGATGGTACAAAGTAACATAAGAGTAGCGCAGGTACAATACTATAAAATTTCTTAAAGGCAGGTTGTTGATAGGTGTAAAATATCAACGCTAGAATTACACATAAGACGCCAAAAATAGTGGTGTCTCCTGCAAAAAAAGGAATGTCGTTGTTGATTTCTGAAATACTCATAAATTCTTGTTTTTCGCTAAGGTAATGGATTTATTTCTTTTTTAGATGGTCGGTAGAAATTGAAATTCCAGCGATGATTCTGTTAAAGTTAGCACCCCCATTTAGAGAAATAGCATGGTATCCTAGTTGAAGTTTTACACGATCCGAAATTTTTCGTTTGACACCAATTCCAAACCAATTTTGAGAGTAGGTATCTCCGCTAAAATTAAGAAATACCTCATCGTAAACATAGGCAGATAGTTTCGCTGTTATTGGGTGGTTGAATCCTAGTTGATAGCGAAACCAGTGACTTGTATCGTTCGAGAAAAAACGATGTTCAAGTCGAAAGCGATGGTCTACTCCTAATTTTGAAAATGTATGTTTGATGTTGAAGTCTTCTACCAGTCTGTGCTCACTAGCGGTTCCTCCATCGGCATCGAATGTTGCATCTGTGTTAAAGTAAGCGTATCCAAATGTTGCACTTAGTGTATTGTTAAATTTGTAATTGGCACCTGCACGCAGCATGAGTTGTTGTAGGTCACTTGCAATATCAAAAAAGCGAAATTGTGCTTGTGACTTTAACGTTACTTTATTAGAAATTTTATGCGATCCTCCGTAGGCGTACCACATTCCTAATTTGTTTTCTGGATTTGTTTGTGCAATGCTTACTGCTGAAAGTAGGAGTGCTGACAGTAAAAAAATAGTTCTCATTATGTAAGATTTAGATATACTAAAATCTCCCGCAAGAGCAGGAGATTTTTTTAAATTTAAGAGCCAAAGATATTAATTTATATTGAATTTTTTGACTTCTTTAAAAGCAGAAATTGTAATTGAATCCACCTGTTCTTTATAGACTTTCCATTCTTTTTCAAAGAAATTATTTGTTGAAGTCAATGCTTCTTTTAACGCCTGTTTGAAGTTCTTTAGAAGTTCAGTTTCTGTCTTAGTAATGGCACCAAAACGAGATAGTACATATCGTCTTGCAACCCCTAGGCGCTGATTTACTGTAACTTCAGGATTTCTGGTGATGCCTTGTCTTTTATCAATGGTTCCTAGGTATCTGCCGATTAATTTTTCAATCGTTTTATTGATCTCTTTGGAAGCTTTGATCTCAGCTTTGTATTTCTTTTTGTCTGCTTTTGCCATGTTCTTAGCCATCGTACTTGCTGTAGTTTTACTTTCTTTTAGTTGGTTAACAACGTCGGCAATTGTTTTCATGTGTCCTTCTAATTCTTTACCCATGTTATAACGAGCAGTGCTGTTCGCTTTAGAGTAGTTCAATCGTGGATCAAAAGCAACCTTTATATTTTGTTCTGAAATCGCATCGCCAAAACTCATTTTTAATCTATATGTTCCAGGTAGCACGCTAATTCCACTAGGTTCTCTTTTTGATTTACGAGTACTTCTAGAGGCTCTAGACACGCCTTTTTCTGTCAAATACCATCGCATGGTATGAAGTCCGTTTTCTTTTGGAGCTTTCTCTTTCAGGGTTCTAATCAAGCGAGTACCATCAAAAATTTGCAATTGTATAGAGTCCCATGTTGTTTTACTTTTCTCAACGGTTTTTTTCTCTGCGTCTTTTTTATGATTTTTCTTTTTAGAGGCAGTTTTCTTCTCTTGCGGTTTGTTGATGTAAAATCGGATAGGAGCACCACGTTTTCTATTTTCTCCTTGATACAATGCGTCTGCTCCAAACCTGCTGCCTGTAGGTTGTATGTATTGCGCTTGGTAGGCTGTTGGTGGCTCGAAAAGCGCTAATTTCGTGGTGAAATTTTTGTTTTTTGCAAACTCACGTAAAGGTCTGATATCGTCCAATACCCATGCAGCTCTACCAAAAGTACCAATAACCAAATCATGCTCTCTTGGCTGAATTACAAGGTCCTTTACGGAAACTGTTGGAAAACCATTGGTCCATTTTGTCCAGGTGTCTCCTGCATTTAGAGAGATGTACAAACCATCATCGGTTCCAAGGAAGAGTAGGTTCGGTTCTTCTATGTCTTCTACAATACTCAAGGTGTAGCTTTTTACATCTTTGGCGTCAACAATACGTGTCCAGCTTTTTCCGTAGTTTTTAGTTCTATAAGCATAGGGAGTGTAATTGAATCTTCTGTAGTCGTTTGCAATTAACAAGGCTTCCCCTTTGTTCTTGTTGGACGCTTTAATTTGTGCAATCCAACTTCCTTGTGGTAGCCCTTTGATATTTTTTGTAACATCGGTCCAAGTGGCTCCGCCGTTTTGTGTAATTTGTACGTTTCCGTCATCAGTACCTACCCATAGCATGTCTTTTTCAAGTGGAGAAGGTTCAATAACCAATATGGTGGTGTGGTTTTCTGCACCCGTAGCATCCATGGTTAGTCCACCGCTTTCCGCTTGCTTTTGCTTGTTTGGGTCATTGGTAGTTAAATCTGGAGAGATAACATTCCAGGTAGTTCCTTTGTCTGTACTTTTATGCACAAACTGACTTCCAAAATACACAGTAGCATTGTCAAAGGGGTCTTGGCCAATAGCACTGTTCCAGTTAAAACGCAACTTAATAGTAGGATCTGGGTGTGTAGGTTGAATGGAATAGTTGTAGCCTGTTTGACGGTCATAACGTGAGACATATCCTTGTTGACTCATCGCATAGCCATAACGAGAATTTTCTTTGTCAGGCACCACATCAAAACCATCTCCAAATGCTAGTTCTTGCCAGTATGAATTCCGAATTCCTTGTGCTTTCCAAACATAAGCAGGACCTCCCCAAGAACCATTGTCTTGCATACCTCCATAGACATTGTAAGGAAAATCATTATCAACATTGATATGATAGAACTGAGCAAGGGGTAAATTACCTACAAAACGCCATGTTTTTCCTTTGTCTCTGGTAATATTTAAACCACCATCATTACCATCTATCATGAAGGATGCATCTTTAGGGTGTATCCACCAGGCATGGTGATCTGGGTGCACACCATTGTCTGCTCCATAGGCTGGCATCAGTTGGCGAAAACTTTTTCCACCGTCATCAGAGACGTTGATGTAGGTGAAAATAGAGTACAATCTATTTTCGTTTTGAGGGTCTACATAAATTTCTGAATAATAAAAAGGTCGATTTCCAATGCCTGCTTTGTTATTGATCATTTTCCATTTAAATCCACCATCGGTGCTTTTGTACAATGCATTCTTTTTTGCTTCTACCAATGCATAAATCGTATTTGGATTGCTTCTTGAGATTGCGATACCAATTCGTCCTAGTTCTCCTTTTGGAAATCCTTCTTTTGATGTTATTTTCTTCCAGTTTTCTCCTCCGTCGTGCGTGATGTACATGCCGCTTCCTTTTCCTCCTGATTTAAAAAACCAAGGATCTCTTTTATGTTCCCACATCGCAGCGATTAGCTTGTTTGGGTTTGATGGGTCCATCACTAAATCTGCAGCTCCTGTTTTGTTATTGTTGAATAAGATTTGTTTCCAAGTCTTTCCGCCATCTGTGGTTTTATAGACACCGCGTTCTGGATGTTCTCCCCAGGGAGAACCGATTGCCGCAGCATAGACTGTATTTGGATTTGTAGGGTCAATAATTACACGATGTATGTGTCGTGTTTTTTCAAGTCCCATTAAACTCCAAGTTTTTCCAGCATCTAAAGATTTGTAAATTCCGTAGCCACCATTTAAACTGTTTCTAGGGTTTCCTTCTCCTGTACCTACCCAAATAACGCTAGGGTTGGATTGCTGAACGGCAACAGCACCAATAGAAGCTGTAGCTTCTTTGTCAAATATAGGTTTCCATGTGGTACCTGCTGAGGTAGATTTCCAGAGTCCTCCGGATGCAGTTCCCGCATACATAATATTGGTGTTTGATTGCACAACATCAATCGATGTAATGCGTCCGCTCATTCCTCCTGGACCAATATTTCTTGGGGTCATATTTTTGACCAAGTCCATAGAGAATTCTTGCGAGAAGACGAGGGATGATAACAGTAAAAATAGAAATGAAAGTATTTTTTTCATAAGATAGTTGATGATTTTATTTAGCGTTTGAAGTTACAAAAACTAGAAAACATACAACTCTTAAAATATTGTTAAGAAAAAAAAGGAAACGGTCATTCTTCGCTTTTCTTTTTTGGTGCTCTTTTGGCCTCTTTTAGACTTTGCATAAGCATCCATTCAATCTGTCCGTTGGTAGATCGAAACTCATCCGAAGCCCATTTTTCAATAGCTTTAATCATGTCTTCGTTGATGCGTAATGCAAATGCTTTCTTTTTTCCCATGTACTATTTGTTTATAAAATTTACAACTGCAGGAATCAGTGCTGCTGCCAGTTCAAAGCTGGCAGAATAATAGGAATTCATGTTGTCGGCTTCTTTTTCGATATTTTTTAAGACATGATTCATGTTGTTGATCAATAGGAGTTCTGAGGCAGGCAACGCTTTGTGCAATTTCTCTGCATCACTTGTTTTCACTTGAAGGTCTTTCGTGCCGTTAATGATCAAGGTAGGAATGCGTATTTTTTCTATTTCTTTGTAGGGCGTGTATTGAGACCAGTTGCGAATGAATGATAGGTTTGGTTTTGAGAATATGGAGGCTAATAGTGGATTTACCTGTTGAATAGCACCAGTTTCAAATAATTCTTTAAAATGCGCTTCTGCAACTTTTGCAAACTCCGGGCTTTGTTGTGATATCTGTGTGATGATTGCTTTGTCAAAACGATCGGAGGGTCCTGCTAGAGAAATGATTTTATCTATTTTTTCTGATGCCAGCATAGCGACCAAGGATCCCTGACTGTGCCCAACAAGTATAATTTCTGAGAAACGCTGACTTGCTTTGAAATGCGTAATGATTTGCTCCGCATCGGCTACAAAATCATCGAATAGCGTTTCTTTTAAATGTTCAGCGTTTTTTGAATTTGCAGTTCTTTTATCGTAGCTAAAAAAAGCAATATTATGTTTGTTGATGCGATCTCGAAACTGTTTGATGTAGTTTGCTTTGATGGTGGTTCCTTGATTTCCATTTCGGTCAACATTTCCTGAGCCGTGAATCCAAATAATCAACCGCGTGTTCTCTTCTAAATAACTCAGTGTTCCTGGCAATTCAATGGGGCCGTTGTGTAACAATAGTTCTTCTGATTTAACCGTTTGCCCGAGGCAAATAGTGCTAAAAAAGCATAGTATGTAAAGAAATTTAACGTTCATTTTTATTGATTTGAGATGCATGGGTTACTAATATTACATGTACATCTTGTTGTTTTTGAGTACCAATCAAAATGCGAGTTCCATTTTTATAAGTTAGCTGAATGCCTGCGCTTCCGGAGACGTTGTACGCAAAACTTTTATTTTTATTCCACAAGAAGCCTCCTTTCAATCCCCAGCCACCATGCTCAGAAATAGCATCATAGGTGCTGGTTTTCGCAGCGCTGAGCTCCTGCCACGAGATAGTTCTTTGCGATAGATGAAATGGGGAAAATTGATAGTGTATTCCGGTTTTATCAATTCTCATAATCCGTTTTAAGAAGAATATTGGAAGAATGCAAGCAATGATGAGAGTACTACTAAGTAGCAGGTGGTTCAGACTCATAGTGCTACTCTCTTGGAAGAAATCATTGAGTAACACAAACAAGGGGATGATGACGCTAATCCCTAATAAGACTAATAGCCATGTTTGTGTAAATCGTTGTGCTTCTTTAAAGACTCTCAAATTATATTGACTTTATTACCTATTTTTATCTCTTTCTAAAAGTGCATGAACCGTTCCATGATTATGGTTTGCATATACATTAATTACACGCCAACCTTGCTTTGCGTAGCTGTTAATTTCATCTTCAAATTTCTCTTGACTTTTAGACCAGGCTGATTTTTGTTTTAAAAATTTATATTCTTTCATGTGTCGTTATCTTAGATGTTTTATTTTTTAATGAATTAACGATATCATAAACAAAGCAAAAGTCCTCACTATGATAAGCATTATTTTTAGAAGCACTATGAGCATGTTTTAATGATTTAAAGTGCCCGTATTTAACACAGGGGATGCTTCTTTATCTCCACAAAGAATCACCATTAAGTTGCTTACCATGGCAGCCTTTCGCTCTTCATCTAGATCCACAATTTGCTTTTTGTTTAACTCCTCCAAAGCCATTTCTACCATGCTTACTGCACCTTCAACAATCTTATGTCTGGCAGCAACTATGGCCGTTGCCTGTTGTCTTTTTAACATTGCGCTTGCAATTTCTTGTGCGTAGGCAAGGTATCCAATTCTTGCTTCTAGTACTTCAATTCCGGCAATGGCCAAGCGCTCTTCAATCTCTTTTTCAAGTGCCTCGCTCACTTCATTTACGCTAGAGCGCAAGGTAATGTCTTCTGTATGTCCTTCGTCAGCAAAATTATCATAAGGATACATGCTTGCAAGTTTTCTAACCGCTGCATCGGTTTGAACGCGTACAAAATTCTCGTAGTTGTCTACGTCAAACGCTGCATGGTAGGTATTGGTTACTCTCCATACTAAAATAGTGCTAATCATTACAGGATTTCCGAGCTTGTCATTTACTTTGAGTCGTTCACTATCAAAGTTACTTGCTCTTAGCGAAATGGTTCGTTTTTTATACAGTGGATTTGCCCAAAATAAGCCGTTGGATTTTATAGTTCCTACATATTTTCCAAAAAGTAAAACAACTTTCGATGTGTTAGGGTTTACTAAAATGAAGCCGAATAAGGTGATAAATCCTGTCAGCGTTACTAATAAATATAGAGCGTTTTCATAGTGCATTGCCGCTAGAATTCCGCCAATAAAGAAGGCTAAGGCGATTGCAAGCATTAGGTAGCCGTTTGCGGGTTTTATAATTTTTTCTTCTTTCATTGTTGGTTTGTTTTTTATGATATTAAAATGATATCACAAAGATATTGTTATTTTTTTTACATCCACAAGTTTTTGAGTGGTTATTTTTGTAATTTAGCAAATGTTTAAGTTTTTTAATGAGTCAGATGAGAGTTAAAATAAGCTATGTGTTGATCGCGATGTTTGCAAGTACTATGTTGTTCGCTAGTGTTACTAATAATGAGGATGATTGGGGAGATACAGGGCATCGAGTGGTTGGTGAAATTGCCAACAGCCACCTGTCTAAAAGAGTTCAAAGAAAAATAAGTAAGTTGCTAAATGGGCAAAGTTTGGCAATGATTTCTACCTATGCAGATGCGATCAAATCTGACGATGCATATAGAAAATATGGAACATGGCATTATGTGAATATGAATGACGATGAGACCTATGAGACTTCAAAAAAGAATCCTAAGGGAGATTTGGTAACAGGAATTGCCAAGTGCAAAGAGGTGTTAATGGATGTTGCTTCATCGAAAGAGGAGAAGGTCTTTCATTTAAAAATGTTGGTGCATTTGATTGGTGATTTGCATCAGCCTTTGCATGTAGGTCGCGTCAGTGATCGTGGAGGGAATGATTTTAAGGTGCAGTGGTTTTACAAAGGATCGAATATGCACAGGGTGTGGGACAGTGAAATGATTAATAGTTTTAATATGACCTACACAGAGTTGGCGAACAATACCAATGTTTTGAGTAAAGCTCAGATTAAGAGTTTGCAAGAGGGTAGCATAGTTGACTGGGCAAATGAATCTAAAGAAATTGCTCAGAAAGTCTATCGTTCTGCAAAACCAGAAGAGAATTTAAGATACAGGTACATGTATGATTATTTTGAAACGGTGCGAGCGCAATTACAAAAAGGAGGCATTCGTTTGGCCAAGGTGTTAGAAACTATTTTTTAATATTTATGAAACGTATTTTATACATCCTACTTATTCCTTTTGTGCTTCTTTCTTGCAATGAGAAAAAGAAGTCAGATATTGGGGAGAAGAACCTAATTCCAATACTATCCTATCGAGAATTAGCGCCGTTATTGCATAAGAACGATGAGAAGATCTATGTGGTAAATTTTTGGGCAACGTGGTGCGCTCCTTGTGTGAAAGAGCTTCCAGCTTTTGAAAAGTTACAGGCAAACTACCAAAGTAAAAATGTAGAGGTGGTATTGGTGAGTCTGGATTTTAAGGAACAGGTTGCTACAAAACTAAGCGGATTTCTATCCAAGAATAACATACAGTCGAAAGTTCTTGTACTACATGATCCAGATCAGGATACATGGATTCCAGAAATCAGCGAAAGTTGGTCGGGAGCAATTCCGGCTACCCTAATATACTCTAGAAATAAACGTTTATTTTATGAACGTTCCTTTTCGTATACATCACTTGAAAAAGAAGTATTTAAATTTTTAAAATAATAACATATGAAAGTAGTTAAAACAATCGCAGTAATGCTCACAATTCTTATAACAGTAGCATTTAGCTTTAAACCAGCTGAAGGCTATGAGGTTGGTGATATCGCAACAGATTTTAGTTTGGAAAATGTAAACGGCAAACAAGTTTCTTTATCAAATTATGAAAAAGCGAAAGGGTTTATTGTTGTTTTTACCTGCAATACATGTCCCTATTCTGTGGCTTATGAAGATCGCATCATTGCATTGGATAAAAAATACAAAGGCAAAGGATACCCTGTGATTGCGATCAATCCAAATGATCCAGCTGTATCAAAAGGAGATGGTATTGAGGCGATGAAGACAAGGGCAGATGAAAAAGGGTTTTCATTTCCTTATTTGTTGGATAAGGATCAAAAAGTATATCCTCAATATGGAGCTACAAGAACGCCACATGTATTTATCTTAGCCAAAGAAAAGTCATTGTTAAAAGTGGCCTATATTGGTGCTATAGACAACAATTCTAGAAATGCTACCGCAGTCACAAAAAGATATGTGGAAGACGCTGTTGATGCGCTGTTAGTGGGAAACATTCCAGAGAAAACAACCTCAAGAGCAATTGGATGCTCAATAAAAACAGCAGGTTAAACCAATTAATAGTATGAGTTCATTTCGGTCTAACTGAAGCGTTTATTCGGTTACTTTCAGTCGCGCTTTTGCAGTGACTGAAATATCAGCATAGTTTTCATTTAGAAATTTTAAATAGCCGGTAATCGCAATCATTGCGGCATTGTCTGTAGTGTATTCGAACTTTGGAATATAGGTGGACCATCCCCAATGTTTTTGAGCATGTAACAGGCGTTTTCTTATTTCAGAGTTTGCAGAAACCCCACCGGCTATAGCGATGTGTTTTATGCCGGTTTGTTTTACAGCATTTTTGAGCTTGTCCATTAAAATTTCAACAATTGTATGCTGTATGGAAGCGCAAATATCTACTAGATTTTCTGTGATAAAATCAGGATTTTCTTTTACTTTCTTTTGAATGAAATATAGGATTCCTGTTTTTAATCCACTGAAACTAAAATCTAAATCACCAACTTTAGGTTTTGTGAATTGAAAAGCCTTTGGGTTTCCTTGTTTTGCATATTTGTCAATAAGAGGTCCTCCAGGATAAGGCAGTCCAAGAATTTTAGCAGATTTATCAAAGGCTTCTCCAACAGCATCATCGATGGTTTCTCCTAAGATCTCCATGTCAAAATGATTGGAAACTTTTACAATCTGTGTGTGTCCTCCGCTGATAGTGAGACATATAAAAGGAAACGGAGGGGTTTTAGCATCTTGTTCGTCAATAAAGTGCGCTAAGATATGTCCTTGCATATGGTTCACATCTATTAGTGGAATGTTTAGACCTAGCGAAAGTGATTTTGCAAAAGAAGTCCCTACCAATAGCGATCCCATTAATCCTGGTCCGCGTGTAAAGGCAATCGCACTTAGATGTGATGCATCAATACCGGCTTGCTCAATCGCCTGCTGCACCACAGGTACAATGTTCTGTTGGTGTGCTCTTGAGGCAAGTTCAGGCACGACTCCACCGTATTTTGCGTGCACCTCCTGGTTTGCAACAACATTACTGAGTACTTTTCCGTTGTATATGATGGAAGCACTGGTGTCATCGCAAGAAGATTCGATGCCTAAAATATAGATTGATTCTGAGTTCAAAAGCTTGATATATTTATATTATCAAGGCAAAAATATTGATTCAAATTCAATAGTTATAAAAAAATCAACTTTCTTTGTAAAAAATGGCAATATTTTTGATCTAAATAGGTTCATTTCTGTAACTTAATACCAATCACACGATAAGAAACAAGGTTAAAATACTACTCAAGGTTTTAGGAGGTCTCCTGCTCTTCTTATTTTTCATAAGTATTGTGTTGTCAATACCCGCAGTGCAAACTCGCTTGGCTGCGTCACTTATGAAAAGCTTAAAAGAATCATACGACACAAATATAGACATACAAAGAGTAGATCTGTCTTTTTTAGGAGTTGTTCAGTTTAAGGGAATTGAGTTGAGAGATCATCATAACGACACTTTAATTTTTGTAGACAAGCTATCTACCTCCTTGTTAAATGTCAAAAAAATTATGGATAATGAATTGGATTTGGGGAGTGCATCCCTTCAAGGTGTCGATTTTCATTTGAAAACCTATCAAGGAGATTCCAATGACAACCTGTCTATTTTTGTCGATAAATTTAAAAAAGATTCTCCAAGAGATTCATTAGTCGCCCCATTTTTACTGAATAGTGCGAATGTATACTTGGATGATTTCAATTTTAGATTGGTCAATGAAAATAAGATCAAACAGGTTCAATTTGAAGCCAAGGATGGCGGAGGTAGTTTGAGTGATTTTAGTATTAGAGGGCCCAATGTAAATGCAGATATAAAAGGCTTGTATTTTGAAGATGAAAGGGGCATTGTGATTACCAATTTGACTACAAATTTTTCTTATACAAAAACGAAGATGTTGTTTCAAAAGACGGTGTTACAGACCAAAACATCTGATGTGTATGCAGATATCGTTTTTAGCTATCGCCGTGAAGACTTGCAGTTTTTTAATGATAAGGTCCAAATCAAGGCAGATTTTACGAAAAGTAGAATTTCGCTCACAGATTTAAATAAATTGTATCATGAATTCGGGAACGAAGATGTCTTGGAGTTTAGTGGTAGTATGCAGGGTGCCTTGAATAAGTTTAGCGTTACTGATTTTGATTTGATTTCGGATCAAGGGTTTCTCTTAAGAGGTGATTTAAAATTTCAGAATGCCGTAGCTACAGAAAATGGATTTTCTTTTGATGCTGTGATGAAAGAGAGTCGCTTGAACTATGGTCACTTAACTACTTTTTTACCTACTGTTTTAGGAGAAAATTTACCCCCACAATTGAAGCGTGCGGGTGATTTTTCATTAAAGGGAAGTGTATTTTTGGGTCGAGATAATCTCGATGTAGACGTTGCTATTTTTTCAAGAATTGGAACAGCAAAGGCCAATTTAAAGTTGACTAACCTAGCGAGTAATGTTGCTACCAATTATAAGGGAGATTTGGATTTTATGAACTTTAATTTAGGACGATTTTTGAACAATCCTAATTTGGGGGAGGTTACATGCAGCGCGGCTGTAAATGGTGCCGGTTTTAAAATCGAAAACATCAATACAGGAGTGGTAGGTGTGATAAACGAAATGGAGTTTAATAACTATCGATACAAGGGCTTGAGTCTGAATGGATTGTTTCAGAAAAGAGTATTCAATGGAAATTTAAAAGTCGATGACCCGTTTTTTAAAATGAGGTGTAACGGCCTAGCAGATTTTTCTCAAGACATCAATCGATTTGATTTTACAGCAGCTATCTTAGAAGCGGATTTGGTACAAACTAATTTGTTTACAAAGGATAGTATTTCAAAGTTAAAGGGAGAAGTAGAGTTTGATATTGTTGGAAATACTTTTGATGATGTTACCGGGAAAACAACATTTAATGCAGTTGAGTATACCAATCAAAAAGGAACGTATAATTTTAATAGACTTGTTGCGGTATCAGCTGTTAAAGAGAATATTAAAACCATTCAAGTGAATAACAATTCAGATGCAAATGGTATTGCTCAAGGCTATCTTAAAGGAGATTTTAAGTTTAGTGAGTTGCTTAAATTAGGTGAGAATGCATTGGGAAGTGTTTATACAAATTATAATCCTTACAGGGTGGCTCCAAATCAAAAAATAGCCTATAATTTTAACCTGTCTCATGAAATTATAGATGTGTTTTTTCCAGAAATATATATTGACAATAATACCAATATTTCAGGTCTGATAGATACAGATAAAAATATATTTAAACTGCAATTAAAGTCACCAAAAGTAGTTGCTTATGGCAATGTTTTAGATAGCATTCACTTGCAAGTAAATACACAGAATAGGGCCTATAATACGCATTTGAGGATCGCTAAAATTAACACAAGCTATTTCAATGCGACCAAATTGAACCTCATCAATAGAACGAAAAACGATACCTTGTTTGTGAAATCAGAATTTGAAGGAATTGATAAAAAAGGTGAGGCTTTTAATATGGATTTCTTCTATACATTTAACAATAACAATAAAGCGGTTTTAGGGATTCAGAAGTCCATATTCAATTTTGAAGAAAATACTTGGCGAGTAAATCCTGAAAATAATAAAGCAAACAAGGTCACATTTGATTTAAAGAAGCGTGAATTTGTATTTAGTCCGTTTAAGCTAAAGTCAAGAGAACAAGAAATTTTGTTGAAAGGAGTTGTGAGAGACTCTACGTTTAAAGATTTGAAAATCAATTTTAAGAAAGTAAAACTCTCGAGTTTTTTGCCGCCAATAGACAGTTTGTCTATGAATGGAGTGTTGAGTGGGGATCTAGATTTTATTCAAAAAGACGGACAGTATAGTCCTGTAGGAGATTTGTCAGTTCAAGGTTTTCAGATTAATTCTTTTGATCAGGGAGATTTGAGTTTGAAGGTTGTTGGAGAAAACTCATATGAGAAGTATGCAGTTGCTTTGTCTTTGTTAAATTTAAAACGGAAGAGTATTACAGCAGCGGGAACTGTTGATTTTACAGCACAAAGACCAGTGATAGATTTGAAGTTTAGTTTGGATAAATTTCAGTTGAATGCATTTAGTCCTTTAGGGCAAGACATACTCTCAAAAATACGAGGAGAAGCTTCTGGCAATTTTGATGTTACGGGGTTTTTGAGGAACCCAATAATGAAAGGTGAGTTAGCGCTGCAAAATGCAGGGTTGAAGTTTCCATATCTAAATGTAGATTATGACTTTGAAGGGACTACAAAAATCAGGCTACAAGATCAATCTTTTATTTTCGAAAAGCTAACCTTATTAGATACCAGTCATGCTACGAGAGGAGATTTTAGTGGGTCAATCACACATCGAGATTTTAAATCTTGGTATTTAGATTTAAACATTCTTGCAGATAATCTAGTGGTGTTAGACACCAAACAATCCGATGAGTCACTGTATTTCGGTACCGCATTCATCAAAGGTGGAGCAGATATTGTGGGTATCACAGATAATTTATATATCGATGTGAATGCAAGGACAAATCCAAATACAAAATTTGTAATTCCGCTGAGAGATTTAAAAACCATAGACAATTATAAGTTAATTCGGTTTAAGTCTACTGAAGCATCAATCTCAGAAAATAAGACCAAAGAGGAGTTCGTGCTAAATGCACTCAAAGGACTAAAGTTAGACATTCAGTTGGAGGTAACAAATGACGCATTGGCAGAGGTTGTTATTGATGAGACGAATGGGAGTTTATTGAATGGGCGCGGTAATGGGAATTTGGATATTAAAATTGATACACGCAATAAATTCTCCATGCTTGGTAACTTTACAGTGGAAAAAGGGAAGTATGAATTTAAATATGGAGGATTGGTTAATAAAACCTTTGAAGTTGTAAAAGGAGGGACCATTTCTTGGAACGGGAATCCATATGATGCAGATTTAGACATAACAGCCATCTATACAACAAAGGCAAATCCTTCTATATTATTAGAGAATTTTAATTCGAATAGAAAAATCCCCGTCAATTTAATTACAAAGATTAGTGGAGGTTTATTCAATTCAGAACAAGAGTTTGATATTGAAATCCCGAATGTGAATACTTCAATTGCATCGGAATTAGAGTTCAAACTAAATGACAATAATATTGATGAAAAAACCAAACAGTTCTTATCTCTTTTAGCATTGAATTCATTTTACAACCCTGATCAGTCCAATTTTAATGGATCTACAGCCCTCATTGGTACCACGTCAAATGCTATTACGAATGTAATTTCTGATTTGATCAGCAGTGATGATGGTAAAGTACAGTTTAATGTAAACTATGATATTGCTGATAGAAGCAATGTAGACAATATCATCAACGATGATTTGGTAAATGTAGAGGCGGTGACGCAAATTTCTGATAGGGTAGTGGTCAATGGAAAAGTAGGAGTTCCTGTAGGTTCAAAAACACAATCTAGTGTGGTAGGAGAGGTAAAGGTTGAAGTGCTCTTGAATGAGAAAGGAAATTTTAAAGGAGTGATATTTAATAGGCAAAACGAAATTCAATATTCTGCAGAAGAAGAAGGGTATACTCAGGGGGTTGGGCTTACCTATCAGGTAGGTTTTAATAGCTTATCTGACTTGCTGAAAAAAATTGGAATAAAGAAGCGTAGCTCAACAAATAAAAAAGTAAAGAAAGATTCGGTAAAGACAGCAAAAATGTCGAAGTTTATCAAATTAAAATCAACAAACAAAAATTAAAAATGAAAAATTATACACTAGTGATTTTAGCTGCAGGAATGGGAAGCAGATACGGAGGAACCAAGCAGTTAGATGCAGTTTCTAAACATGGAGAAACGATCATGGATTTCTCACTATTTGATGCTGTTAAAGCTGGGTTTACAAAAATTGTTTTTATCGTTAGGAAGGATATTTTAGAAGAGGTTAAAGCAGATTTTGGAGCAAAACTAGCAGGTAAAGTAGTGGTTGAGTATGTGATTCAAGAAACCTCAAAAGTTCCTGAGAAATATAAAGGTACCGAGCGAACAAAACCATGGGGTACTGGACATGCTCTTTTGGTAGCGAAAGATGTTATTAAAGAAAATTTCTGTGTGATTAACGCAGATGATTTTTATGGATATGATGCGTTTGTGTCTATCCTGTCATTTTTGAAAAATGCAGATGAGAGCCGCAATGAATATGCCATGGTTGGATACCCTATTTTTAATACATTATCTGATAATGGAAGCGTTTCCAGAGGTGAAACTTTTGTAGATAAAAACCATAATTTGGAAAAAATCATTGAGAGAACTTCCATCACTAGGCAGGGGGATGCAATTGTATATAAAACCGAAGAGGGAGAAGAAGCAATTATTGCGAATGATACGCTAGTTTCTATGAATTTTTGGGGCTTTACACCTGCCTTTCTAGATTTTCTAGAAGTAGAATTTGATGCGTTTTTAGCAGAGAATTCGAATGAACTTAAGACAGAGTTCTTTTTGCCATTTGTGGTAGATAATTTGATTCAACGTAAGCAGGCCGATGTTAAGGTCATAGGAACAGATGCCTTGTGGATGGGCGTAACCTATAAAGAAGATAAAGCCATTGTAGTTGAGAAAGTACAAGAACTGATGGCAGCATCACTGTATCCTGCAAAACTTTGGTAAGATGTTACCGAAAGCGTAAACATCTTCTATTAGAAAAAGTACTTGAAAAGAGTGCTGCTTTTTGTGAAAATAAAAAGTAGTGCTTTTTTTGTTTTATAAAGATTCTGTGGTCTTGTTTTGATTTAGGCGAATTGAGGAGGCAAGGCATAAAGCTCTTCGTTAAAGTGTGCAGAATAACTGCACACTTTTTTATGGGTTTACGACACTTGAATTAGATCTGCATGCAGCGCAATAGAGAAGTCCATATTAAACAATTTTTGTATCTTAGGGCATGGCTCAAAACGATCAATTCATCGCATGATGTATTGGCTACAGCCCTATTTTATCACTTAATAAAACTAGAGAATTTCGAAAACGTTTTCGACGTTTTTTTTAAAGTCAATCCTATAAATCCTTAATTTTACCTAACAATTTATGAAAGAAATCAAGAAAATCGCAATTATAACATCGGGTGGAGATGCACCAGGTATGAACGCTGCAATTAGATCAGTAGTAAGAACATGTTCCTACTACGACAAAGAATGTATTGGTGTGTACAGAGGTTACCAAGGATTGATCGAAGGAGATTTTACAGACCTTACTGCTCGTAGTGTAAAGAACATCATTAACAAGGGAGGTACGATTCTTAAATCTGCAAGATCGAAAGAGTTCAGGACTCCAGAGGGAAGAAAAAAAGCTTTTGATCATTTAATCGCAAATGATATTGATGGGTTGGTTGTTGTAGGAGGAGATGGCTCCTTTACAGGGGGTGTTGTATTCAATAAAGAATATAATTTTCCTGTGATAGGAATACCAGGTACCATAGATAATGATATATATGGTACTTCACATACTTTGGGCTATGATACAGCGCTCAATACAACAGTAGATGCTATTGACAAGATTAGAGATACAGCTTCGTCGCACAATAGACTGTTTTTTGTAGAGGTAATGGGGCGAGATGCAGGTTTTATCGCATTAAATGCGGGTGTAGGGGCAGGTGCTGAAGAAATATTGATTCCCGAAGAGAACCTCGGTTTGGAACGACTATTGGAATCTCTAAAGAAGAGTAGAGATGCCGGGAAATCATCGAGTATTGTTGTAGTTGCCGAAGGTGACAAAACGGGTAAAAATGTTTTTGAATTAGCAGATTATGTTGAAGAAAATTTACCAGAATACGAAGTAAGAGTATCGGTGCTTGGACACATGCAAAGAGGAGGTACTCCTAGTTGCTTTGATCGTGTGTTGGCAAGCAGACTCGGTGTAAAAGCTGTAGAATTGTTGATTGAAGGACAGACAAATTTAATGGTTGGTTTGATCAATAATCAAGTAGAAGCAACAAGTTTAGAAAAAGCAATAAAAGGACAACATACGATTAACACAGAGTTGTTAAGAGTATCAGATATTATGTCCACATAGTATTAATTAAAACAAATAGGTAAATGATTAAAGTAGGTATTAATGGATTTGGTAGAATTGGAAGATTAGCTTTTCGTTCAGCAATGAATAGAGAGCATGTTCAAGTGGTTGGTATTAATGATTTATTAGAGGTTGAGTATTTAGCGTACATGCTAAAATACGATTCAGTTCACGGTCCTTTTAATGGATCTGTTGAAGTTGAGAACGGAAATTTAATTGTAAATGGAAACGTTATAAGAATCACTGCAGAAAGAAACCCGGCAGATTTAAAATGGGATGCTATAGAAGCTGATTATGTAATGGAGTGTACAGGAATTTTTACTTCTTTAGAAAAAGCACAATTGCACATTGATGGAGGGGCTAAGAAAGTAGTTATTTCGGCACCATCTCCAGATGCTCCGATGTTTGTAATGGGTGTTAATAATGAGAAGTTAACTGCAGAAGACACCATCATTTCAAATGCTTCCTGTACAACAAATTGTTTAGCACCAATTGTCAAGGTTTTAAACGATAATTTTGGAGTTGTTGAAGGATTGATGACTACCGTTCATGCAACTACCGCAACTCAAAAAACAGTAGATGGGCCTTCAGCTAAAGATTGGCGTGGAGGAAGAGCTGCTATTCATAATATCATTCCTTCATCTACAGGAGCTGCCAAAGCAGTTGGAAAGGTAATTCCTGAAATGAATGGAAAATTAACAGGTATGGCATTTAGAGTCCCAACAATGGATGTCTCTGTAGTAGATTTGACTGTTCGTTTAGAGAAAGCAACTACTTATGAAATGATTAAGAACGCTATGAAGAGTGCTTCTGAAAATGAAATGAAAGGAGTTTTAGGGTATACAGAGGAGTTATTGGTTTCTCAAGATTTTGTGGGTGACACAAGAACTTCAATTTTTGATGCAAACGCAGGGGTTGCATTGAATGATAATTTTGTGAAAGTAGTTTCTTGGTATGACAATGAAATGGGCTATTCTACTAAGATTGTTGATTTGATAGAGTATGCAGATTCGTTAAAAAAAAATGAAAAATTAAAAGAATCAGCGACAGTCTAACAAATGATTTGATCAGGTAATAAAAAAAACCGTTTTGAATTTTCAAAACGGTTTTTTTATTGGTTGTTGCAATTGATTGTTGATGTACAATCCTTGCTTGATATCAGATGCGTTGTATGGCGATGGCGCTAACTTCTACGTTGACAAATTTAGGAAGGTTGGCCACTTCTACTGTTTCTCTTGCAGGTGCAGTTTCTTCATTGAAATAGCTTCCGTAAACTGCATTTATAGCAGCGAAGTTATGCATGTCAGAGACAAATATAGAGGTCTTTACTACGTTGTCAAAAGTCATGTCTGCAGCAGCTAGAACAGCTTTTAAATTTTCCATAACTTGTGTTGTTTCTGCAGTAATATTCTCTAAAATCAATGCTCCGTTTTCTGGATTGATTGCAATTTGTCCAGACGTGTATAAGGTACCTCCAGCTAATACGGCTTGATTATAGGGACCAATAGGAGCAGGGGCCTGTGTTGTTGTAATAATTTTTTTCATGAGTGTTTATTTAAAATAATAATCTGTCAGGTAAACTACGCTTGTCCCATTTCAAATCACTCAGCATGCTTGAGTTAACACCAATTCTAAAATAGTAGGATTTATTATTTCCAAAAGGGGACCAATCAAAATTAAAGTTCCAACTGTCTAAGTCTCTTGAAAACCCCAATCTTGTGTATGAAAATCCGTTGTTTTTAAAATCGTAACCAGAGCTGTATCGAACTTTCCATTTAGGAGACAGTTCTAAATTTCCATTGAACATAAGGGTATTGGCTCCAATTTGACTTTCTGTGTAGCCGTTGTCCGTAAAGTTTACCGTGTAAGCTAAGTTTATAGACCATGGAATGGAGGATCTGTAGAGCACTGTTTCTTTTGTGTTGGCTTCTTTGTTTCCGTTTTTGTCACCATTGCGATCATTATTCTTACCAAATTGATTTTGACTGTTTTGATTTGAGTTGCTCTTACTGTCTTGTTCTTTTTTAAAATCTTTGTTTGAAAAAGAAATGTTTGCAGAGAGGTTTGCATTGGTCAAACGAAGAACGTTTTTGTTGAATTTATTGATTCTAACTCCGCTACTATTCACTTGGTATGGGTCAAAAGAAGCGCCAAAGTTTAAGGATAATTTATCTTTGAAAAACCGAGTACCTGCGTTCATTGTTACAGGACTCCAACGCAAACTATCGGCAGCAATATTGTAACTAGTGCTAAAATTTAAGTTGTTTAATAGCGTGATTTTTTTGGGTTCTAACTCTGTTGAATCCTTAGAGGTAACTTTTGCTTCTAACACATTATTGACAGAAATCCCAATAGCGTTTGAGAGCCCACTTCCAGGTCTACCATACATTCCATTTTCAAAAGGTGAATACGTGAGTATGTCTGTTTCATCTGCACTTTGTTGAACTTGTTGATTGTATTTGTCTGCAAAATTAGGTCTATATCCATAAGAAACGGAGGGTCTTATTGTGTGTCTTAGTTTTATTTTTCCTTTATTTAGACTGAAATTACCGTACACATTGGTGCTTAAAGAGAGGCCAACATTGTATTCTCTAAAGCTTTTAAAACCTTTTATGGTGTCTTTTACGGCAGTTTCAGTGGTGGGGTCATAATACCTACTAGTATAATCCCAATTCCAGACCTCTTTAAAATTGGCATTTGGAGATAATGTAAAATACTTGAGAAACTTCATGTTTGTGTTTGCAGAAACCGAATGCTGTATTCCTGCCTTAGCTGCTTCAAACATTGCAGGTTTGAAAAAGAGAGAATCTACCGTATTTATTCTGTAGTCTCCTTTCATGCTATAGTTCAATCCTACTTTTTGAAATGCGTTTTTCTTAACACCGTTTTTACCTGCAAAGGGATATATCCGATCCATATTGACCTGCAGCGATGGAAGTGTCATGGTAATGGCTTGTGTATTTGTGTTTTGAGAATGGGTTGCTGTGGCATTTAAATTAAAGGGAGAACCTACAAATTTTTTGTAATACGAGATGGATGAACTCAAAGTATTTGTTAAAAAATCAGAGGTATTTACTTCATTTAAAGATTCTCTAAAATACTTGCTACTCCCTAAGTTGACCGAAGCCGAAAATCGTGCATTCGGGTTTGATTTGCTATCTTGACTATGAGACCATCTGATATTGAAATTTGTAGATTTGCTATAATCATCAAATCCTTTTACACTTCGAATCAAATTTTCATAACGCAAACTAAAACTACCGCTAAATTTATATCGGACAACATAATTTGATTCAGTTCTAAAACCCCAGCTACCATTGGTGTAGATATCTCCCATTAAGGAAATATCTAAATAATCATTGAAGGCTAAATAATACCCCCCGTTTTGTAAGAAATATCCTTGGTTGTTTGCTTCTCCCCAAGTTGGAATAATAAATCCAGAGGCTCTTTTATTAGTCATCGGAAAATAGGCAAACGGAATTGCTAATGGAGTGGGAACATCGGCAATAACCAGATTGCTAAGACCTACAATTATTTTTTTTCCTGGAACAAGTTTTGCTTTTTTTGTTTTGATGTAATAATCTGGATTTTTTTTATCAGATGTTGTGAACCTCATCTCTCCTAAATAAATGACAGAATCATTGACTCGTTTTGTTTTTTTAGCATAGGTAATCATTCCGGATTGATTGGATTTCATACCATATATAATGGCTTTTTTTGTTTTGAAGTTGTAAATAATTGAATCTTGTTCAGATTCTTGACCGTCTTGTTTAAACACTGGTCGTTGCTGGTAGCCAAGACTATCTAGTATTCCTTTCGCAAAAAGGATATTTTGTTTGTTGTCAATGAAAATATATCCAGCTTTCAAGTCAATATTATCATAGATCACATGTGCTTCGTTGTAAAGAGCGACCGTTTTTTTTAATGCGTTTTGTGTAATACGGCCGGTAGCGTTGTGCATGATTTTACTTTCAATAGCAGTTTTAGACTGTGGGATGCTATCTTTTTGAATGCTATCAATGGCATTATTTATAGGTAAGCTATCCTTTTTTTGCACTGCTTTTTTACTTTGAGTAAGCGGTGTAGATACTGATTCAGTTTTTATGTTTTGAGTATAACCGAATGTTTGGTAGAAAAAGCATAAAAAGCTTAAGAAAAGTATATGATGTGAGTTTGATTGCAATGCTTTTAATACTATTTTTGTAATAAATGTAAAAGTAAGCTTCAGTTTTTGAAGCTCCAAATATGAAACCCCAAAATTAAGTAAAATTTATTGATGCTATTACCAGAACAAACTAAATTTATGAGAAGATCAATTCTTTTGTGTGTTTTAACATGTTGCCTGCTTTTTTCGCTAGGTAATTGCACTGTGAGTGCTCAAGATAAAACTTATATTGTAGTTTTAGATGCTGGTCATGGTGGTGCAGATCCAGGAAATTTAGGAAGTGGTTTTCAAGAAAAAAATATCGCTTTGGAGGTGACACTCAAAATTGGTGAACGCTTGGAAAAAGAAAAGGGTGTTCAGGTGGTGTATACCAGAAAAGATGATGTTTTCGTGGAGTTATGGAAGCGTGGAAATATTGCCAACGATGTCAAAGCAGATTTGTTTGTTTCTGTTCACTGCGACTCTCACGATTCTCAGGCCTATGGTGCTGGTACTTTTGTTTTGGGGGCGAGAGGAAATAAAAAAAACTTAGAAATAGCCAAACGAGAGAATAGTGTTATTGAATTAGAAAAGGATTATAAGAAAAATTACAACTACAATCCGAATTCTCCGGAGTCCGTAATTAGCTTGTCTTTATTGCAAGAAGAAAACTTAGATCAAAGCTTGTTGTTAGCGAGTTTAATTCAAAAAGGATTAGTTCGTCAATTAAAACGACGAAATCGAAAGGTGAAAATGGATAATTTTCAGGTACTTAGAGAAACAATTATGCCGAGTGTTTTGGTGGAGTTAGGCTTTTTAACAAATAAAAATGAAGGTAGGTATTTGAATTCTAAAAAAGGACAGTTAGAACTGGCTAAAAGTGTCTCAAATTCAATCATTGAGTATGTTAATCAGTTAAAAATCAATGCAATTAGTTCGGTAGGTGGAGAAATTAAGAATGTCTCTGTGCTGCAAAACATAAAAAAAGCACCAAAGGATGATGTGTATTTTAAGATTCAAATTTCTTCAGGAAAGCGTAAAATAGCTATGAAGTCATACAATTTTAAAGGATTGCAAAACGTAGAACGCGTAAAAGTAAAGAGACACTATAAATACTATTTTGGTAAAACAAGTAACTATCAGGAAATTCAATCTGCTCTTAAAAAAGTGAAAGCAAAGGGGTATCGAACAGCTTTCATTGCAGCATTTAAAAATGGAGAGAAAATTTCCTTAAGACAAGCTCTAAAAACAAGATGATTCTAGAAGTATCTTCAAAAATTATTAGTAATATTGTTTTTTAAATTACACGTATGTCTAAAGAATTAAAAACAGGGTTCATAGCAATTGCAGTGATTGTGTCATTCGTTTGGGGATTTAACTTTTTGAAAGGACAAAATATCTTTGCTAAAAATCATCGCACATTTTTTGTTGAATATGATAACATTCAAGGATTAAAAAAATCAAGCGCTGTAACAATTAATGGGCTCCAAGTAGGAAGTGTTGTTGATATTCGGTTCAATCAAGATCCAGCAAAAAGAGGAAAGTTAGTTGTAGAGCTTCGCATAGAGAATCATTTTGAATTCTCAAATAAGAGTATTGCAAAAATATACAGTGCAAGTTTGATGGGAGGGCAATCTCTTGCAATTATACCATCTTATGAAGGAGAATTGGCCGTTTCGAATGATTATTTGGTCGGAGAAGTGGAGTCTGATATTTTTTCTGCTGTAGGAGAGAAGCTCAATCCGTTGCAAGCCAAGTTAGAGAGTGTTATTGTAAGTGCAGATTCCTTGCTGCTCGGCCTAAATCAAACATTAACAATCAATTCTCGTAAAAGTTTGAATAGGAGTATTATGGGGTTAGAGTTTACAATTGGAGATGTCAGAGAAACTTTGGGTTCTGTAAATCAATTGTTAGATTCCAGTAAAGTAGGAATTCAAAATACTTTTGAAAACACAAGAGTAATTACAGAAAATTTCATGAAATTGTCTGATACTTTGGTGAATTCAAATCTTGGATTGACTGTTAAAAAAGCGCAACTCTCGCTAGATTACGTCAATAAACTACTGAAAGGGGTAGAAAACGGAAAGGGCTCATTTGGAAAGTTTGTCAAAGACGAAACAATGTACAATAACCTGACGAGAATGTCTCAAGAGATGGAGGAATTAATCAGAGAGATGAAATTAAATCCGAAACGTTTCGTGCATTTCTCCCTGTTTGGTAAAAAAACCATTCCCTATGATGAAGATAAAAATAATAAGAATCAAACCAATGAGGATTGAAAAAAATGCTTCTTGTAGGATGAAACTTTATGCCCAAAGAACTAATTTAGAATAAGTATATACTGAGTCTTGGATTTCCTCTCCATGAGTATTCGTTGAAGAAATTGTCGTATATTTACGGCTCAATTTTTTTCTTAATAAAATGCCTACTTGTAAATAATAACTCAGAAAAAGCACATGCTTTCTGAACATATGGTTCGGGTCACTGTACAATGATTTGTCCCGGTTTTACATTTTTTTGAGAACTTCGGTAATACGTTCAGGAATGAGGTAGCTAATGAAATAGTTGAAAATGAATAAAATAAAATCATAGATACATACACATGCAATACATCCCAAACATCATTTTTGCAGTCCTACTTTTTGCAGGAATAGGTTTTTTTGTAATGAATATTCGCAAATTGTTGCGAAATATCAAATTAGGAAAAGCAGTCGATAGATCTGATAATAAGGCTGCGCGATGGAAAAATATGGCAAAGATTGCCTTAGGTCAATATAAAATGGTTCGTAGGCCTGTTTCCGGGATTCTGCACCTGACAGTCTATGTGGGTTTTGTAATTATTAATATTGAGGTATTAGAAATCATTATAGACGGTTTGTTTGGGACACATCGAGTATTTCAGCCGATATTAGGAGACTCTTTTTACGCTTTCTTAATTGGAACCTTTGAAATTCTTGCTGCCATTGTTTTTGTCGCTGTGGTTGTGTTTTGGCTGCGAAGAAATGTAATTAGAATTCAACGCTTTTTAAATAAAGAAATGACAGGGTGGCCTAAAAACGATGGAAATATCATTTTATATTTTGAAATGGTATTGATGACGCTGTTCATTGTGATGAATGCTACGGATATTCCTTTTCAGCAGGCAGGTATCGGAAACCCAATTAGTCAGTTGGTAGCACCGTTATTTTCTGGGTTTTCTGTGGAGGTAATTCATGTCATTGAACAAGCATCTTGGTGGATTCATATTGTTGGAATTTTAATATTTTTAAACTACTTATATTATTCAAAGCATTTACATATTTTATTGGCCTTCCCAAATACATTTTATGCCAAGTTAGAACCAAAGGGTCAGTTAGACAATTTAGAAGCGGTGACAAAGGAAGTGCAGCTCATGATGGATCCGAATGCCGACCCTTATGCAGCTCCTGCTGAAGGAGATGAAGAGGAAGTCCCAGAAAAATTTGGTGCGAGTGATGTTACAGATTTAAATTGGGTGCAATTAATGAATGCCTACACATGCACAGAATGTGGTCGTTGCACGTCATCATGCCCAGCAAACTTAACAGGGAAAGAATTATCTCCGAGAGCGATCATGATGAAAACACGTGACAGGGTGGAAGAGATTGGAGCCAATATGGATGCAAACGGCGGTGTATTCAAAGATGATGGAAAACAATTATTAAATGATTACATTTCTCCAGAGGAATTATGGGCATGTACAAGTTGTAATGCATGCGTTCAAGAATGTCCAATAAATATTGACCCCTTATCCATTATTATGGACATGCGAAGATATTTGGTTATGGAAGAGAGTGCCGCTCCACAAGAGTTAAATATGATGATGACCAATATTGAAAACAATGGAGCACCTTGGCAATATAATCAAATGGATCGTTTGAACTGGAAAGACGAAGCGTAGTTTATTGCTTTTATTGATGTCATAACGCATCGATAAAATCGAGAAGGAAGTAAGCAAAAAAATAGAAGCACAAAGATTAAATAAAATAGAAATATGCAGGTACCTACGATGGCAGATATGATGGCTCAAGGAAAGCAACCAGAGGTGTTGTTTTGGGTTGGAGCAGCAGGAAGTTTTGATGATAGAGCAAAGAAAATAACAAGAGCTTTTGTTAAAATATTACACCAGGCAAAAGTTGATTTTGCTGTGTTAGGAACCGAGGAGAGCTCAACAGGAGATGCTGCAAAAAGATCTGGAAATGAGTTTTTATTTCAAATGCAAGCGGTAACCAATATTGAAGTGCTGAATGCTTACGAGGTAAAATCAATTGTTACTTGTGATCCGCATTCTTTCAATACCTTAAAAAATGAATATCCTAGCTTGGGAGGAAAGTATGAAGTTTTTCACCATACGCAATACATAAAAAAATTAATTGCTGAAGGCAGACTTTCTGTGAATGATACTGTTTTAAAAAATAAAAAAGTAACTTTTCATGACCCCTGTTATTTAGGAAGAGCAAACGATGAGTATGAATCTCCAAGAGACATTATCAAACGCTTAGGTGTGAATTTAACAGAAATGAAGCGTAATAAATCAAATGCATTATGCTGCGGAGCAGGAGGTGCTCAAATGTTTAAAGAGCCAGAAAAAGGATCGAAAGATATAAACATACTCAGAACTGAAGATGCCCTAAAGACAAAGCCTCAAATTATTGCCACAGGTTGTCCGTATTGTAATACAATGATGACAGATGGTGTGAAATTTAAGGAGAAAGAATCCGAAGTTGAGGTGTTAGATATTGCTGAATTAGTTGCTCAAGCAAACGAACTATAACATTTATGTTTTATGAGAAAAGTCCTTTGTTTGTTAGTGAGTTGTTTTTGTTTGATTTCTTGTGGAAACGAAAAATCAGAACCTGAAACATTGATAGAAGAGAAAACTGAAGAGGTCAAAGCTCCAGTGGTTGTTGAAGCAATACCGGAACCGTTGTTATTTTTTACTGTTCAAATAGGTGCAAACATGAATGAAAGCGAATATTTTTCGGCTGTAGAAGGTGTTCAGGTGTTTAAAGAAAATGGACTGTTTAAATATAGATTGGGGGATTTCGATTCCTATAAAAAAGCAAGAGCATTCAGGAAAAAAAGTCTTCACCAATTTCCCGATGCATTTATACAGGCCTTACTTAGTGATGAACCAATTTCAATTCAAGAAGCACTTAAATAACTCGTATGGAATTTTCTAACATTGAGGTTTTAGAACTTCCAGATATTACAGAAGTATATTTTAAAGGAATTGAAAAGGATTATTTGAACATAATCATTGTGCAAATATCAGCATTGTTCTTTATGGCATTCTTGACACTTTTGTTGTTGGAATTTTATGTGCCAGAGGTTTCCCAATTTGACCATATAAATACGTTATACATTGCCATTATATTGGGCTATGTTTTTGTTTTAACTTTAGGTTTTATAAGTTTTTCAAAAAAGGGATATGCTGTTCGAGAGAGAGATGTTAGCTATAAACGTGGTCTTTTCATAAAAACAATAACTACGGTACCTTTTTCTAGAATTCAACATGTAGAAATTAATGAGTCTCCAATGGCTCGCTTATTTAAATTGGCTTCATTGGTAATTTTTACTGCCGGTGATAGTAGCAATGACTTGGTCATAAAAGGTTTGAGGAAAAATGAGGCTCTAAAAATAAAGGAATTCATCAATCAGCAAATTAATGAATAACAACTATTTATTTGATGAATTTGCGAAGCAATCTAGGAAAGGGATTTTTGTTATTTATGTAAAACAACTGTTCAATACTTTAAAAGTTACTTGGGTATTTGCATTGATCCTTATTCAACAATTTTCTAAATTGCCAGAAATTGCGATCACCTGGTTATATATAGGTATTGCCGTGTTTTTTTTGTTCTTTTTAGTGAGAGCTTATCTTATTTACATTCATTTTTTGTTTAAAATAGATGCGCAGCACTTTATATTAAAAGAAGGGGTCTTGAGAAAGAAAAACACTTCCATTCCTTTTGATAGAATTCAAAATATCAATTTCAAACAAAATATCATTCAGCAGTTAATGAATGTATATGAGGTAAGTATAGAAACAGCAGGCTCTAACACCACTGAAATCTCTATAAAAGCATTAACACTAGAGAATGCACAAGCGTTAAAAGTTGCATTGACTGCTGTTGCTCAGAAAAATAGTCAGGTCGAGTTGCCTACTGAAACAAAGCCACTATTGAAAATAGGATTGTTGGAATTGCTCAAAGTGAGTCTTACCGAAAATCATTTACAAAGTTTATTGATTTTCATCGCTCTTGTTTTCGGAGTATTGCAGCAATTAAATGATGTGCTCAAAGGCGTTGGTAAATACGATAGTTTGAAGAAATATGTAAATGTGGATCCAAGAGACGTTGTAAATAGTTTTACAGTAATTACCGTCTTATTATTGATTCTTCTGTGTATAGGTTTGCTCAGTTCTCTGGTTCGTATGGTATTGTTTCATTTCAATTTAACCCTCTACATTAAAGACAGTGCATTTGAGATTACTCAAGGATTGTTAACTAAAAAATCAATCGTCTTGAACAGAGGTAAAGTTCAAAGCATAACCATCTCTACAAATCCAATCAAAGAGAAATTAGGTATTTCTTTTGTGACTTTCAAACAAGCTGCTAGCGGAAACGTAAAAAGGAAGCAACAGAAATTAATTAGAATCATTGGTTGTTTATCGGAACACGTTAACACGATCAAAACTGTGCTGTATGCCAATGAGACTATTGATAAACAAACCCGGTTTTGTCCAAATTCATATTATCTTTTTAGAATGTACCTTAGAAGTGCAGTGGGGCTGCTATTGTTTAACGGGATTCTAATTTTCCTACTAAACAACTTTACGTGGCTTTTTGTAAATAGCATTATAATTCCTGTCGTAATTGTGCTTGTTCATTTGAAGTTTCGAAAAGCTTTTTACCAGTTTGACCAGGAGCTATTGGTTGTTGGAAGCGGTCGTATTGAAACACATATTAACTATTTGCCGTTGTTTAAAGTACAAAACATAAAAATCAAACAGACTTTATTTCAGAAAAGGCGAAATGTTGTCAATATGGTATTGCAAACAGCCTCTGGAAAAATGAGAATCCCATGCATCGAAAAGCAAAGAGCTTTAGCATTGTACAATTATATTTTATTTAAAGTTGAGAGTAATAAAGAATCATGGATGTAAAAAAATACTTACAAGCAGCACGTTTGCGTACATTACCACTGTCTATTTCTGGAATCATTGTGGGAAGTTTTTTGGGAAATCATGCACAATCCTCCTTTGCTATTAGCACCATTAGCACAGATACTCTTTTTACAAAGAATGTTCCATTGTATGCGTCTTCCATCTTTTGGCTTGCTATTTTGACTACGATTGGTTTTCAAGTGCTGTCTAATTTTGCAAATGATTATGGAGACGGAGTAAAAGGAACCGATGATCATAGAATAGGAGAAAAAAGATTGGTGGCCTCTGGATCAATTTCTCCAAAACAAATGAAGAATGCCATGATCATTACCGGCTTAATTACATTAATGATAGCTCTTTTGCTTATTTATGTTTCTTTCGGAAAAGAAAATTTCAGATATTCTCTTTTGTTTTTTGTTTTAGGAATTGCTTCTATAGTAGCTGCAATAAAATATACTGTGGGTGCCAATGCCTATGGATATAGTGGGTTAGGAGATGTTTTTGTGTTTGTTTTTTTTGGATTGTTGAGCGTTGTAGGTTCTTATTTTCTCTTTACAAAAGAACTCACATTTACTATTTTTTTACCTGCGTGTTCCGTTGGCTTTTTGAGTGCAGCAGTATTAAATTTAAACAATATGAGAGATCGAAAAAATGACAAAATCGCAGGTAAGAATACCATGGTTGTAAAGATGGGTGTTGATCTTGCAAAGTACTATCATTACAGCTTATTCATGGCCTCTTTTTTATGTGCTTTGATCTATGTCCTGATTAATTTTAAAGGTCCATTTCAGTTTTTATTTATAATAGCGTATCTTCCTATCTTCAAGCATGTAGTATTTTTAATTAAAAATAGAGATGCTGCTGCTTTGGATGGAGAATTAAAAAAGGTTGCTCTGAGTACCTTTTTATTTGGCATCCTTTTTGGAATAGGACAGATTATCTAACCCTTTTAAACACAGAAAGATGAAAAAAATATTGTTATTTTTAAGTATTTTGATAGTTGCTGTTGCTTGTAAAGAGGAACAAACAGTTGCTTCTAACGAGAATTCTGCCAAGCAATACGCTAGAGCGAAAGCTCAAAAAGCATTGTCAGTTAGTCAAAAGACTGATCGTGAAATAGTGACCCAGGATCAAAGTTCTAAGATAGAAAGGAAGCTAATTAAAACAGGGAGCATTTCTTTTGAAACCAAAGATCTATCCGCTACTCGAGAGACCATGCAAGATGCCCTGAAGAAATATCAGGGGTACATGGTTCGAGACAATCAATATACAGCTACTGATCGAATTAGTGTTAACATATCGGTGAGAGTTCCCGCAAAAGATTTCGATGTGTTTCTTGATCATATTTCGAAAGGAGTGAAGACCTTTGATACTAAAAATGTTCAAGTTGCTGACGTAACAGAGCAGTTTGTAGATGCAGAATCACGTTTGAAAACAAAACAAGCGCTGGAAAAAACCTATCTCAATATTTTAAAGAAAGCGAGAACAGTTCGAGAAATTTTAGATGTAGAGAGAGAATTATCGAACGTAAGAGGTGCTATCGAAGCCACACAAGGAAGATTACAATATTTGAAAAGTCAAGTGTCATTGTCTACTTTAAATATTACATTTTATAAAAAAGTAAAGGGTGAAGAAACGGGTTTTTCTAGCACGATTAAAGAGGCTTTTAAAGAGGGGGGTACAAAGGTAAAGGCATTTATTGTGAGCATAATTTCTTTTTGGCCATTCATTATAGTGTTGTTGCTAGTTGCTTTACTTGTTAGAAAAAAAATTAAAAAATAACACCCTTTTGTGAAATGAAAGCAATTAAAATAGTATTTGGAGTCGTTACGCTGTTTGTCATCCTCTTTTTGTCAACAGGTTTGTTTCTAAAAGAAACCTCCTATCAGGTTGGTGTACAAATAAAAAGACCGATTGCAGAAGTTTTTGCTGTATTTAGTGATCAAAATGCAATGAAGAATTGGTTGCCAGAAATACAATCTATTTCTCCTGTTTCACTGAAACCAGGCATTGTTGGAAGTGAATACGAAATAGTAGTTCATGCGAACGATCAGGCTTCAACAATCATAAAAAAAATATTATCATATGTTCCCAATCAAAAAATGACATACTATATTGAAGCTCAGAATGTGCTCAGAACAGATAACTACACGTTTACAGAGAAAAACGGCACTACTTTTATGCTGAAAGAAGTATCCTGTAGGAGTGAGTCCCACATCATCAATTGTATGTTTCCATATTTAAAGAGTGTCTTTAGAGATTTGGATCAGGAGCAGATGGATAGTTTTAAAGCCTACATAGAAAGTTAATATAGATGCATGAAAGCAACGTATCAAAAGTATGTCCTCAATTTTAAAATGCCTAGTGGAACGTCACGTGGTATTTTAAAAACCAAGGAAACCTGGTTTTTAATGCTCACTGACGGGAACAAACGAGGTGTTGGAGAATGTGGAATTTTAAGAACATTGAGTATTGATGACAGATCAGATTATGAGGAGAAGCTCAAGTGGGTATGTGAGCATATTGGTATCGGTTTAGAGAAATTATTAGAGAAAACAATTGAATTCCCTAGCATACAATTCGGTTTAGAACAGGCATTTTTGTCAATAAATAGCGAAAGTACCTTTGACTTGTTTCCTTCTAAATTTACACAAGGAAATGATCAAATTTCTATCAATGGTCTAGTTTGGATGGGAGATAGGTCTTTCATGCATGCACAGATCAAAGAAAAACTAAAGACAGGTTATACCTGCATTAAAATGAAAATTGGTGCCATCGATTTTGAAACGGAACTTGCATTGTTAACTGCTATTCGGAAAGAGTTTTCTTCAAAAGAGATTGAATTAAGGGTAGATGCAAACGGAGCCTTTCATACAGATGAAGCTTTGCAAAAGCTACAACGCTTATCGGAGTTAGAGATGCATTCTATAGAGCAGCCTATACAACAAGGTCAATTTCAAGAAATGGCATATCTCTGTGAAAATTCGCCCTTGCCTATCGCATTGGATGAAGAATTGATAGGTGTCTTTTCTTCAAGTAAGAAAGAAGAAATTATTGAAACCATTCAGCCACAATATATCATTTTAAAGCCGAGTCTGATTGGAGGCTTTAAAGGCGGAAGTGAGTGGATACGTTTCGCGGATAAACATAATGTTGCTTGGTGGATTACTTCTGCTTTAGAGAGTAATGTAGGCTTAAATGCCATTGCACAATGGACATATACCTTGGGAAATACAATGCCGCAGGGTCTTGGTACAGGTGGTTTGTATACCAATAATTTTGTATCCCCTTTGGAAATTCAACATGGCAATCTGCGCTACAGTAATACCAAAAAATGGGACTTTAAATTAGATTAATATGAATTATATACAGCAGGGGCACAAAGGAAAAATAGGTTTATGGAAATATTTGATCATTCCAATGATGTTCTTTGGATTGATGGGGCTTAATTTTCTTGCGATTGTGGTTTTAGACCTAGATGTGGAGTATATCATTCAACAAGAAATAGCAACGAAAGGTAAAAACAGATTTTTAATAGAGAGTCTACTTCCTTTTGCCATTGGTTTAACCATGTTGATGCTGTATGTAAAATACGTACATCAACAAAGTATAACAGCACTTACAACAAGCAGAAAGAAGGTAGACTGGAAAAGAGTTTTATTTTCATTTGGACTGTGGAGCCTCTTAACCATTAGTTTGCTCGGGGTAGATTATGTGATGTCTCCAGAAGACTATGAATGGAATTTTGAGTTCATGCCTTTTTTAACCTTAGCCGCAATTGCCATTGTTTTGGTGCCAATTCAAACAAGTTTTGAAGAGTATTTTTTTAGAGGGTATTTAATGCAAGGCCTAGGCATTACTTTTAGAAATAAGTGGGTGCCGCTCTTTTTGACTTCTACAGTATTTGGACTTATGCATTTGGGAAATCCCGAAGTCGCGAAGTTGGGAAATTTAAGTATGGTCTATTATATTGGAACAGGCTTCTTTTTAGGGATTGTAACATTAATGGATGAGGGTTTGGAACTAGCCCTAGGATTTCATGCAGCTAATAATCTTATTACAGCACTGCTGGTAACTGCAGACTGGACAGCATTTCAGACGCATTCTGTATTGAAAGATGTTTCTGATCCGGTATTGGGCTTTGATGTCTTTATTCCTGTTTTTGTGGTTTTTCCTATTATTTTATTCGTTTTTTCAAAAAAATATGGATGGAGTAATTGGAAAGATACATTATTTGGTAAGGTAGAAATCCCAAGCAATGATGAACAATAATCAATTTCATATTGATTTCAAACTCAACGGGAATTCTTTTCTTTCTGTTGATGAATTGCTCGTATACGCGAATTCTTTGTCAATACATACGCAACAGTTTTTGCAGGAGTGGTTTTCTAAAAGTGCTATTGTAGCGGTAAAAACTTCAGGTTCTACAGGGATGCCCAAGACGATACAGTTAAAAAAAGAGTTCATGATCAACTCAGCTTTGGCAACTGGTCAATTTTTTGGTGCACTCGAAAAGACAACTGCTTTATTATGCATGTCTACTCAATATATTGCAGGTAAAATGATGTTGGTCAGGGCACTTGTATTAGGATGGCATATTGATTGCGTTATTCCAGTAGCTAGTCCATTAGAAGGGCTTACTAAAACCTATGATTTTTCTGCAATGGTTCCTATGCAATTGCAAAACTCGCTCGCAGATATGCACAAAGTGAAAATACTGCTTGTAGGAGGAGGAGCAATACATACGGAACTAGAAAGGAAGCTAGATCAACTCACTACCCAGGTTTTTGCAACGTTTGGTATGACAGAAACCATTACACATATTGCAGTAAAACCATTAAATCATATCGCTTCTTTAGGAAAAAAAGTGCGAAAGGAATTGAAGGGTCACGAAAATGCAACAAGCATGAGACCAAATCATGATGTATCCCTTTACAATACACTTCCTCATGTTACGATTTCTCAAGATGAAAGAGGGTGTTTGGTGATACATGCTCCTAAAGTATCGGAAAAGAAGATCATTACAAACGATGTTGTTTCAATCATTTCGGATAACGCATTTAAATGGTTGGGCCGCATAGATCATGTGATTAATTCTGGTGGAATTAAAATTCATCCTGAAGCGGTAGAAAAGAAATTGGCAGTACGAATCCAGCAACGTTTTTTTGTGGCGGGGATTCCAGATCAGTTGTTAGGGGAGAAATTAGTCTTACTTGTTGAAGGGAAGCAAACAGAGATCAACCTGAATCATGGCTTAGGCTTGTCGAAGTATGAACTTCCAAAACAGATTTATTTTGTTCAAAAATTCGTTGAAACCCAAACAAAAAAGATCCAACGTTCTGCAACGTTGGATTTAATTTTATAAATATTCTCTTTTTAAAGAAAATCACTGAACTTATGAGTCTTTTTCAAGATGTTTAGCTACATTTCCATGGAGTGATATACGTTCTGTACATCGTCGTCTTCCTCTAAACGTTCCAATAATTTTTCAACATCTGCTTGCTGTTCTTCAGATAGCTTTTTGGTAGTAGTTGGTATTCTTTCAAAGCCAGACGATAAAATCTCCACGTTGTTTTCTTCAAAGAAAGATTGAATAGCTCCGAATTGTTCAAAAGGGGCATAAATGATAACACCTTCATCATCAATGAAAATTTCTTCTACGTCAAAATCAATCAATTCTAATTCGAGTTCTTCCATCTCAATAGAGATGTCTTCTTTTTTAACAGTAAAATTACAAGTGTGGTCAAACATAAATATGACAGATCCGGAAGTACCAAAGTTTCCATCACATTTATTAAATGAAGCTCTGACATTTGCTACTGTTCGGTTGTTATTGTCTGTGGCAGTTTCTACAACCATAGCAATTCCATGAGGAGCATAGCCCTCGAACAATACCTCTTTGTAATTTGCCGTATCTTTATCAGTTGCTTTTTTGATAGCACGCTCTACATTGTCTTTAGGCATGTTTGCCGCTTTTGCATTTTGCATGACTGCTCTCAAACGCGAATTTGTATCTGGATTTGGCCCTCCTTCTTTTACTGCCATGACAATGTCTTTGCCAATTCTGGTAAATGTTTTAGCCATTGCAGACCAACGCTTCATCTTTCTTGCTTTCCTAAATTCGAATGCTCTTCCCATTTCTAAGTACTATTTTAAATTCTTGGTAAATATCTTAAAAATTATGTTTTTTTAAAACCTAATTATTTTTTATGTTTAAAAAATATATGTTTGCCTGACTTTTTGAATATTTCTTGTGCTCTTTGATGCGTTTCTTCAAAAATTTTAAAGCTCACACCTTTACAAATACCATATGAATAATGATATTTTAATAGTTCAAGGTCTACCTTTGTAAACGCTTTATCAGAAAAAGGAAAGGCTGAAAAATAATTCTCTTTTGGTAACTTATACGTCCAGTTAAAGTGTCCTAAAGAGCTCACAAATAACCTTAAAGTCTCTGTTAGCAGTTTTTTCCTAGTTTTATAAGCTCTTGTATCTATTTGTAACCTCGCATTGTAGATCTCTTGTCTTTATATTCCAATGTACATAATAATCAAGAGTTTTAGTCTTAATTTTAGGTTCATAGATATAATCTTCATCAGAGTTGACTCCATAAATCACATAATTCGATTTTTCAAGTTTATTTACAAATCGAATGTGTAAAGAATCAACTTCTTTATTTAAGTATGTAGCAAATTTTTTTAGTTTATTTCTTACTTTCGAATGTATGTTTTTTGTAATAAAAATGTTTAGCGGCCCTTTCCAATGCCTCATGAGTGGCTTACTAGAGTTTTTCGAATTTTTATATTTCAGAAATACAATATCCTTGTACAACTCCAAAAAAGCACTGTCTTTTGGTTCATAAGGCACAGAGATACCTTTTCTGTAAAAATCTTTGTTACTGATCATCACTAAAGTATCATTATCCCTAATTAAAAGATTTGAAATATCTTCTTGAGTAAGGTTACTTTTAAACTTTTTTGGATAAACGCTTAAAGGAATAAAGGTTCTTTTCTGTTCGGTTTTTATGAGTCTTCTGCTGCCATACTTCTTGTTATTAGGAAAAACATTTTTTCTGTTAGCTCTAGGTATCGTATCCACATCTATTAACGTGTCTTTACCTCTTGGTAGAGATTACTGAAACTATAGATGTGAATAGTTCGTTCTGAAATTTTTTGTAATACTCTGAGTCTACATGTGAATAAGCGCTATTGGTTTTAAATTTTTGACCAAAACAACCGGATGTCATGAGACCTAGGAGTGCAACTAAATAAATTTTCTTTTTCATGATATTTTAGCATTGCATTAAACTTGTAAAACTCCCAAATTAAATTGCTTTTCTATTGGCGCGTGATTTGCGGCTTCAATTCCCATAGAAATCCAAGTTCGTGTATCTAAAGGATTGATCACTCCATCGGTCCAAATTCTAGCGGCTGCATAATACGGAGAAATCTGTTTATCATATTTTGATTTGATTTGATCAAACAAGGCAGCTTCCTTTTCTGGAGTAATCTCTTCTCCTTTCTTCTTTAAAGAAGCTGTCTCAATTTGGAGCAATACTTTTGCGGCAGAGTTTCCGCTCATTACAGCTAATTCTGCACTTGGCCATGCAGCAATCAACCTTGGGTCATAGGCTTTACCGCACATGGCGTAGTTTCCTGCCCCGTATGAGTTTCCAATAACAATGCTAAATTTTGGGACCACTGAATTACTTACTGCGTTGACCATCTTTGCACCGTCCTTTATAATTCCGCCATGTTCTGATTTACTACCCACCATAAAGCCTGTAACATCGTGTAAAAATACCAATGGAATTTTCTTTTGGTTGCAATTGGCAATAAAACGTGTCGCTTTATCAGCAGAGTCGTTATAAATGACGCCACCAAATTGCATTTCTCCTTTTTTAGTCTTAACTAATTTTCGCTGATTGGCAACAATACCAACGGCCCAACCATCGATTCTTGCATAGCCTGTTAAAATTGTTTTTCCATAACCCTCTTTGTATTGTTCAAATATAGAATCATCAACCAAACGCTCAATAATTTCGACCATGTCGTATTGCTCATTTCGAGCTTTTGGCAAAATGCCAAAAATTTCGCGTTCATCTTTTGCAGGGTTATTTGCTTCAATTCTATTAAACCCTGCTTTTGAAGCGTCTCCTATTTTGCCAATGATGCTTTTAATTTTATCTAAAGCCGCCTCATCATCTTTTGCCTTATAATCGGTGACACCAGAAATTTCGCAATGTGTTGTGGCCCCTCCTAAGGTTTCATTATCTATAGACTCGCCAATTGCAGCTTTTACTAGATAGCTTCCCGCTAGGAAGATACTCGCTGTTTTGTCTACAATAATGGCTTCATCGCTCATGATTGGTAAGTAAGCACCTCCTGCAACACAGCTTCCCATAATGGCAGAAATTTGTGTAATTCCCATACTACTCATGATGGCATTATTTCTAAATATTCTACCAAAGTGTTCTTTATCCGGGAAAATTTCATCTTGCATGGGCAAATAGACACCAGCAGAATCAACTAAATAAATGATGGGTATTTTATTTTCTATAGCAATTTCTTGTGCACGTAAATTCTTCTTTCCAGTAATAGGAAACCAAGCACCCGCTTTTACAGTAGCGTCATTTGCAACCACAATACACTGCTTGCCTTGTACATAACCCAACTTAACTACAACCCCTCCAGATGGACATCCTCCGTGTTCTTCATACATGTCCTCACCAGCGAAAGCGCCAATTTCAATAGATTCTGTATGTGTATCGAGCAAATAAGCAATGCGCTCGCGTGCGGTTAATTTTCCCTTTGACTTGTGCTTTTCAATTCTACCTTTTCCGCCACCAAGCTGCACTTTCAGCAGCTTTTTTTTCAATGCAGATGCCAAAAGCCTGTTGTGATCTTCGTTTTTATTGAAGTTGATATCCATGTATATTAAATTATTTATGCGAGCTAAGGTACAAAAATCAATCTCACAAAATATAGAATATTCTTTGGAAATATATTCCTAGGAATATAAAATGATTTATTGTATATTTGCTATATGTTTAGCATGTGAATATCGCTGTCTCCTCTATGGTTTCATAAATGTTCTATCAAGGCAAACATGCATTATCAACAAACAGTATATCGTATCATTTCGGTGTCATATCTGAAATGAATCTTACTTAAATAATAGAATTCATATGAAACATATTTTAGCATTTGCAGGAAGTAACAGTAAAACATCTATCAATAAACAATTGGCAATCTATGCAGCATCTCGTGTTGAAGAAACGACCTATGATGTGGTAGATTTGAATGAATATCCTTTGCCTATTTTTAGTTTAGAAGAGGAGCAGAAAGGATTTCCAAAGCTTGCTGTGGAATTTAATGGTGTACTTGGTACTTATGATGGTTTTGTAGTTTCTTTAGCGGAGCATAATGGTTCTTATGCTGCTGTTTTTAAAAATATTTTTGATTGGGTTTCTAGAATTGATCGCAAAGTATTTAAAGATAAGCCTGTCTTATTATTGGCTACTTCACCAGGAGGAAGAGGAGGGGCTACTGTGTTGGAAACAGCTTCAGGGACATTCCCGCATTTAGGAGCACAGGTAATTGCTACATTTTCTTTGCCTAGTTTTTATGATAATTTTAAAGACGAAGCGTTGATCGATGGAACTTTGAAAGAAGCACTGCAACAGGCAGTTAAAGAATTTAAAGAGGCTCTTTAAGCAGATAATCACTCAATTGAGAACCTAAATATAGAGATATGGGAGATATAGCCAAAGACATCAATTCAACATTTCAGAATCAAAAGATAAAAGCGTTGATTAATATAAAATATACGGCAAATTGGCTTCTAAGTAAAGAAGTTGATCATTTCAAACCTTTTGGTATTTCTCCTCAACAATACAATATATTGCGCATTTTGAGAGGTGCAGGAACACCCATTAAAGTTCAGTTAATCAAAGAAAGAATGATAGAGCGCGCTCCGAACGCCACGAGATTGATGGATAAATTGTGTGATAAAAATTTGATTGGTAGAACAAGATGTGAACATGATAGACGCGTTGTTTATATTCATATTACGAAAGCAGGATTGCGATTATTAGAGGAGATAACGATCAATACAACGATTGATTTTATGAATAACTTAAGTGAAGAGGAAGCTTCGCTACTGAGTAATTTATTGGATAAAATAAGATAGCACATGAAGTCATACAAGTCGATAAAACAGTTAGGAAGAAGCCCATTTGTTGATATGGGACCAGTTCGATTGCGACAGCCAATACCCACAGAGGAATTGCAACATATGGATCCGTTTTTATTACTACATCATTACGGACCCTTCGCGATTAGCGAATTTAACAATCCTTTTGATTTGGGACCACATCCCCATAGAGGATTTGAGCCAATTACCTTATTATTTCAAGGAGAACAACTACACAGAGATTCTTTAGGGAATGAGAGCATCGTGAAAGCGGGTGATGTGCAATGGACCACAGCTGGAAGCGGAATTATTCATGCTGAAGGACCAACGAAATCTTTTATTCGAAAAGGAGGAGATTTAGAGGGAATACAGCTCTGGTTGAACTTGCCTGCGAAGCATAAAATGATGATGCCCAATTACCAGCATATCAAAGCAGACCAAATGCCTATTGTTAAAGATGCTTCCGGAAATATTACTGTGAAAGTAGTTGCCGGTAATTTAGAAGGTAAAAAGGGATTGATTTCTACTCAAACTGAGGTTAATGTATTTATGATAGAGAGCACAGGAGCGGGAGTTATGGAGGTTGCATTGCCAAGTAATCATGAATCTTGTCTCTATGTATTAGATGGAGAAGTTATCATTCAGGATACAGAAAGACTCATAAAAAATGAAAATCAAATAGCTATTTTTAACAAAGATGGAGAAACCATTCGGTTCGAATCCACCAAAAGCAGCAAATTTTTACTGCTTTCAGGAGATCCAATCAATGAAAAAGTAGCACAATATGGACCTTATGTTATGAATACACAAACAGAATTACTTGAGGCAATGCGTGATTATCAACAAGGTAAAATGGGGCATCTTTACTAGTATTCGAGATCTGTAAATTGATGTGGTGCGTTTTTTTGATTCCAAAAAATTATACTACCTTGCCAATTGTTATGCATGCATAATAAAAAACATTTCTACTATGACAAAATATAAGCACATCTTTGAACCCTTAGATTTAGGATTCACTACTTTGAAAAATAGAATCTTAATGGGATCTATGCATACAGGTTTGGAAGAAGAGAAAAATGGAATTGAAAGGATTGCGAGGTATTATGGAGAGCGTGCAAAGGGAGGTGTAGGTTTGATTGTTACAGGAGGGATTTCTCCGAACAGACAAGGTTGGACAGCACCATTTTCTGCTAGAATGTCAACAAAAAAGCATGCAAAAACACATAAGATCATTACCGATGAGGTGCATAAGAACGGAGGTAAAATTTGCATGCAAATATTGCATTCAGGACGATATGGCTACCACCCAATTGCTGTAGCTCCGTCAAATATAAAATCACCAATAACCCCTTTCAAACCTTTTCAATTGACTTCTTCTGGAATAAGGAGAACGATTAAAGATTTTGTGAATTGTGCAAAATTATCCAAGCTAGCGGGATATGATGGCATTGAAATCATGGGGTCTGAAGGGTATTTAATCAATCAATTTATTGCTGAAAGAACTAATAAAAGAACAGATAAATGGGGAGGAGCTTATGAGAATAGAATGCGTTTTCCTGTAGAGTTGGTAAAACAGACAAGAGCAGCGGTAGGAGAGGAATACATCATTATTTATAGATTGTCCATGCTAGACTTGGTAGAAAAAGGAAGTGATTGGCAAGAGGTAGTTCAATTGGCAAAGGCAATAGAAGAAGCAGGAGCAACCATTATAAATACAGGAATAGGTTGGCACGAAGCTAGAATTCCTACCATAGCAACTTCCGTTCCAAGAGCAGCATTTACTTGGGTAACTAAAAAGATGAAAGAAGAAGTTTCAATTCCTTTAGTTACAACAAATCGAATCAATATGCCAGAGACAGCAGAACATGTATTGGCTGATGGTGATGCAGATATGATTTCTATGGCCCGTCCTTTTTTAGCAGATCCAGAATGGGTAAACAAAGCCTCAGAAGGCAGATCAGATGAAATCAATACCTGTATTGGTTGTAATCAAGCCTGTTTAGATCATGTGTTTCAGCAAAAAGTAGCCAGTTGTTTGGTCAATCCAAGAGCTTGTCATGAAACAGAATTGAATTATGATAGCACCAATAATCCAAAGAAAATTGCTGTTATTGGTGCGGGTCCGGCCGGTTTGGCAGCAGCAACTATTGCTGCCCAGAGAGGGCATATTGTTACCTTGTTTGACAGTGCCTCAGAAATTGGGGGACAGTTTAATATCGCCAAACAAATTCCAGGAAAAGAAGAGTTTTATGAAACACTGAGATACTTTAACAAACAAATACAATTGCACAATGTGAAATTGAAATTGAACACAAGAGTCTCCAAAGATCACTTGGTTAAGGCAGATTTTGACGAGGTAGTGTTAGCTACAGGAATCAGTCCTAGGAAACCACCAATTAAGGGAATTGAACATAAAAAAGTATTGAGTTATCTAGATGTTTTGAAAGATAAAAAACCCGTTGGAAAACGAGTTGCAGTAATTGGGGCCGGAGGTATTGGTTTTGATGTTTCAGAATATTTAGTGCATGAAGGAGAGAGTACTTCGCAGAATATAGATGCTTGGTTGAAAGAATGGGGAATCGATAAGTCTTTAAAAGCGAGAAGTGGTATTGAAGGTGTAAAGCCAGTATTTGATCCCGCTGCAAGAGAGGTATTTATGTTCAAAAGAAGTAAAGGTAAATTTGGTGGTAATTTGGGGAAAACTACAGGTTGGATTCATCGTTCTACCTTGAAAAAGAAAAATGTTCAATTTATCAATCATGTGCAGTATACCAAAATAGACGATCAAGGTTTGCACTATATCCAAAATGAAGAATCCAAAGTGTTGGAAGTTGATAGCATTGTTATTTGTGCAGGTCAAAGACCATTGAATGAATTGTTAGCGCCACTAGAAGAATCTGGTGTGAAAGTACACATCATTGGGGGAGCCTCTGAAGCAGCAGAACTAGATGCAAAACGAGCTATTAATCAAGGAGCGCGATTGGCCGCAAATATATAAAAACAACGAAACCCTATGATATTAAAAATAACGAAACTCAAAAATTTAACGAGACTTACCTTACTCCTTTTTGGAGGTATTTTTTTAGGGTTCTCTCAAGGTGCATCTACTCCTCAAAAATTTGATGCTGCAGTGGAGGTGGGGATCTTCTATTATGAAGAGGAGAAGGCTATGAAGAAGGTGAAAGTCAAACAGAAAGCATTGAAATACACGATGAAAAGAGAAATCATTGCGTATAATTCTAAAATAAAGGAAATTTCTTTTTTAAAAAGTGCTGAATTGAATGAAGTGAATACCATCATTAATTCAACAAGCCCAAATACAGACAGAGGGATTTTAGCAGATCTGAGAACACGTATTCAAAAAGTGATGAATCCGATTAAGGATAGTATAAAAAGTTTTGAAGTTCGATTGAATTCGAATTTGAAGAAACAATTGTCAAATAAGCAATACAAGAATTGGTTAAAATATCAAAAGAGGAAAAAAAGGGAAATGCTACCCAAACCACCGCCTCAAGCACCTAGGAGTAATGTGTCGCGAATGAATAGAAATATGGGGCAAAGAAGAAGATATTAGAAAAAAAACGAGAAGAATGTAGGTTTTTTTGTTTCTATATAAACCATATTGAATAATTGTCGTTATTTGCATGAATACAAATTTTAAAACAAAGACGAATGGCGATGAATAAAAATACGGTACTAGCATGGGCAACCTTTATAATGATTCTTGTTGGATTAGGATTGATTGCGCTTGGAGCGTTTAGGTATGATGATGTTGCAGGATGGGGTTTTGCAGCAGTGGGTATTGGTTTCTTTGCAATAGCATGGGTATTTAATGCATTAAAAGGAAGAGTATAGTCTTAAAAAAAACAAGTGATTAACTTAATATTTAATTATGTCTGACGATAAGAAAGTCATCTTTTCGATGAATAAGGTTTCTAAAACCTATCAAAGCACAAACAAACAAGTTTTAAAAGATATTTATTTAAGTTTCTTTTACGGAGCAAAAATAGGGATTCTAGGTCTGAATGGATCAGGGAAATCAACCTTATTAAAAATCATAGCGGGACAAGAAAAAAATTACCAAGGAGATGTTGTTTTTTCTCCAGGTTATAAGGTGGGGTACCTAGAGCAAGAACCGAAATTAGATGACGAGAAAACCGTTATCGAAATTGTAAGAGAAGGAGTTGCAGAAACGGTTGCAATATTAGATGAGTACAATAAAATCAACGACATGTTTGGTTTGGAGGAAGTGTATTCTGATGCAGATAAAATGGAAAAATTGATGGCGCAACAAGCAGATCTTCAAGATAAAATTGATGCAGCCAATGCTTGGGAACTTGATACCAAATTGGAAATAGCTATGGACGCCTTGAGAACTCCAGAGGGCGATACTCCAATCAAGAATTTATCTGGAGGAGAGCGCAGACGCGTTGCCCTTTGTAGATTGCTGTTGCAAGAGCCAGAAATTCTTTTACTCGATGAGCCTACCAACCACTTAGATGCAGAATCTGTTCATTGGTTGGAGCATCACTTAGCACAATACAAAGGAACGGTCATTGCTGTAACGCATGATAGATACTTTCTTGACAATATTGCAGGCTGGATTTTAGAACTGGATCGTGGAGAGGGAATTCCTTGGAAAGGAAATTACTCTTCCTGGTTGGATCAAAAATCGAAGCGTTTAGCACAAGAAAGTAAAACAGCCTCTAAACGACAAAAAACACTAGAGCGAGAGCTGGAGTGGGTGCGTCAAGGGGCGAAAGGTCGTCAAACAAAACAAAAAGCCCGTTTGAAGAGTTACGACAAATTAATGAATCAAGATCAAAGGCAAACTGAAGAAAAATTAGAGATTTATATCCCTAATGGACCAAGGCTGGGAACCAATGTGATTGAAGCAGAAGGCGTCTCAAAAGCTTTCGGAGATAAGTTATTGTACGAAAACTTAGCTTTTAACCTGCCGCAAGCCGGTATTGTGGGTATTATAGGACCGAATGGAGCAGGGAAAACAACAATTTTTAAGATGATTATGGGAGAGGAATCTCCTGATAAAGGGTCTTTTCATGTAGGTGAAACTGCAAAAATAGCCTATGTGGATCAGGCCCATTCTAATATTGACCCTGAGAAATCTATTTGGTCTAACTTTTCAGATGATCAAGAATTGGTGATGATGGGGGGGAAACAAGTGAATTCCAGAGCTTATCTAAGTAGATTTAATTTTGCAGGTAGTGAACAGAATAAAAAAGTATCTACTTTATCGGGAGGAGAGCGAAACCGCCTGCACTTGGCAATGACATTAAAAGAAGAAGGAAATGTGCTATTGCTCGATGAACCAACAAATGATTTGGATGTAAATACATTGAGAGCTTTGGAAGAAGGATTGGAAAACTTCGCAGGGTGTGCGGTTGTCATTAGTCACGATCGATGGTTTTTAGATAGAATTTGTACCCATATTTTAGCCTTTGAGGGAGATAGTCAAGTCTATTTCTTTGAAGGATCTTTCTCCGACTACGAAGAAAATAAAAAGAAACGTTTGGGTGGAGATGTGATGCCGAAACGAATCAAGTATAAAAAGTTAATACGATAAAGATAATTCAAAAAACCCCACATGATATATGTGGGGTTTTTTGATGCGAAAATAGGTAGTGACATTCAGTATTTAACTTCGATACGGATTTCTTTTTCTTTTAACGATTCTGTGAACAACATTTACAGCATCAGGTCTTGCTTTATAATAGATATAATCATCATTTGACTTGTATTTTATGTAATCCTTCTTGAAGTTATTGCCATAAAAAAACGGATCGTAATATCGGTATGTTTTGTAATTTTCTTTTTGAACACGTTGACTCTGTTTGTAATTTTTCCTTTTTCTTTTAACCTTTTTATAGTTTACAGTTCTTCCTAGTTTCGCCTCATAATAATAGTATTGATCGTCTTTATGAACCAGTTGATAGTTGTAATGAAATTTCGATCCATAGAATAAAGAATTATAGTGGCTAAGTGCCATGTACTTGCTAGTTGAGTTGTTTATTGAGCGCTTGCGTTCGATTTCCTTATTTTTGTAGCTGCTTTTCCTAGTGTTTGAAGGGCTGTACTTTTTTCTATTTGATGCTGTGGCCGGGCTATACGCTTTTTTATAATCTTTTCGTTTTCTTCGTATGATCTGCTCAGACGCTTCCACATAAGCTCCTTTTCTCGCTTTATAGTATATGAAACGATCATCTATTTTATATTGTACATAGTTTTTTTTGAACTTAGAACTATAAAAAAAAGAGGTGTAGTAGCTATAGGTGTTGCGCTGCTTATGTTGCTCTCTACGATTATGATACCTCGTTTGTGCATCATTGTATACGCTTCGTTTTGTATCCTTATAGGTCGTTTTAAATTCATTTGAAGCTCTTTTAACACGTCTTTTAATCACTTTATATTTTGCTTTTCCATTTGACCTTGCTCGGTAGTAAATAAAATGATTATCTGTTTTATACCTGACATAATCTCGTTTGAAAGTTGAGCGATAAAAGAATGGATTGTAATAGTCATACGGTTCGCCATAATAGAGGGCTCTCCTATGTTTGTAGTTGAGGTTAGATCCACTATGGGAATAATAATTAGTTCTATGATTTGAACTACTTATAATGTTGTTTTTTGGAGAGGTATATGAATAGTAGTTACTGCTCCTGTTTACGCGGCCTTTGTACGAATAGCGATTCTGTGAATCATAGTTTATAATCAAACTACCAATACGACTTATATATCCGTTTCTATAACTAATACCAACAGCACCTATTCGGGTAAATTGGTTTTGTGAATTGTAGTAAATGGCTACTGTCCCTACCTTAGTTATGAACCCTCTCTTATTTCTATAAATTTTTAAATTATTTTTTTTCTCCTTTCTATTGAGGTTTGTGTAGGTGAAGTTTCCGCTCAGGTATACACTAAATTTGATTCCTCGCTCTATAAAAGTAATTGATTTATTACCTGTTAAATCTCTGGTCTCCGTGTTCGTGGTAAAAGAAGTTGCATGTGCTTGTATGTTTGCATAGGTGAACATTGCCATGCATAATAGTAGTAATTTCTTCATCTTTATTGTGCTTTTAATGATGCTTACTCTTTTCGTTTTTCAGCCTCCTCGTTAAAAAGACTTTTTCAAAGAGCATGCCAAAATGTAAAATTGATTCAATGATGAGAAGTTGAAGCAGCTATTTAATCCGGGAACTAAGGGATACATCGTTGCTTTAGATTAATGCAATTCTGAGTATAAGTGCATCGTGTTTCTAGTTGAAAGAAGGGCTTCCTAATTTGAATTAGAGAGCTGTTTTAATTTTTGGGTATAGCTTCTTAATGCGATGAGTTCACTAATGAAAACCGCAGTACTTTTATAGGGTATTTTATAATCTCTGTTGTTTATTGTAGCCACATCGAATAGTGATTTCCAATGTTTCCGTATGGCTTTTAGTGCTTGCAGATAAGTGTATGTTTCTCGGTCATACATGTGGGTGGGCTCTGAGATGATACCATTAATCTCTAACACTTTAAAATGGGTGCCGTTTTCTAGTTCATCAAAAGTGTTATATTTCACATCAACTCTTCCATAAAACCATCCGTCTATGCACTTGCTCAATTGGTTAAAAGTGTGTTCTAGTTTTTTTGAAATGAGATGTTTTCCGCATATAAATTGTGTTCCTTTTGTGTGATTTCCAATGGAAGTCAGTTGCACTTCCTCATCAGACCATGGTATTCTTTTTAAGTCAAATTTTGGATTTTCAGTAATTTGATGAAAGAAACGATGCGCTCTTTGGTCTTCTTTGATGAGTTGTTCGAGGGTAGATGTTCCGTCACCAATAACAGATAAGAATCTCTTTAGTGTAATAGAGCTAATACAACCATTTTCTTGATTAGGATGCTTGTGATAAAAGATGCCACATTCGTATGAGTAGTCTAGAAATTCTTGAATGAGAATATTAATGGGATATCTCTTCAAATAGGTTTTTAACTCTTTTTTTGATCCTAATTTTTGAACCAATAGCCCTTTAAAGCCGATATCTGGTTTTGCAATGATTGGAAACTCAATTGCATGATTTTTAAGTATTTGGAGTACGCTTTCAATGGAGGAATTAGGAGCTATAAAAACTGTTTTTGGCCTAAATGTTTTAGGAATGAGCTGCAGGGTGTTGTATTTACTTTCTGTACCATTTCCTGAACTTTTAATACTTGGGTTTGCCGCACTAAAAAAAGCAGTGTGTTTTGCTCGAGCAGCTAAATAAAAAGCATAGGGTATGTTGGGAAGATAGAACAGGGAAGTGGGCCAATATTCCCAATTAAAAAATTGCTGTATGTTGTTAAAGCGTTTCAATTTCCACCACTGTTAAACAATGCGTCTAAAAGGGTTTTAAAAGTTTTAAACGCTAGTATGATGGTGAAAATAACAAGAAGGATCGCAACTAATAAAATGGTATACGGAATAATGATCGCATCTTCCATTTTATCAAATGCTTTAAAAGCGATATTCAATGTAACGGGAGATACAATGAATAAAAGAATTAAAAGAAGTAGTTTTTGGATTCCTTTACCGAGTAGTTTCTGGTTAATGCTCATATTTGTAATTGATAAGTGCTGTTCTTACATTTTTATATTTCCGAAGTAACTTGCTCGCTGTTTCTTGGTCTATGTTTAATTCTTCCACCAGCATCAACGCTCCACGATCTATTAATTTGTTATTTGATAGTTGCATGTCAATCATTTTATTTCCTTTGATTTTACCAAGTAGTATCATGGAGGAGGTGCTGAGCATGTTTAAAACCATTTTTTGTGCTGTCCCGGCTTTCATTCTTGAGCTTCCGGTAACAAACTCAGGTCCAACTACCACTTCCACGGGATATTTGGAGATCTGTGCTAAAGGACTGTTTTTATTACAGGTAATACAACCCGTACTAATGTCATTTGCGTTGCATTGCTTTAATGCAGCGATTACATAAGGCGTTGTTCCTGAAGCAGCAATGCCAACAACAACATCCTTTGTACTAATCTGATGCGCTTGTAAATCTAGCCATCCCTGTGTTTTAGAGTCTTCGGCATTTTCTACAGCTTTTCTTATTGCCGTATCTCCTCCTGCAATTAATCCAATGACAAGCTCGTGAGGAACACCAAAAGTTGGAGGACATTCAGAGGCGTCTAAAATTCCGAGTCTTCCACTTGTTCCCGCACCGATATAAAATAAGCGGCCACCATGTTGAAGTCTATTAAAAATAGTGTTTGTCAATGCGTTTATTTGAGGGAATGCTTGTTCAACTGCAAAAGCAACAGTTTTGTCTTCGTTATTAATTGCGGTTAATAACTCATTGGTACTCATACGCTCTAAGTCATTATACTTAGACTCTTGTTCGGTAGTTTTTGTAAAACTCATACCCAAAAATAACTAAAAAAGGCGATGTAAAAATTACATCGCCTTCAAAATAAAGTTTTATTTTTTTAAATGGTTGTTAAAATAGCATTTAAAGTAGTGCTAGGTCTCATTTCTTTTGAAGTCAAAACCTCATCAGATTTGTAGTAGCCGCCAATATTTAAGGCGTTTCCTTGAGCTGAATTTAATTCATTTACAATGCTATCTTCATTGTCTATTAGCTCTTTTGCAATAGCAGAAAAACGTTGTTTTAGTGGTTCATTCTTATCCTGATTTGCCAATGCTTCGGCCCAATACATAGCGAGGTAGAAGTGAGACCCTCTGTTGTCTAACTCTCCAACTTTTCGAGAAGGAGATTTTTTATGGTCTAAAAACTTATCAGTAGCGTTGTCTAGAGCTTCTGCCAACACCAATGCTTCTGCATTATTATTCGTTTGTCCTAAGTGCTCTAAAGAAACCGCAAGTGCAAGGAATTCACCCAAAGAGTCCCAACGTAAATGTCCTTCTTCTTCAAATTGTTGCACGTGTTTAGGAGCAGATCCTCCAGCACCTGTTTCAAACAAGCCACCGCCATTCATTAATGGTACAATAGAAAGCATTTTAGCAGAGGTCCCTAATTCCAAAATAGGGAATAGGTCTGTTAGGTAATCTCTCAAGACGTTCCCAGAAACAGAAATCGTGTCTTTCCCATCTTTCACTCGTTCTAAGGTAAATTGTGTTGCCTCCATCGGTGATAAGATTTGTATTTCAAGACCTTCAGTATCGTGATCTAATAAGTACTTTTTTACTTTTGTAATCACTTCAGCATCATGGGCTCTATGTTGATCTAGCCAAAATACAGCGGGAGTATTTGTTGCTCTTGCTCTTTTAACAGCAAGCTTCACCCAATCTTGAATAGGTGCATCTTTTACCTGGCACATTCTCCAAATATCTCCTGCTTCAACAGGGTGCTCTATAATGGTTTCATTATTTGAATTTACAACTCTAACGATTCCGTTAGATGTAATTTCAAAAGTCTTATCGTGCGATCCGTATTCTTCTGCTTTTTGAGCCATCAATCCAACATTTGGTACCGTTCCCATGGTAGTTGGGTCAAAAGCGCCATGCTTTTTACAAAAATCAATAGTTGCTTGGTAGATTCCAGCATAACTACTATCCGGAATTACTGCCTTGGTATCTTCTGAGTTTCCTTCTTTGTTCCACATCTGACCAGATGTTCTGATCATGGCAGGCATAGACGCATCGATGATCACATCACTAGGAACATGTAAATTGGTAATCCCTTTGTCTGAATTTACCATGGCAAGGGAAGGATTGCTTTTGTAAATCGTTTCAATATCAGCTAATATAGTGTCTTTCTCCGTTGCAGGCAATTGCTCCAACTTCGCGAGTAAATTTCCAAATCCATTATTTACATCTACTCCAATTTTTTCAAATGTATCTCCATGTTTTGCAAATAAATCTTTGAAGAAACTTCGCACTGCATGCCCAAAAATAATTGGGTCAGAGACTTTCATCATGGTTGCTTTCATATGGAGAGAAAACAGCACATTTTCCTTTTTTGCATCGGTAATTTGCGCATCTAAAAACGCAAGTAATGCTTTTTTACTCATTACAGAAGCATCGATGATTTCTCCCGCTAGTAACGGTGTTGCTGCTTTTAAAACAGTGGTGTTTCCTTGCGCATCGATGTGCTCTATTTTAACAGTTGTTGCTTCGGTCAGTGTTGCCGATTTTTCATTATGACGGAAGTCACCTTCTGCCATTGTAGCCACATGAGACTTTGATGTTTTGCTCCAAGCCCCCATTGAGTGCGGGTTCTTTTTCGCGTAATTCTTTACTGCTTTTGGAGCTCGTCTGTCTGAGTTTCCTTCTCTTAAAACAGGGTTTACCGCAGAACCTTTTACTTTGTCATAACTTGCTTTGATAGCTTCTTCTTCTGGTGTTTGAGGCGAAGAAGGGTAATCTGGTATTGCATATCCCAACAGTTGGAGTTCTTTAATAGCTGCATTTAACTGCGGCATAGATGCACTAATATTAGGTAGCTTTATAATATTAGCCTCTGGAGTTTTTGCCAAAGCTCCTAACTCAGCTAAGGCGTCAGCTACTTTTTGATCTTCTTTTAAATATCCCGATACATTTGCTAATATTCTTGCTGCTAAAGAAATGTCTTTTGTTTCAATTTCTATTCCAGAGGAAGCTGTAAAAGCCTGTACGATTGGTAAAAATGAATACGTAGCTAAAGCAGGAGCCTCGTCAGTTTTTGTATAAATTATTTTAGCAGAGTTGCGCATTATGAAAAATATTTTTTTAAGTTAAAAGATGAAACACATCTCTTTGTTTAGATGCATTTTGAGTGCAACAAATTTAATAATTTATAACGAAAAAAAGTATGAGAATGTGTAAATAAATAGACGTAATTTTTGTGAATTTGCGAATTGAAATGACGATCAATTAAAAGTTTTAGTTGAGCGGTCCTCATTTTGATTAGGCTTTTTGGAAATTACTTTTGTTAAGTGGTTATAACAATACCTAAACCTATCAAATGGATGGTCATTATTACCTGTTTAAAATCTATATACACCGCTATGAACGGTTGTTTTTTGGGGCTTTTTCTTCCCTATTGCTTAAAAAAAAAAGCGTTGTGAAATTCACAACGCTTTTTTGTATTTTTTGGTAGCCTAAAATTATCTTCTTTTTTCAGTAATTCTAGCTTTCTTACCAGTAAGACCTCTAAAGTAAAAGATTCGGGCTCTTCTAACTTTACCTCTCTTGTTAACTTCAATTTTTTGGATAGAAGGCAAATTCACTGGGAAAATACGTTCAACACCAACAGTTCCAGACATTTTTCTAATGGTAAATGTTTCAGAAGCTGCTACACCTTTACGCTGTATAACAACACCTCTAAAAAACTGTGTTCTAACCTTGTCTCCTTCTCTAATTTCGTAGAAAACGGTGATTGTGTCACCAGCTGAAAATTCTGGTAATTCGTTCTTTGTTACAAATTCTGATTGTACAAATTTAATTAATTCTTCCATGATATGGTATTTATGGTTTCCAAAGATCAACTTTCACGATTCTCGTCAGAGGTTAATTTTGAGAGTGCAAATGTATAACTTTTTTTTGATAAAATGCTATGCTTTAGATTATTTTTTAGCCTGATAATTAGTGCAATAGTACACCCAAAACTTTCGCACCTCTTTTCCTTCTATTGATATCAGTATTGGTTCTAACTGTTTCACGGTTTCAAAGTAGTCGTTCAGTTCAGGTGGGTAGGGATTACTGTTCTTATCACCATTTTTAAATCGAGTATCTGAATCTAAGAAGATGGCATTTTTTCCGTTTAAAGTAGAGAGGTTATGATCTACATAGTCAAAATGCAAGGCATTTTTACCAATAATATTTTGTGCATATACTTTTTCCTCTAAGAAGAAGTTGAGTGCTGCGCTTGTTTTGTAATTATCTGCGGAAAACACAAAGCTATTGGGGTTCTTGTCCAGTAGTTGTGCCGTTTCAATAGCGAGTTCTTCCCAACCAATCCAGGTGTCATCACTTTTAATGGGTGCGAGATAGAACAGGATTTGCAGTCCGATTAAAATATGAAAACAGATTGAAAAATAGAGCTGTACTGCAATCCATTTCTTTTTTATATAGTATGCTGCTATGATGATTCCTGTAATGTAGGATGGCATTAGCCAGTTTAACTTTACCCAGTAGATTGGTGTAATTGCAAAAAATCCAACAAAGGTGGGTATAAAAAAAGCGAAGAGAAATAAAAGTTTAGCACTCGGTAATTTTCGCTTGACTAAGGCCTTGGTTAAATACTTGTAAGTAAATTGTAGGAAGGTTAGAAATAAGACAGGAAGTAATAAAAGCATTTGGTGGCCAATGGCTCCGAAAAAGTAGTTTGGCGAAATTTCAAACTTTGAAATATTCCCTGTTCTATGCGTTCCTTGAAATGCAAAAGAGGCAAAGTCATGCTGATAATTCCACCACCACACTGGTAAAGAGGCAGCAAAAGAAATGATGAAACACATCCATAGCCAGGGCGAGAGAAGCACATTTCTGTACTTATTTGAAACGCATAAAAAACCTAATACACCAATTTGTAAAAATAATGCGGTGTACTTGGAGTCAAATGCCAAGCCCATGCAAAATCCAGCAAGTATCCAAAACCATTTTTTTTGTTCAAAAATTGCTTTATATAAACAATAGATACTCATTGTCCAGAACAAAAGTAACGGTACGTCTGGTGTGGAATTGAACGAAAGTATTGAAATACAAATGGTTGAGCTGATTAATATTAGGGCATTGAACGCTTTGTTTTTAGAGAGAAATAGGCCTGCTAATTTGTAAAAACTCAGCAAGGTAAGCGAAGTAACAACAAAATCAGCCAATTTTACAACAAAGACCGTTTTTCCAAAGAGTTCTGTGAAAATTCTTAGGATGTATCCAATCATTCCAGGATGATCAAAATAGGAAAGGGATAAATTTTCTCCGTAGAAATGATAGTAGGCGTCCTGGGGCATTAAGCCCATAAAAGGTAATAGAGTAATTCGAAAAAGTTGAAAGCCAAATACAATGGCTAGTGCAGGGTATGTCTTTATGAGGTTTTTGATAGGGTTCAAAATTTTGTGTTTAGGTGGTTGCTTTACTTGTTCTGATATCGTAGATCATACTTTATGAGCTCTCGTCTAACAAATCTGGTCTAATTTGTGCTGTTCGTTGGTATGCTTTTTCAGTTCTCCAAGCATCGATTTTTGGGAAGTTTCCAGATAGTAAAATTTCTGGCACTTTTAATCCTTTGTATTCCGCCGGTCTTGTATATACAGGAGGCGATAGCAAGTTGTCTTGAAAAGAATCGGTTAAAGCAGATTGCTCGTCTCCTAAAACTCCTGGAATTAGGCGCACCACAGCGTCACATAAAATGGCAGCAGCCAACTCGCCACCTGTTAATACATAATCACCAATAGAAATTTCATGTGTTATGAATTGATCTCTAACACGTTGGTCTACACCTTTATAATGTCCTGTTAAGATGATGATATTTTCTTTTAACGAGAGGGAGTTTGCTATGGATTGATTTAATGTTTGTGCATCAGGCGTCATGTAAATTACGGCATCATAATGGCGTTCTGATTGAAGTTTTGAAATACATTTGTCAATGGGTTCAATCATAAGAACCATTCCGGCACCTCCGCCAAATTGCATGTCATCTAATTTCTTATAAGAACCAATTCCATAGTCGCGCAAGTTGTGAAAATGTACTTGAACAAGTTCTTTATCTATGGCTCTTTTCATCATAGAATGTTGAAAGGGACTTTGCAAGAGCTCTGGTGAAACTGTAATTATATCTATTCGCATTTGGCAAATGTACTATATTCTACTATTCTACTAAAAAGAACTTTTAGTACGGATCGCTTGTTTCTTTGATTTGATACATATTCAAAGAAAGAAATGGGTTTGAAAATGTGTTTTCTTACTTTTTTAATTTGACTTAGGGTGGCATGAAAAAAGCATTTCGACTATCTTTACAAAAACTAGTCTTATGAGAATTCTTTCCTATTTTCTAATCGTTGTTTTGCTGAGTTGTAGTAAAAAACCATCAGCGGTGAAACTTACCAATATTCAAATCGCGAGAGATCAATATGGGGTGCCTCATATTTTTGCGAAAACAGATGCAGAAGTTGCCTATGGTTTGGCTTGGGCACAATGTGAAGATCAATTTAAAACGTTACAAGAATTAATGGCCGCTTGTAAGGGAATGTTGGGTGAGATCAAGGGGAAAGATGGAATTGTTGCTGATTTTGGAATTAAATTTATGGGGTTACAAGAAATTGTAAGTGAAAAGTATGACCAGGATGTAACAGGATCATTTAAACGTTATTTAGAGAGTTTTGTAGCCGGAGTAAATGCCTATGCAGCCTTGCATCCAGAGGAGGTGCTCTTGGCAGAGCTTTTTCCGATTCATGGTCGCGATGTACTTGTAGGGTATTTATTGGGAAATGTAGAAGTGTCGCATGCAGGACAGGATTTGGCAAAGATTTTAAATGGAACAATGATAAAAGATTTGAACTCAGAAGCTCCAAAAGGGTCCAACGCTATTGCCATTTCAAAACAAAAAACAACAGATAATAAAACTTATTTAGCGATCAATTCTCATCAGCCACTTGAAGGTTGGTATTCCTGGTATGAAGCACATTTAGTGAGTGAAGAGGGATTGAATATTTTAGGAGGAACTTTTGCGGGTGGTATTTGTATTTTTCACGGAGCAAACGAAAATTTAGCTTGGGCACATACGGTAAATCATGCTGATTTTTCCGATGTGTATGCATTAGAAATGCATCCAACAAAAGAGAATTTTTATCGGTTTGATAGAGAGTGGTTGCAGTTAAAAGAGAAGACCTATACCGCATGGTATCAATTGGCAGGTCCTATTAAGTTTCCCGTTTCTAAAACAATATATGAGAGTGTTTATGGTCCTACTTTTAAGACCGAACAAGGAACTTTTGCATGGAATTTTGTTGTTGGTCGTTCAATAAAAGGTGCAGAACAGTGGCTCAGAATGAACAAAGCAAACAATTTTACAGCATTTAAAAAAGCACTTGAAATACGCGGAATTGCTGCTTTGAATATCGTTTATGCTGATAGGTTTGATTCTATTTATTATTTGAGTAATGGCAGTTTCCCTGTCCGAAACCCTGCATATAATTGGTTGGGAGTGTTGCCAGGGAATACCTCTGAAACCTTATGGGGTAATGAACTAGTTTCTTTGGATAGTTTACCACAGGTGCTCAATCCAAAAGAAGGGTGGGTTTTTAATACGAACAATACACCCTATTCTGCAACAGATTCGTTGTCTAATTTTAAAGAAACGGCCTTGAATAAAGTGATGGGCTATCAATCTGTTGGGCTAGAGAACAATCGAAGCAGTCGTTTTTTAGAATTGATTGCTAAGTATGATAGTTTGTCATATGCCGATTTTAAAGAAATTAAATACGACAATCAATATCCTTCTAAAATGGTTACGCCTAAAGCATTGAATTTGGAAATGTTGATGCATTTAGATGCAAAGAAATATCCAGATATAGCAGCTGCAATTTCACAATTATCTCAATGGAATCGAAAATCTGATTTAGACAATGAGACTGCAGCCTTGTTCATCATTACTTGGTTGGAGATTGATAGGATTCGCACTGCAGAAGGAAGGAATGTGCGTTATGGGAGTATTACAGAAGAAGATTGCGTTTCGGGTATTAGAAAAGCTTCAAAAGAATTGTTAGATAACTATGAAAGCCTAAGAGTTCCGTTGAGAAAAGTACAACGTTTGATTCGTGGCGATGTCAATTTACCTATGGCAGGAATGCCAGATGTATTGGCTGCCATGTACAGCAAGGAACATACAGATGGCACCTACAAGGCTTTTGCAGGAGAATCCTATATTGAGCTTGTTCGTTTTGGTGAACATGGCGTTGAAATTGAAAGTGTAAATACCTATGGAAGCTCAGAAAAACCAGAAAGTTCTTATTATACCTCGGAAATGTCAATGTTTGCAACCCAACAATTAAAGAAAATGACTTTAGATAAAAAAGAGGTGCTGAAAAATGCTGTGAGAATGTATGCTCCAATGGCAGTAAAGGAATAAGGAGCAAAGCGTTCGTTTCAAAGTATGCTTTGCCAAGCAAAATAATTATTTCTTTACCTGTTTTTTGACAATGCCATGAGGTTTTGATTTCTGTGTGGCTTTTTCTCCTTTAGCAGGCATTGGACCTCGCAAATGAATGACCAATCCATTTAAGAAATTACGTAAAAACTGATCGCCACATTCCATGTATTTAGGATGGTCTTCACTTCTAAAAATAGCTCCCAACTCGCCTTTGGTTATTTTGAAATCTACCAAGGCACAGATCTCTATAATATCTGTATCTCGAAATTTGTGAGCTACACGCAGTTTTTTGAAAATATCGTTATTTGTTAATCCCATATTACAAATGTACGTGTTTTTAAAGTAGTTTTCGAAAAGAGTTTTTGAAATGTTTCGCACTGTCGTTTGCTGTGATCTTCTATTCGTTCGTGGAGTGATGATGGGGTTTGCGAGAAAATCAGGATGCTGTTTTGTTTTTATACATGCATTAATCTACCATCTTAAAAATGGCCCATGCATAAATTGCAAAACGTAAAAAACGAAACAAACCGAAGAGAAAAACTCCTTTAAAAGGATATTTAATCATTCCGGCCGTTAAACAAGTAATCGAAAACGGGACAGGCAATAACGCACCTACTACGATTAAAAAACCACCCCATTTGCTTGTGTTTTTTAAATGACTCTTCATTTTTACCTCTAAATAATTTTTAAAAGAGTCGATTCGCAATGAGGCTTTTCCGATAAAAAAAGTAATCAATCCACCGAGGTAGGATAAGCTCGCCAGAATGGCTAAAATGGCTAATGGGTTGTCTGTTTTTTTGGACCAAGCAATAAAAATTTCAGGGGGGATTAATCCTAAAAGAGTTTCAGATATAAAAAAAACAGCAAGTACACCAATGGTAGAAAAAGTTTCTGTCATGGATTGCAGGCCATCATTAAGATTGTAGACATATTTATTGAAAATTAGTAAGCTAGCAACGACCAATCCTATGGGAATGAGTGCTTTTCGAACACTAATACCAATAAACTTATAAAAACCTGTGTAGGAATAGTATTGATGTAGTAATTTGGTTTTTGACTTTTTTCTTTTCTTTTTCTTCCTGTCCATTCTGCGTAGTAAAATCCATTTTCAGATTGCAAAGATACTGTTTTTCTATATCTTCAAAACTACTGATCAGTTCTTTTAACAAAATAATTATTTCTTACAAACGAGCTATAGCTGCTTCTGCACATCGTTCGCCGTCCATAGCCGCCGATACAATTCCGCCCGCATATCCGCCGCCTTCACCGCAAGGAAATAATCCTTCAATTTCAGGGTGTTCTAAATTATTTTTTCTTGGAATGTTTACTGGTGATGATGTTCTTGATTCTACACCAACAATATTGGCCTCTGATGTGTAGTAACCATGCATTTTTTTTCCGAAAGCTTCAAATCCTCTGCGCAATCGTCCTCCAATAATTTTAGGGAGTAAAGAGTGCATCGGTGCTGATTTTAATCCAGGCTGATAAGAGGTGTCATTCAAATCTGTAGATAAATTACCCTCAACAAAATCTGTCAAACGTTGGGCCGGGGCGGCTTGAGTTCTTCCACCTGATGTAAAGGCCAATCGCTCTAAGTCTTTTTGAAATTCAAGCCCTTTTAAGGGGCCGAATTTTTCATATTTTTGGAAGTCTTTGTCAATATTTAATTCAACAACAATTCCCGAATTGGCATATAAATTATTTCGTTTACTTGGAGACATCCCGTTCACAACAACTTCACCATTTGCAGTTGCTGCTGGAACAATAAATCCACCTGGACACATGCAAAAAGAATACACACCGCGCTCTCTAACCTGCTCAACAAGGCTGTAAGGTGCTGCCGGTAAAAGTATGTCTCGTTCTCCTTTGCAATGGTATTGAATCGAATCAATGATATGTTGTGGGTGTTCTACACGAACCCCCATAGCAAAAGATTTTGCTTTTAAAGCGATTTCTTTTTTATGAAGCAATTCGTAAATGTCTCTAGCAGAATGACCTGTTGCTAAAATAAGAGCACTTACAGGCATTTCTTTTCCATTTTTTAATTGGATGGCTTGGAGTTTATTCTGTTGAATCACAAAATTCGTAACCTTGCTTTCAAAATGGATTTCTCCTCCATGATGTAGGATTGTTTCACGGATTCTTTGAATAATTTTAGGCAATTTATTGGTGCCAATATGTGGGTGTGCATCTATTAATATTTGCTCTGTTGCTCCGTGATAAACTAAATTTTCGAAGATTCTTCGAACATCTCCACGTTTTAAGCTCCTGGTATATAATTTTCCGTCTGAATAAGTCCCTGCACCACCTTCTCCAAAGCAATAATTAGAGTCTTCATTGACAAAATGATCTCGATTGATCGCTTTTAAATCTCTTCGACGATCTTGTACATTTTTACCGCGCTCTAAAACAATGGGTTTAAAACCGAGTTCTATGCAACGCAATGCTGCATACATCCCGGCAGGACCAAAGCCTACTATATGGACTTCTTTTGCGTTAGAAACATCTTTATATTCGAACTTATATGCTGACTTTTCAGGTAGGTTCTCTTCAATATATATGGCAACTTTATACGTAAAGTAAATGGTTGGTTTTCGAGCATCTATAGACTTGCGAAGCACTTTGATGCCATGAATGCTGGCGGGATCTATACTTAGGTGCTTTGCTGCTTTTTTTTGCAGTATGTCTGTACTGTTTTCTTCCTTTAGTTGAATGCGTAGTTGTAACTCTTTTACCATGTGGCAAAAATAGTGAAAATCTGAAGATAAAGGTTGATAAAAAATAAGGCATCTTCTCTCGGAAGCTACCTCAAAATAATACGCCTAGTTTGGTGCTTATTTTTGTTGGAAATGCAAGAAAATAGAAAGCTGTAGAGTGTATTAGCTTTTTGTTTGCTCTGTTAAAACGAAGATTTTGTCATTCTATCATTCCCAAAGATATCTTTTTTCAAAACTGTTGTAAAACCTTCTTTGGTAAGCATTTCTGTAGTTTCTTTTCCTAAGTATTGATTGATTTCAAAATAGAGGGCTCCATTCTTTTTCAGATATTTCTTAGCCAAATTTGCGATTTTAGAATAGAATATTAAAGGGTTGGTGTTTTCAACAAATAAGGCCAGATGAGGTTCGTAATCTAAAACATTTGGTTTGATTTCTATTTTTTCTAATTCTCTAACATACGGTGGGTTTGAAACAATAATATCGTAAGTATGAGAAAGGGTTTCTGTTGTTAGAATATCTTGTAATATAAATTCTATAGATACTTTATTTGTTACGGCATTCTTTGTGGCGATTTGAAGTGCCTTTTCAGAAATGTCAATAGATGATACTTTTGCTTGAGGTAAATGTTTGGCAATAGAAATAGGAATACATCCACTTCCTGTGCCTATTTCTAGAATAGAGATGGTATCTGTGTTTTTATAATCGCTTAGAATCCAGTCAACTAGTTCTTCGGTTTCAGGTCTTGGGATGAGTGTGTCTTTTGTTATTTTAAAGGACAAACCATAAAATTCTGTTTCTTGGAGAATATATTGAATGGGTTCTTGCGCTTTTAATCTGTTCAAAGCATCTTGTAATTCCTGCTTTTTTTCTATTGGGATGCTACGGTCATTATCAAGGATAAGATCAACTCTTTGAAGGCCCAATACATGTTCAATGAGGAGGTAGAAAAAGGAGTTAATTTCAGTTTGGGGAAACAGCTCTGAAAGTTCACTGTCAAAACGCGCTTTAAATTCTTTTACAAGCATTTTACAAGTCTTTTAGCATCCACACATTACATGAATAGTGTCCGGTGTTTCCAAGCGGTTTTTCGAGAGAAACAAATCCGTTTTTTTTGTAGAGGGCTCTCGCTGCATCCATGTATGGCATGGTTTCTAAATAGCACTTTTCAAAACCAAATTCTGTTGCTTTTGCCAGGCAAGCTGCAATTATTTGATTCCCCAAGCCTCGACCTCTAGCTTTGGGTAAAAAATACATTTTTTGAAATTCACAAATATTTCCATCATGAGCTAGGAGTGGGGCAATTCCCGCACCACCAATTATGATACTGTTGTGTTCAATAACGTAGTAAGATGAGTTGGTTGCTTTATAGGTCTCAAACATACAGTCGAGCGTACTATCTTCATAGGCAGTCCCTACTTTAGGTACTCCCATTTCAATTAAAACAGTTCGAATGACCTCTGCTATTTGTGGATTGTCTTTGGAAGCTATTTCTCTCAGAATATAGTTGTTTGATGTCATTCTAATACCTTACTTTTGCACGTGCAAGTTACCTAAAATTAGAATTAGTTTATGTGTAATTTGCCATTTTTTATAACAGTTTTGTCATGATGATTCATAAAAAATACATGCAGCGATGTTTGCATCTTGCAAAAAATGGAATTGGAACTGCAAGGCCGAATCCATCTGTAGGTGCAGTAATCGTATATGATGGTAAAATAATTGGAGAAGGATTTACTAGTGAATATGGTCAAAGTCATGCAGAGGTAAATGCAATCAATGCTGTTAAAGATAAAACATTGTTGAAAGAAGCAACGATTTATGTAACCCTTGAGCCTTGCTCTCATTTTGGTAAAACTCCGCCATGTGCAGATTTAATTGTGAGAAATCAAATTCAAAATGTGGTGATTGGTTGTGTTGATTCTAATAGTTTGGTTGCAGGAAAAGGAATTAAAAGGTTACAAAACGCTGGTTGTTCTGTTACTGTTGGTGTTTTAGAGGAAGCATGTAGAGCACATCACAAACGATTTTTTACAGTACAAGATAGAAAACGACCTTATATTATTTTGAAATGGGCACAAACTAGAAATGGTTTTATAGCTCCCTCCGTAAAATCAAGTGTGAGACCCGTTTGGATTTCGAATATTTATTCACAGCAGCTAGTGCATAAGTGGAGGTCGGAAGAACACGCTATTTTGGTAGGGACCAATACGGTTATTGAAGATAATCCCAAGTTAAATGTAAGGAGTTGGGGAGGGATGAGCCCCACAAGAATTGTACTAGATAGAAGTGCAAGAATTTCGTTAGATGCTCATGTATTTGACAAGAAGATCAAAACAATTGTACTAACCGAGGAGAAAATCAAACAAGCTAGTGAGAAGTTAGTCTTTGAAGAGCTAGATTTTACGAATAATGTGGTCGTTCAAATTTGTGACTTGCTGCAAAAGTATCAAATTCAATCTGTGATTGTTGAAGGAGGTTTACAAACATTACAGTCATTTATAGATGCCAAAGCTTGGGATGAGGCTAGAATTTTTATTGGAGAAAATGAATTTATGCACGGTGTAGAAGCTCCCAAGATTAAGGGGACCTGCATCAAAGAAATAAAAATAAAAGATGATCTACTAAAAATAATGAGAAATGATTAAGAATATAATATTTGATTTTGGCGATATTTTTATTGATCTAGACAAAGAAGCAACGCATAGAGCACTGAAGAAACTGGGTGTTGATGAGGTTTCAGAGGAGATGTTACTTGTTGCACATCAGTTTGAAATAGGTGCAGTTTCCTCTGTCGATTTTATCGCTTTTTTTGAAGATACCTTGGAGCTGTCAAAAGCTCAATTGACTGCGGCTTGGAATGCTATTTTGTTGGGGTTTCCAAAACATCGTTTGCAGTTTTTAAAAGATTTGTCTCGTAGTAATAAATATCGATTGTTCCTGCTAAGTAATACCAATGCCCTGCATATTGAATGGATTCAGAATGATTGGGGAAGTGCACTGTATGAGGAGTTTAAAAATTGTTTTGAACAGTTTTACTTATCTCATGAGATTCATTTTAGAAAACCCGATGCAAGTATTTATGAATTTGTATTGCGCGAAAATAACTTAAAAGCAACCGAAACTTTTTTTATTGACGATACCTTGGAGAATACTGAAGCAGCTCGGAAATTAGGAATACAAACTTGGAATTTAGTTCCAGGTGAAGAAGATGTAGTAGATTTATTAACTAAAAAAGAATTGAACCCGTGATTTATTTGTTGTTAAGTGTTGTTTTTTCAACATCATTATTTGTGATTTTTAAATATTTCGATAGCTATAAAATAGATACTTTAAAGGCGATTGTTGTCAATTATATCGTTGCACTCACTTTAGGGTTTACCCTTGCTGAAAGTAGCATATCAATATCCGGAATCATCGGTCAACCTTGGGTTTTTGGGGCGCTTTCTTTGGGTCTTTTATTTGTTTCTATATTCTTTGTAATGGCTTTAACAGCGCAGCAAAATGGAGTGTCTGTTGTTTCAGTTGCAGGAAAGATGTCAGTAGTAGTTCCTATACTTTTTGGAGTTTATTTGTATGATGAGTCATTGGGCATATTCAAGATTGTTGGAATATTAATAGCATTAGTAGCTGTGTATTTAGCTTCTGTGAAGGAAGAAAGTAAAAAACATGAAAAAGCAGGGTTGCTGTTGCCAATTATTCTTTTTTTGGGTTCAGGAACTATTGATACTACTTTGAAGTATGTGCAAAAAATGTACGTAGCAGAAAATGATGTTGAAGTTTTTTCAGGAAGTTTATTTGGCTTTGCTGCCTTTTTTGGAGTGCTTATTTTACTTGTAAAAACAATTCAAAAACCAGCTCCATTTGGTCTTAAAAATGTTATTGCAGGGATTGTTTTGGGCGTGCCAAATTATTATTCTATTGTGTTTTTAATAAAAGCATTGCAGACCAAAGGATTTGAAAGTTCAACGCTTTTTACAATAAATAATGTGAGTATTGTGATTGTATCTACTTTAGTTGGATTTCTGCTATTTAAGGAGAAGTTTAGTTTGAAAAATAAAATTGGAATATTATTAGCAGTTGTAGGAATTGTTTTAGTGGCTGTTGCTTAATGGATGATGTTTATAAAACCATAGAACAACCGTCAGCGGAGACACTATTTAAGGATAGGAATAGTAAGTTTTTCGGGTATGCTTTTCCGGTCTTGAATGAAGGCGATGTGAAAGAAGCAATTGATGGTTTGAAAAAGAAGCATCATGCTGCTCGTCATTTTTGTTATGCCTGGCAGTTTGGAATAGAAACAATTCGATTTAGAGCAAATGATGATGGAGAACCAAGTAACTCGGCAGGAATGCCAATCTACGGTCAAATTCAAGCTTTTTCATTGACCAATATTTTAATCGTTTCTGTTCGTTATTTCGGTGGCACAAAATTAGGAGTTGGAGGGTTGATTAATGCCTATAGAAGTTCAGCAAAGTTGGCCTTAGAAGCAGCTCATATACTCGAAAAAACAGTCAAAATATCGTTTCAGCTCACTTTTGAATACGAGTTGATGAATAAAGTAATGAGAATTATTAAAGAGAGAAATATACAAATTATTTCACAGCATTTAGAGATGGATTGCAGCTATGTGATTTCTGTTCGTAAAAAGGACGCTCCTTTTATTTTTCAGCTCTTTACGGATCTTTATAAAGTTACTATTAAGAGCTGCTAGCTTTTGTTTTTTTTAATCTTTCCAATATGTATTCTGGACACCTCATTGGTTTTTTAGTAGCCTTATTTAGAAAGGCCAAAACAGTGTGTCCTGTTGTTAATAGTTCGTTTTTTTGATTGGTGATTTCGTACTCAAACTCAATTTTAACACTTGGTATTTTTTTTAATGTGGTTTTTACTGTAATTTCATCATCGAATTCAGCTGATTTTTTAAAACTACACTGCAGTGAAATAACAGGAAGAATGATATTATTTTCCTCCATGTTCTTGTAAGAGATATCCAGAGACCTCAGCCAATCAATTCTTCCCATCTCGAGGAATTGAGCATAATTACCATGATATACGACTCCCATTTGGTCTGTTTCTCCGTAGCGTATTCTAAAAGAGGTGTAGTGTGAAATCATGTAGTATTTTTTTTTATTAATTATTTTATTTTACGAAAAAAAAAGTTAATAATCAATAGTAAATACATTTTTTTATACTGAATTTTATTCACACATTTGTGTAGCTATTGAACGAGGAATTAATTACAAACACGGAACAATTTATTAACCAATATACCAGTAAAAAAAAGGATGACTAAAACTGCTGATTCAGTTTGGAACGAGTGCCTCTGTTTTATTAAAGATAATATAAAACCTCAAGCATATAAAACTTGGTTTGAACCAATCAAACCGATAAAAATGTCAGGAGATGCTTTAACAATACAAGTGCCTAGTAAATTCTTTTATGAATGGTTAGAGGAGCATTATATAAAGTTGTTAAGAGTCTCTTTAGTTAGAGAGTTAGGTAAAGATGCCAAGTTAATCTATGACGTGCGCATGGAGAATACTTACAGTAGTAATAGCCCACAGATTGTAAAAATTCCAAGTGCAAATAGAGATCCACTAAAACCTCAAAAGGTAGCAGTTCCTTCAGAAACAAAAGACAGGGAATTAAGAAATCCATTTGTAATTCCTGGGTTGCAAAAAGTGAAAATAGAGTCTCAGTTAAATCCCAATTATAACTTTAATAATTTTGTTGAAGGAGATTCAAATCGCTTAGCCCGCTCAGCAGGAATGGCTGTTGCTAATAAACCAGGAGGTACTTCGTTTAATCCTTTATTAATTTACGGAGGAGTTGGACTCGGAAAGACACACATTGCTCACGCAATAGGAATCGATATCAAAGATAAATATCCTGACAAAACGGTGTTGTATATCTCCTCAGAAAAATTTACACAACAGTTTATTGATTCTGTAAAATCCAATACGAGAAATGATTTTATCCATTTTTACCAAATGATTGATGTGTTAATTATTGATGATGTTCAATTCTTATCTGGTAAAACAGGAACCCAAGACGTCTTCTTCCACATTTTTAATCATTTACATCAAAATGGGAAGCAGGTAATTTTAACTTCAGATAAAGCACCTGTTGATATGCAAGATATCGAACAGCGCTTGTTGTCGCGCTTCAAGTGGGGCTTGTCTGCGGAATTGCAGTCGCCAGATTTTGAAACAAGAATTTCAATACTTCAGAATAAACTATTTAGAGACGGTGTCATCATGCCAGAAGATATCGTAGAATATATTGCTAAGAATATTAAATCTAACGTTCGGGAGCTAGAAGGGGTTATCATCTCTATGATTGCACAAGCTTCTTTTAACAGAAAAGATTATACATTAGAGTTGGCTCGACAAATTGTAGATAAATTTGTTAAGAATACTAAAAAAGAGGTGTCTATTGATTACATCCAAAAAGTAGTTTCAAAATATTTTGATATGGATGTAGCTACGTTGCAATCAAAAACGAGAAAGCGTCATATTGTACAAGCTAGACAATTGGCTATGTATTTTGCGAAACGTATGACAAAATCGTCATTAGCGAGTATTGGTTCCCAAATTGGTCACAGAGATCATGCAACTGTTTTACATGCTTGTAAAACAGTAGATAATTTGACAGAGACCGATAAGCAATTCAGAAAATACGTAGACGACTTAACGAAAAAGTTGACATTCTAAATCTTTCATCATGAAAATACTTATGGTCTGTTTGGGGAATATTTGTCGTTCTCCACTAGCACAAGGTATTTTACAGGCAAAACTACAATCTGATCAAGTATTGGTAGATTCTGCAGGTACAGCGTCATATCATGTTGGTCACTCTCCTGATGTGAGATCAATTGAAGTGGCAAGAAAGCACGGAATCGATATCACAAATCAACAGGCCAGAAAATTTGTTCTAGAAGATTTTGAAAAGTTTGACTTTATTTTCGCTATGGATCGCAGCAACTATCAAAACTTAATAGTCATGGCAAGAAATACTCATGACAAGGAAAAGGTACATTTGATTTTGAATGCTCTAGATGTAGATTCGAATCATGAAGTTCCAGATCCATATTATGGTGATGAAGACGGTTTTGAAAAGGTATTTAACATGTTAGATGAGGCTTGTGAAAGCATCATTGCTAAAATTCAACACAAACTATGAAAGGGAAACTCTATTTAATTCCAACCACGTTAGGAGATAATGAACCGCTCGAAGTAATGCCCTTATCGGTAAAAAAAGTAGTGGAGGAACTGGATTATTTTATCGTAGAAAATGAAAAGTCTGCCAGACGATTCATAAAAAAAATTGCGCCTAAAAAATCTCAGCCATCTTTAACAATAATGATGCTAGACAAGTATGCAGATGCTTTAGAAACGAGATCGTATTTAGATGCATGTAATGAAGGGGTTTCTGTAGGTCTTTTATCAGAAGCAGGAGTTCCTGCTGTTGCCGATCCAGGAGCGACTATTGTTAAATTAGCCCACGAGAAAGGGCTTCAAGTAGTTCCATTGGTGGGGCCTTCATCAATTTTAATGGCAATGATGAGTTCTGGTATGAATGGACAAAGTTTTGCTTTTAATGGATATTTACCTATTGATAAAGGGGAACGAAAAAAAGCAATCAAGGCATTGGAAAAGGTGTCAAAAGATAAAGACCAGTCTCAAATATTTATTGAAACACCTTATCGGAATGAAAAGTTATTGGCAGATTTAAAATCTTTTTTATCACCTACAACAAGTTTATGTATCGCAGCAGATATTACATTATCTTCAGAATATATAAAAACGAAAGCTGTAAAAGAGTGGAAAAATGAGCGTCCAGACTTGCATAAAAGACCCGCCATTTTTATCATTCACAAAGAACATTAAATACTCGCCGTTCTGTCTCCTATTATTTCGGAAAGATCATAACCAGCAAACTTTTTCATGTAATGCTCAATTGATGATCCATAAGCATCACGACAATTGTATTGCCCGTTAGAGCGTAAGTACTTTTTTACATTTCCCGCTCCGCTCAGGTGCGCAGCAGCTAGAATACCTGACTCTGTTATTTCAATACCGTTAATGCTTGTACCCACATTGCGAGGGATGTCTTTTCTCAAGATCCATTTGTTTACAGAACACAAAGCAGCAAAAGCCTTTTCTTGTAACTCAGGGCTCTTTAAAAATTCTTGAGAATTTTTGATTTGAAATCGTTCTAATGTAGTGATTCCAAATTGATATTTGCCTAAATACCCCAATGTGTTTATCGCAGTGTAGTTTCCTTGAGATTCTTTAAAGGCTAGCGCTTCTTTAAAGGCGGTAAATTTTTTTTCTAAAAATAAGATTTCGCTATGTTCATATTGTATAGCTGTAGTGATTCTTCTTGAGCTCTTATTTTCCTTTTCATCGAAAACAACTTTGTTGTTTGGGAAAAGGGCAATTCCGATAATCAATAAAAAATATCTAATAATGTCATACTTTCTGTTAAGCGATGCAAAGATATAGTATTTTTTTTAAAAGTCTGACTACCAGTGCTTTGTTTTGATTTTTTATGTGATTATGCTAACGTATTTCAGTTTTTGCTAACAGATTCAAAGGTTTCTTGAAGAATTCTTACAGAATTCATAGCTGTAGACAAACTCTTCTAGGAAATCGAATTTTTTACAAAGTAGTGGTGTCTTTTCTCAATAGTTATGTTTATTTTTCGAAGTATTTTTTCCTTTTATGAGTGACTTAAATAGCTGCTATTAAGGGGATAACACTGCGTCAATATCATTGAAAGAAAAATACCATGAGGTATTTTTCTTTCTTTTGGTAGTTAGTTGTCTTATTTTAATTGCGATTCCTGCGTGAACAGGAACTAAACAATAGGAAGCAATATGTTGCTTGTTTATGAGGATTCTTTTTCTCTTTCTTTCAAAGAATAAAATACCATATGGGCTTCATTACTTTAGGTGTATACTCATGTTTATGGCAATAATTATGGAGCAGTCCAATATCGCATACAGCGCTACTTTTAATGAAATCATTTCTACTTCAGTATTGTTGTTTACCTGTTGATACCTTGTTCATTCATCCATCGATGATATTTTGCTGCATTTCTATTGTGTTGTTTCAGCGAAGCTGCAAATGAATGATATCCAATTTTGTCAACACTTGCACACATGTAGATATACGTATGTTTTGCAGAGAATAAGACCGCATCAATAGAGGAAATATCAGGCATCGCTATGAGCGTAGGAGGAATGCCTTTGTTGGTGTACGTGTTGTATGGTGAGTCTATTTTTAAATCTTTTAATAGCACTCTTTTTACAATAAACTCCTCTCCGTATTTTTCCTTCAAGGCATAGATAATAGTAGGGTCTGCTTGTAATGGAATGCCTCGCTTTATTCTATTTAAATACAACCCAGCTACTAAAGGTCTTTCGGAAACTTGAGCTGTTTCTCTTTGGACTATAGAGGCGAGTGCAATTACTTGCATTTTGGTTAGTTGAAGGGCTTTTGCCTTGTTGTTTCTCTTTTCTGTCCAAAATCTGTTGTATTCTTTGTGCATTCGATCTCTGAACTGAGTGGCAGAAGTATTCCAATAGAATTCATAGCTGTTTGGAACCAGCATGCCTAGTATAGATTTGGTCGTAAAGTCATGCAATTTTAAAAATGAGGGCTCCAAAAGTGCATGAAGGATTGATAGACTATCTGCTTCAATTTGTGCTGCAACTCTACCTGCCAACTTTTGAATTGAATGTTGGTTGTTAAACGTTAAATTTATGGTGGCTTGCTCACCACTTCTCAGAAGATTAACGAGATCATTATTAGACATGCCTTTGTCTATTTTAAACCTACCAGCTTTTATTCTCCGCGTATATTTTTTTTGATTCGCTACCCAAGTAAAAGATAATACGTCTTTTAAGAAGGGACTGATTTCATTTTCTAGGTCTTTCAGGTTGCTATTGGTTTTTATAAAAATATAACCCTCTTTCACGGTGTTTGTCCCGTAAATTCTCTGGTATATCCGATAGGTAAAAACACTAGCAATCCCTAGAACTATTGAAATACTTATGAAAAGTAGTTTTTTTTTATGCATTGATCCGTTGAAATAAAAGTTCGTCTTTAAATACACCGTTGTTGAAAATCCAGTCTTTTTTAAGACCAACTTCGTGAAATAGGTGTTTTTTAAACAAGGCAATACTCTTGGTATTGTTTGTTGTAATATTGGCATACAATTGATGTAGGCCTAAGTGCTGAAAACTATAAGATATGAGCAGTTTCAGGGCTTCAGATCCGAAGCCATTGTGTTGGTGTTTTTCATGAATTAATATACCAATACCTGCTCTTTTATGCTGCGGGTTGAAATCAAACAAGTCAATCATACCAATGCAGGCATTGTTTATGTTTTCTGTAATGACCAAGCGCAACTGTTTGGCTTCAAAAATATCTAAATGACTATTTTCTAGGTACTGCTTTAATAAAAATTTTGAAAATGGTTTTTGTGTATGACTGATCTCCCAAAACAATTCATTATTTTCTGTTTCAAAGAGAAACTCTAAGTCTTCAGGTTCTATTGCTCTCAACGCAACGCTATGTCCTATGAGTGTATTCATGATAAATCGATTGAACCTTTAAAAACAAACTGAGCAGACCCTTTAAGACAGATGTTGCTATAGTGGCTGTTGGCAACATCGAAGCTCACCTCAAGAACTCCTCCTTCAACAGGCAAAGAAAGAGAACGAGACGTGGTCTGTTTTGTTTTATGCATGGCAATAGCAACAGCTGTTACACCTGTTCCGCAAGCTAATGTTTCAGCTTCTACCCCTTTTTCATAGGTTCTTACTCTAAAGGTATCGTCATTTAATTTTTGAACAAAATTCACATTGCTTCCAGGTGCGTTGTAGCTATTTCTAATCTTTTTGCCGTTTTCATAAACGGGAAATCCATCTAATTGAGAAACGATTTCCACATGATGCGCTGTTCCGGTATTTAGAAAAACTGCATTTTCAGTAATAGTGACATCATCCACATCAATCATTTGAAGTGAAACTTGATTGTTTTCAATCTCGGCATAGTGAGATCCATCACAAGCATTAAACGTTGCTTTGCGATCTATGATTTTTAAAAATCTAGCAAAAGCTACTGCACATCGTGCACCGTTTCCACAAAAAGTTTCACTTCCATCTGCATTGAAATAACGCATTTTAAAATCAGAAGATGCATCGTTTTCAATTAGAATAATACCATCTGCTCCAATACCAAAATGTCTATTGCACAAGGTATCTATTAGAGTGAGGTTGTCTTTGGGGAATGATTGATTTCTATTGTCAATCATGACAAAATCGTTCCCGGTTCCTTGGTATTTGTAAAAGGTCAATGTCATAGATCACAAATATAGCAATTTATCTCTTCAAAGGACGCTGTTAAAAGTCGGTTAAAATTCGTTAAAGAGCGTTAAACGAATTTAGTATACTATGTTAAAATTGTATCTTTGAGATATTCAAAAATATATTTCTACAAATCATGAAAAAAACAGCAAGGTTATTAGTAGTTGCCTTTTTGGGAGGCGTTTTAACGCTTGGAGGTTACAAAGTATTTTTAGAAAAGCCGCAAGTTATTATTGAGCGTTCTGTCTCGTCTATTCCAAAGATGGTGAAGTCGACTTATTCATCCAATGATGATGTGATTACAAATGCACCTTCAAATTTTACAGAAGCAGCAGAAAAAACGATACATGCAGTTGTTCATGTCAAAAATACCGCGGTAAAGACACAATCGAATCGTTCATTGGAATACTATTTTGGCAGAGGTATCGGTACTCGAAAATATGAACAGGTTGGCACAGGAAGTGGTGTTGTCATTTCAGCTGATGGCTACATCATCACCAACAATCATGTTATTGATGACGCTACCTCAATAGAAGTTACTTTGAACAATCAAAAAAAATACAAAGCCGAACTGATTGGTACTGATCAAGAAAATGATATTGCCTTGCTAAAAATAGAATCGGAGGAAATATTGGCATATATTCCTTTTGCAAATTCAGATTCCGTACAAATAGGAGAATGGGTCTTGGCAGTTGGAAACCCCTATAATTTAACTTCTACAGTAACCGCAGGTATTGTGAGTGCCAAAGGGAGAGATTTACAAGGAAATTCAGGTATCGATGCATTCATTCAAACAGATGCCGCTGTCAATCCAGGAAATAGTGGAGGTGCTTTGGTCAATACACGTGGAGAATTGATAGGAATCAACACCGCAATTTCATCTAAAACGGGCTCTTTTGTTGGGTACTCATTTGCTGTCCCCTCTAATATTGCCAAAAAGGTAATTGAAGATTTGATAGAGTTTGGGAGTGTACAAGAAGCGGTACTCGGAATTTATATCGATCAAGAATACTCGGAGAGCGGTGTTAGAATTGCTGGATTTAATGAGCAAAGTGAAGCTGAAAAAGCAGGATTATCAGCAGGAGATATTATCAAAAAGATAAACAATGTAGAAATCGCAAAATTTTCTGATTTAAAAGGGCAATTGAAGGCGAAGAAGCCAGACGAATGGGTGCTTGTTACCGTTGACCGTTCTGGTGAGTTACTTAGCAAAGAGGTGAAGCTCTCAAAAAAGGAGGTTCGCTATGTGTCGGAAGCTTTTCAATGGGAATTAAAGAATGTTACTGCGAAAGATTTGAAAAAAAATAAGTTGAAAAATGGGGTGTTGATATATCGAACATTGGATGACGAAGGAAGAAATAGCTTAAAGAATTATATCATTACTAGCATTAACAATACACCAGTGAAAACAGCAGAAAAGACACTTGCTATTTTAGAAACATTAGGTAAAGACCGCAGGTATAGAATCGAAATAGAAATGCAAAGTCCGGAAGGTGTAAAAGAACGTTTTAGATTTAGGTAATTTGTGTTGGAGTGGTCTTTGAGAAGCTTTTTAAAAAATACCTATTTTTAAGCTATAAAATAGTTACGAAATCGATTGAAATAAGTATGTTTGCAAAAAAATTTTAACAAAAGATAGAGCACAACTATGTTAACAACAACAAATTATGACGAAGAAGTTGCTTTGCAAACGCAAACGAGAAGAGCAGCTGTAGAATTTATTAATATTGTCAACGATTTATGGTACGATAAATCAATTGAATTGGTTATTTTCAGAAATCAGTTAGTCGATAAAAGGGCTAGTGAGGTTTTAAATTTAATTACCTATTCAGATGAATTTGTAGCAAAACCTATTAGTATTTTTGACGCATTAGATATTGCAAAAGCAATTCAAGAATTGACCTTGCCTTCTTCAAAATTAGATATTGGAAAATTGGCATATGAATGTCAACTCAACGAAGCAGCTTGCTCAGATAAAATAGCATTTGTACAACAGCAACTAAAAGGAGCTGCTGATGTCAATGATATTCAACCGAAAGATGTTGTTTTATATGGTTTTGGTAGAATTGGACGCTTGTTAGCTCGTGAGCTAATGAACAAAATGGGTAAGGGGTCTCAGTTGCGTTTAAGAGCTGTTGTTACGCGTGGTGAAATCACAGAAACTGTATTAGAAAAGAGAGCTTCTCTATTGAGCATTGATTCTGTTCATGGAGACTTCTTAGGAACTGTTCAAGTAGATGCAGAGAACAAGGCCTTAATTATAAACGGAACAACTGTGCATATGATTTCGGCAAAACAGCCAGAAGATATTGATTATACAGCCTACGGCATTAACGATGCACTAATTATTGACAATACAGGTGCATTTAGAGATAAAGAAGCATTGAGCAGACACCTCGTTCCCAATGGAGCAAGTAAAGTTTTATTAACGGCACCAGGAAAAGGAATTCCTAATATTGTACATGGTGTGAATCATCAACAAAATAATCCAGATACAGTTGATATTTTCTCAGCGGCTTCTTGCACCACAAACGCGATTACACCTGTTTTAAAAGTTTTAGAAGATAGTTTCGGTATTGACAAAGGTCATTTAGAAACCATTCATGCCTATACAAATGATCAAAATCTGGTAGACAATATGCATGGCAAATACCGAAGAGGTAGAGCAGCAGCATTGAATATGGTCATAACAGAAACAGGAGCAGGTAAGGCCGTAGCAAAAGCATTGCCGATGCTAGAAGGTAAGTTGACTTCAAATGCAATTAGAGTGCCTGTTCCAAATGGTTCATTAGCAATTCTGAGCTTGCAATTGCATACTGAAGTCACTGTAGATTCCGTAAATGCAATCATGAAGCAGTGTGCTTTGGAGGGAGACTTAGTAGAACAAATTAAGTATTCTATCGATAATGAACTCGTTTCTTCTGACATCATAGGGTCACCTTCCCCTTCAATTTTTGATAGTAAGGCCACGATTGCAAAAGGAAATAGCATCGTGATTTATGTATGGTATGATAATGAATATGGCTATTCGCATCAGGTAATGCGTTTGGCAAAACATATTGCAAAAGTAAGACGATACACCTACTATTAGTAGACAGAGACCTATAATAAATGGCCGAAACTATTGTTTCGGCTTTTTTGTTTTTAGGCTTGTCGTTTTTTCGTTATTTTTAGCCCTCCAAACGATATTTCAAGGAAATTTCTATTCATTTTTGTAGATGCAACGTGAGTAGCAACTTAAGAAATAAATGGATTAAAAAAGAAGCATGTCTGTTTACAGGTACCAAAATATATTAGAAAGAAACGCATTTTTGCTACATGAATAAAAAGCAACAACAATTACAAGTACTAAGAGAAGAACTGAACCAGCATAACTATAATTATTACGTATTAGACAATGCAACGATTTCTGATTATGATTTTGATATCAAATTAAAAGTCTTAGAGAAGTTAGAAGCAGAACATCCCGAGTATTTTGATGCAAATTCTCCAACACAGCGAGTAGGAGGAGGTATTACTAAAAATTTTGAGACCGTTACCCATAAAAATCGCATGTTTTCTTTAGACAATTCCTATTCTAAAGAGGACTTGTTAGATTGGGAGAAACGTATTCAAAAACTGCTAGGGACACAAGATATTGAGTACACATGTGAATTAAAGTACGATGGAGCATCGATTAATTTGACCTATGAGAATGGTGCATTTGTGAAGGCAGTTACTCGCGGAGATGGTTTTCAAGGAGATGCTGTAACTACAAATATTAGAACCATAAAATCCATTCCATTGACCTTAAGCGACGCTTTTGTTCGCAATTTTGAAATGCGAGGTGAAATTATCATCCCGCTCGATGGTTTTTATAAAATGAATGAGGAGCGTCTAGCAAATGGTGAAGAAGAATATAAAAATCCGAGAAATACAGCAAGTGGTAGCTTAAAACTTCAAGATAGCGGGGAGGTGGCAAAAAGGCCATTAGATTGTCTGTTGTACCAAGTGGTTACAGACGAACGCAAGTATCAGACGCATTTTGAAAGTTTACAGCATGCGCGAAAGGTAGGTTTTAAAGTGCCAAAAACGATTGCTTTGGCAGAGAACATTGATGCTGTTTTTGAATTTGTAAAGCATTGGGATGTTAAAAGAAATGAGTTGCCATATGAAACTGATGGTGTTGTTATCAAAGTAAATAATTTACAGCAACAAGAAGAGTTGGGCTATACCTCAAAAGCACCACGTTGGGCAATTGCCTATAAGTTTAAAGCAGATCAAGTAGCTACAGTTTTGCGCGAAATAACCTATCAGGTTGGTCGCACAGGAGCGATTACTCCGGTGGCGAATTTAGTACCTGTTCAGCTAGCAGGAACCACCGTAAAAAGGGCGTCATTGCACAACGCAGATCAAATAGCGAAGTTAGATATTAGAGTGAACGACACTGTTTTTGTAGAAAAAGGTGGAGAAATTATTCCGAAAATTGTTGCGGTAGACGTTTCGAAAAGGGCTCGGGATTCAGAACCAACGAGCTATGCTACCCATTGCCCGGTCTGTGCTACAGAATTAGTGAGAACAGCAGGAGATGCAAAGCACTACTGTCCTAATGAATTTGGTTGCGCTCCTCAGATTACAGGTAGAATTCAACACTTTATAAGTAGAAAGGCTATGGATATTGATGGCCTAGGAGGGGAAACGGTTGATTTATTGCGCAAAGAGGGTCTGATTCTAAATTATGCAGATTTGTATGCTTTGCGAGTAGATCAAGTAATGCCACTAGAGAGAATGGCGGAGAAATCTGCTCAAAATATGATTGCAGGTATAGAGAAGTCTAAAGAGATTCCATTCGAGAAAGTGTTGTTTGCATTAGGTATTCGATTTGTTGGTGAAACCGTTGCTAAAAAACTTGCAAAGCACTTTAAATCTATTGATATGCTTATGGCCGCAGATTTTGATACTTTAATATCAGTGGATGAAATTGGCGATAGAATTGCGCAAAGCATTATTGATTTTTCCAATGATCTAGGAAATATTCAACTCATAGATCGATTGAAATTAGCGGGAGTTCAGTTGGAAGTGTCTGCAGAAAGTATAGCACATCAGACCGAAAAGTTAAAAGGTTTTATATTTGTTGTTTCCGGTGTTTTTCATCAGCTTACCAGGAATGAATTAAAAAAAACCATTGAAGATAATGGTGGAAAAGTGAGTAGTTCTATTTCAAAAAAAACATCTTATATCGTGGCAGGTGATCATATGGGGCCAAGTAAATTGGCCAAAGCAGAAACACTTGGCGTACCCATTATCTCGGAACAAGAATTTATAGATATGATTTCTTAAGCAGTGTAACATTATTGCAAAGGAACAGTCTTAAAAATATAAAAACGAACTATGAAAAATCAAATTAAAATTACCATCGCTATGGGGGTGTTTTTTATCGCCTCCATTGCAGATATATATGCCGTTATTGCTGAAAATATAGCCATAGAAATGTATTCAAAACCCATGTTGTTAACTTCGCTTGCTGTGGTGTACTTAGTGTCTACAAAAACTCCGGTGTTTTGGTATGTGTTTGGGATGTTTTGCTGTTGTGTTGGAGATGTTTTTTTGCTATTCGAAGGTGCTGATTTCTTTACCTATGGCTTGGCGTCATTTTTATTGGGGCATTTGGTCTATATAAAACTAACTGTAGGCTTTCTGCCGAAAGACTTGACGGCAAAGATGATTACATCAGCAGTGCCTTTTGTTCTTTTATTAGGTCTTTTAATGTATTTGATTTATCCAAATTTAGGCAATATGTTAGTACCTGTTTTGATCTATGGAATTACAATCTCTACATTTGGATCTGTAGCTTTATTAAATTATAGAGGCAATAAATCTACCGAAAACTTATGGTTGTTTATGGGGGCTCTTATTTTTATGTTGTCGGATAGTTTAATTGCTTTGAATAAGTTTTATCAACCGCATCAATGGTATGGTGTAGCTATTATGGTAACCTATATTTTAGCACAATTTCTTATTTGTAAATCAATGATAGCAAAGGGAGTTGTAGGTTCTTAAAAATAAAGTAATTATCGGGGTGTAACCTCTCAAAAGTACTTAGCTACCTAGTTTTGATTTGTCTCGAACTTTGTTGTCCGAGTGGCTCGCGCTACTTCCATACAGTGCATAGAAAAGGAGTGCCTATTGATCATGTGCAACGATGTTTTTTTTCTGCCTATACCACTATTGTTTTCCCTTGCGCCACTTTCTGATTGTATGCATCAAAGTAGAAGTCGATTCTCCCAATGTTGATGCCATAACAGCCTACTTGATTGACCAAGACATTTTCATCAATGCTATTTCTGACAATTGTAGGTTTTGCTAGGAAGGTGTGTGTATGTCCACCTATAATGAGATCTATGTTTTTGCTAGCTTTCGCAAGCTTGATATCAGAAATTTTATTGGGTTTGCTTTTATAATGATATCCTAAATGAGAGAGACAAATAATTAAATCGCAATGTTCTTCTTCTTTCAGAATTCTACTCATGTCTTGAGAGATCTCCAAAGGGTCTAAGTACTTGGTTTCTTTATACATTTTGGGATGCACCAATCCTTGGAGTTCCACACCAAGTCCAAAAACACCAATTTTAATACCGTTCTTAACAAAGGTTTGGTAGGGTTTTACATGACTGTCTAAGATGGTGTTCTTAAAATCGTAATTGGCAGAAACAAAGTTAAAATTGGCATTGGGTAATTGTTTAAACAAGCCTTCAATACTATTGTCAAAATCGTGATTTCCTATGGTTGCCAAATCATATTTTAACATGCTCATTAGCTTGAATTCTAGTTCTCCTCCAAAATAATTAAAATAAGGAGTACCTTGAAAGATGTCTCCCGCATCCAAAAGCAGTGTGTTCGGGTTTTCTTTCCGAATTGCTTCTACCGCTGTGGCTCTTCTGGCAACACCTCCTTTGTTTGCATATTTGTAATGAGACGCCTCAAAAGGCTCTATGTGACTATGCGTATCGTTGGTATGTAAAATGGTAATGTGCTTCTTGCTTTTAATATCAATAGAAGGCGCAGTTAGACCTCCAAGAGCTGTTAAGGAAGCCGCTGCTGCCGTTTGCTGTATAAATTTTCTTCTGTCCATATTACTTCTTAATAAAACGTTGGTCTAAGTTGCTTTGTAAAGTGTCTACACTTTTAAAATAGTCAATGATCGCATCTCGTATTTTATATTCCAGAGAAATTTTTTGAAGAGGATCTTTAAAAAATGTCATCTTGTCTCCTCCGCTTTGCAGATAGTCTGAGGTCAATACAAAATAGCTTTTCGAGTTGTCGTATGGTTCATTATTGATGCGCAGTTCATATCCTTTTTTCGTGACTACCAGTTGGATGTGCTTCGATAACGGATGCGCTGTATCATTCTTGATAAGATACGAAATGAGGGCATCCATTTTTTCTCCGCTCAATTCAACCACAACAAGCATGTTTTCAAAAGGCATTAATTCGAATGCATTTTTGTTAGTTACATTCCCTGCAGGAATCCCTGCTCGTAAACCTCCATAATTGAACAAAGAGAAATCAATACTTTTTCCAGTTTGTTTTTCAAAAATAGGATTTGCTCGTTCGTAGGTGAGATCTGCTAACAAATTACCAAGGCTACTTTCCAAGGCTCCATCTGTTCTTGTCAAATCTTTTGGAGTGTAGGATATAATGGTGTTAATTTCTTTCACCATTTGCTTTTTATAGGGAGTTATAATCGTGTTTATTGACTGTTTAGAAACTAAAGTTGAATCTATAGCTATGTTTTTTCCAAGAACTTTCGTTGTGATATATCTTTCTTCTTTGCAGGAAAACAGAGAGAGGCATAAGAGAAAAAGTAAAGTGAATTTTTTAAATGCAGTAGCCATTTTTTTTAATTAGATTTGTACAGCACGAAGATACAATTTTACTGAATAGAACTGAATGTTGTTAGAAAAATTTAAAAAACGAATCCTCAATAAAAATTTCCATAGGAAATTGCATGCATTGTCTCACAAAAGAGTCGCATCATCCAAAAAGATTCAAACTATAGGCGTCTTAACAACAGACGCACTTTCCTCTCAGTTGAGCATCCCAGATGACCTGAAACATCGTTTCAATACAGTTGCAGACATTCAAATGTATTCTTTTAAAAAATTTACAAAGAAGGCATCAACAGAGGATTGTTATTTTACAGAGAAAGATTTTAACTGGCTGGGCGCGGTCAACAATGCGAATTTTCAAAGTTTTTTAGAAACACCTTTTGATTTGTTGATAGGATATTTTGATGAGCAGCATCTTTTTTTGGAGTTGGCTATTTTTAAATCTACTGCTACGTTTAAAGTTGGTTTTTCTAATGTAAATGATACGTTATATGATCTGATTGTTCATGAGGACACTGAGGATGTATCTGCTGTGAATGGTCTGATCATAAAGTATCTCAAAATATTGAAAAAGCTTTAGGCCTGCGTTTTAAAATATAACAACAGGCATGATTCCGTTGTAAAATGTTTTACCTACAATTTTCGCTCGTCAAACCTGTTATTTAAATTAAAGAAAACCATAGATTTGTAAGATGAACAAAAAAGTTTAAGCATGCAAGAATTTATAGGAACTGGAGTCGCACTGATAACACCATTTAAAGCTGATAAAACAGTAGATTTGGATGCACTTGTGAATTTAGTAGAATTTAATATTGAAAACGGAATAGACTATCTGGTAATTAACGGTACAACAGGAGAGAGCGCTACGATTACTCGAGAGGAAAAACAAGAAATAATAGCCGTAGTAGCAAAAGTAACCAATAAGCGAGTACCTTTAGTTTTGGGAGTAGGTGGAAATAATACGGCAGTGGTTGTAGCTGAATTGCAGTCAACAGATCTAAGCCATATTGATGCTATTTTATCAGTAGCTCCTTACTATAGTAAGCCAACACAAGAGGGATTTTACCAACATTTCAAGGCGATTTCATTGGCGAGTCCAAAACCATTAATTTTATACAACGTACCGGGTAGAACAGCAAAAAATATGGAGCCGTTAACAACACTTCGTTTGGCGAATGATTTTGGAAATATCATTGCAGTTAAAGAGGCGGGTAATAACATGCAGCAATATTTGGAGTTGATAAAAAATAAGCCATCAGATTTTTTAGTCATTTCTGGAGATGATGATCTGGCGTTGTCCGTTGCATTGGCTGGAGGTTCAGGAGTGATATCTGTGATTGGTCAGGCATTTCCAAAAGAATTTTCTTCAATGATTGCTCTTGGTTTGGAAGGAAACGCAAAAGATGCATACAAACTGCACTTTGCATTGATGGAGGTCATTGATTTGATCTTCTCCGAAAATAATCCTGCAGGAATCAAAGCCCTGTTGCATGCGTTGCACATCACTTCAGATGAAGTTCGTTTGCCTTTGGTAAAAGCTTCTGCGGAATTACGAAAAGAAATGTTTAATTTTGTTAAAAATTTTTAAAACAAAAATAGATGTTGTCAAAGAAAATAGAAGAAGCTTTAAACAAGCAAGTAAGAGTAGAGGCAGAATCATCTCAGGTATATTTGGCAATGGCTTCCTATGCAGAGAATCTAGGGTTTGAGGGAGTTTCTCAATTTATGTATGCCCATTCTGACGAGGAAAGAGAGCATATGTTGAAACTGATTAAATTTATCAATGAACGCGGCGGACATGCGCAAGTTTCTGAACTTTCTAAGCCTCCAAAAGAATTCGGTTCGTTTAAAGACATGTTTGAGTCATTATTTAATCATGAAGTGATGGTTTCAAAAGCGATTAATGATTTGGTTGACGTGTCTTTACAAGAGAAAGATTATGCAACCCATAACTTTTTGCAGTGGTATGTTTCTGAGCAGATAGAAGAGGAAGCGCTCGCGAGAAATATTTTAGATAAAATCAATTTGATTGGAGATGATAAGAGTGGTTTTTATTTGTTTGATAATGACATCAAGCAATTGATTACCAATCCAGCTTCACCGGAAGTCTAAGATTAACAAACTTTTAGTAAAAAATCCAGTGTTTTTTTGCCGTTTTTGTGGTTTTTTGTATTGAACTATTTTACATTGTTAAAATCGTTTTAATAATCCATATTTAATCACTATTTTTGCCAAATGTTGAAAATGAAAAATTTAATTTATATTGTTGCTGTTGGGGCATTTTTTACTTCTTGTGGAGAATACCATAAAGTATTGAACAAAGGCACAGTTCCAGAACAATATGCGATGGCTTCGAAGCAATATGAGGCCAAAAAGTACACCAAAGCACTGAATTTATTTGAGAAAGTGACACCTACCTATAGAGGGAAACCACAAATGGAGAGAATCCAGTACATGGTGGCACAGTCAAATTTTAATACTAAGAATTATGATTTAGCGGGTTACTATTTCGATAGGTTCACTAAGAATTACCCCAAAAGTTCAAAAAAGGAAGAGGCAGCCTATTTATCTGCATACAGCTACATGATGGCCTCTCCAGTATACAGTCTTGATACGCAAGATACCAACAGAGCGTTAAATGCCTTCCAATCTTTTATAGATGCATATCCAAACTCGGAAAGAATGGGAGAAGCGAATAAGTACTACAAAGAGATTCGATATAAACTGCAAAAGAAAGCTTTTGAAATTGCAAAAGTATATTACACGACCGCAGATTATGATCCTTCAAGAAATTACACAGCAGCAATTCAAGCATTCGATAATCTATTAGAAGATTATTTAGGGTCAGAATTTAAAGAAGAGGCTTTGTATTATCGCCTGAAAGCTGCTCATGATTTGGCATTAAGAAGCTCTAAAAGAAGAATGTCATTGCGTATAAAAGATGCAATTAAGGCATATGAAAAGTTGAAAAGAAATTTCCCTAAGACGAAATATTTAGCAGATTCAGACAAAATGTTAGCTACTTTAGAGGAACAACAAAAACAATTAATAAAAAGTTAATGATGATGGATTATAAAGAGACAAAAGCACCTGTATCTACAATTACCTATGACAAAGACTCTATTGAAGCTCCAACAAATAATATTTATGAGGCGATCAATATCATAGCAAAGAGAGCAAATCAAATTAATGGAGACTTGAAAAAGGAATTGTTAGATAAGCTAGATGAATTTGCGACTTACAATGACAGTTTAGAAGAGGTTTTTGAAAATAAAGAGCAAATAGAGGTTTCTAAATTCTATGAGAAATTGCCAAAAGCAACTGCAATTGCAGTAGAGGAATGGCTGGCAGGTAAAGTATATCATAGAACTCCAGATACAGAATAATGTCTGTTTTAAGCGGTAAAAAAGTATTGCTCGCAGTAACTGCTGGCATTGCCGCTTATAAAACGGCCAGTTTGGTTCGTTTATGTATAAAATCGGGCGCAGAAGTGAAAGTGATTATGACTCCTGCGTCAAAAGATTTTATAACACCACTCACACTATCTACACTTTCTAAAAATCCTGTTGTATCTGCATTTTATGACAAGGAAGAAGAGAATGAACTTTGGAATAATCATGTAGATCTGGGCCTATGGGCAGACCTCATGCTAGTCGCTCCAGCAACAGCCAATACCTTGTCAAAAATGGCAAATGGCACCTGTGATAATTTGGTGTTAGCAACTTATTTATCAGCAAAATGCCCCGTGTATTTTGCACCAGCAATGGATTTAGACATGTATCTACATCCGTCGACAAAGACCTCCATAGAAAAATTACAGCGTTTTGGAAACTTATTAATCCCTGCCACCAGTGGTGAATTGGCTAGTGGATTGGTTGGGGAAGGAAGAATGGCAGAACCAGAAGACATTGTTGCTTTTATAGAAAGAGATATCCACGCCAAGCTGCCATTAAAAGGGAGAAAGGTTTTGATAACCGCAGGTCCGACCTATGAAGCGATTGATCCCGTTCGATTTATTGGAAATCACTCTTCTGGTAAAATGGGTTTTGAAATAGCAAAGACTGCTGCCAACATGGGTGCAGAAGTTGTGTTAATTGCGGGGCCATCAAATCAGCAAATACAGCATTCTTTCATAGAGAGAGTAGATGTTACTTCTGCTCAAGAAATGTATGAGGTTACACATCGCTATTACGATGCATCTGATATTGCAATTCTTTCTGCCGCAGTAGCAGATTACAGACCAAAAAATATTGCTTCGCAGAAAATAAAAAAGAAGGATGCAACGTTAGAGATAGCGTTAGAGCCTACACAAGACATTCTCGCTTCACTTGGAGTGCTCAAGAAAAGACAATTTTTAGTAGGCTTTGCCTTAGAAACCAATGATGGAATTGTACATGCAAAAGGAAAGTTACATCGTAAGAATTTAGACATGATAGTTTTAAATTCTTTACAAGATAAAGGTGCTGGTTTTGCAAAGGATACAAATAAAATAACTATTATTGATGCCCAAATGAATGAGGTTGCATTTGATGTAAAACCGAAATCAGAAGTAGCAGAAGATATTATCAAAGAGGTACTAAAAAGAATCTTTGAATAGTGTTGAGCTAAGAATATGAACAGTGTGATTGGTTGCCATTAAAAGGTCTCTAGTCATCTAAACTAGATGTTGCCTCGACCTTTAAAAATAAAATTATGATGCGTGTATTTTTTCTTTTACTTGTCAGCTTGATATCCGTGCAAACAATGAATGCGCAAGAATTGAATGCCTTGGTTACTATCAATTCAGATCAAATAGCAGGGTCCAATAAGCAAGTATATGGTACCTTACAAACTTCTTTAACGGAGTTTATCAATCAGACACAATGGACCAACAGCAATTACAAACCTCAAGAAAAAATTAATTGTTCTTTTACAATAACTGTGGTAAAACAAGCAAGTGCAAATCGTTTTGAAGCGAGTCTTCAAATTCAAGCAGCTAGACCTGTATATGGTTCGTCATATTCAACGCCAATTGTAAATATAAACGATACTAATTTCAATTTTAAATACAATGAGTTTCAACCTTTAAACTATAACGAAACAAATTTTGAATCAAATTTAATCTCTACCATTGTTTATTATATATATGTGATATTGGGAGTTGATGCAGATACCTTTGCATTGCATGGAGGCGATGTGTATTACACAAAAGCGAAAGATGTAACGTTTTTAGCTCAGCAGAGTGGTGGTTTGGGATGGAATGATCAAGTTGGTACGCAAAATCGTTTTTCTTTGATTGATAATTTAACCTCGGAAAAATTAAAGGGCTTTAAAAATGTCTTATACGGATACCATAGGCAAGGTATGGATGCCTTTCACAGTGATAAAACCAAGGCAAAAAGTAATATTTCGAATGCCGTTGTACAATTAGAAAAACTTTACAACAAAGCAATAGGTAACTTCATCATTCGCTTTTTCTTGGATGCAAAAGCAGATGAAATAACAACTATTTTTTCAGACGGACCGAAAGTCGGGAATACATCAAAAATGAAAGCTGTATTGCAACGAATTTCTCCCACAAATAGTGAAAAATGGCAGGAAATTAAATAAAATAACACGGATTTTTACAGATTAGAAATCCAAACAAGACTGCCGTTTTATTTTTGTTAGTTTCCTTAATAAGAATGAGATATGGAATATCTTTGTTTTTCTAATCAAAAGATCATGTTAAATGACTTCGGAGAATACCATCTTTAAATAAATTCTTGAACTCTTTTCCAAAGCATTGTTGATCTGTTTTTTTGGTGTGGGAGCACTTCAGTTATTATCTTACTAAAAAAAGACATGTGGTGTTTTTCAGCTGTTTTCATATTTGATAAGGTTACTTACTCTGGTTTCTGCGAGCGTTTACCTTTGTATATGTGTCTCTTATTTTTGCATAAATGATTGTATTTGTTCTCTTATAGGAGAAGGAGATAAAACAGACAATAGCTATAAAAAGTATTGCACTTGTAATGGCATGCCAAGGCATTAAATTTTTGCCAATAAGAGACTGCAAGCCAATTCCTGTAAAACTTCCATAGAGGATTATAAAATGAATTACATAAATAGACAATGTTTGTTGTCCGATTTTTAAAATTAGCCGCTGTTTTAGGTTGTTCTCAGCGATGTAGAATACACCGAATAAAACAAGAACATCTCCCAATCTTGAAAAGAGATAATTGAAATAGGCAACATCTTTTAGTAGGAGGATATCTGTAAGTCCATACAATGTGTGAAAGAGCCAAGAAGATTTTAAAATCAACAAGAGTCCAACACTAAAAAAACTAGTTATTACTGCAGGTTTAAAGCCTGGTTGTTCTACATAGCGATGGAACAATGTTGCTATAAACCCACCAAAAAACACATAGCCCAACCAAGGGAGTAAAGTAAATACTGAGCCATTTGTTTTGATTACATAATTCGAAAAAAACATGGGAACATTCGGCAAGTCTAATTCTCTATACAGTGGTTCTGTGATGAAAATTGCACTTCCTAAAACAAGCATTGAAATTGAAAAAGAGAATGTTTTTTGGAAGTTTAATTTGTAACTAATAACAACTGCTATTAAAGAAACTCCAATGCATTGCAATACATCTATGATGAAAATAGAATCATGAAACTTACCACCGAGCCAATCAAAAATTTGCATGCGTAATGCGTAGCCAATACCAATAAGCATCGCGCCTCGAATGAGTCCTTTTTGCATGCGTTTTTTTAAAGTTCCGTGCTGTTTTGCTTTGAGTAAAAGGTAGGTGAATATCAAGCCAGAAATAGTGAAAAATGTTGGAGCTGTTATGCCTCTAAAGTAGTCCCAAACTTGAAAAGACATGTGCGATGTATCTTTGTAAGATGGCACTAATAGTGCATCTATAAAATGCCCTTGCAGCATCATTAAAATAGCAAATGCTCTTACAGTATCGATAAAATAAAGGCGTTTTCCTTTCATAGTGCAGTAGTTTGTGCTGCAAATGTACAATTTCGACGGTGTATTTAAAACGCTGATGTTTCTCAATTGCAGGATACTAAAGCAAACCTCTCAAATTTCGACATCAAAGTGCCTGTACATTTTGGGAAAAATGAGTTGTGTCCTAAAATACTTCGTTGGAATCATGCTGTAAAATGGGAGCTAAATCAATCAAGAGAGCAATTCAATACCATATAAAAACAGGTGTTTTTCTCTTGGTATGAGTATGCAGATCGTTATGCTTGGCAATATGTACTACTTTTGAAAAAACTCTTGATGCGCAATTTTACCGACAACTTTCCATCCATCTTTGGTCTTAAGCATATTTAAATAATCAATATAGCGATAGGTTTCATAGGTGGCAGTAAGCTTCACGTTTGCTATTGTTCCAGAAATGTCGATATAGTCTATGTTTCCTTGAAATGATCTCGTTTTCGTATTTGTAAAATAGGAGAAAAAGGTTTGAATGGATCTCATATGATACGTTCCCTTGGCATCTATAAACTTCAAGGTAGCATCGGGATGAAATACTCTTTTTAACAATGATGGATTATCGGTGCGTGTTCCATCAAAATAATAGTTCATATTTCGCACAATGGCCTCTTTATCTGTTTCTGGTGTTTCAACTTTCAGCAGCGCACCATGTTCATCATAGTACTTCCATGTACCTATATCTTTGCCATATGCTCTTTCTCCAGTTTTAAGCAATTGACCATTTTTATGATAATGCTTCCAGATGCCAGTCATAAGACCATTTGTATATAAGCCAATGGCTCTTAATTGTTTATTTTCGTAGTAATATTTCCACTCACCCATGTCTTTTCCCGCTTTGTATTTTCCAATGATCCTGAGTGCACCATTGGAGTGGTAGTACTTCCATTCGCCCTCTTTATTACCTGCAGTATAGGTTCCCAACGTACTCAGGTTGCCAGACTCAAAATAAGAACGCCATTCTCCTGAATTCTTCCCATTTTTTTTAAATCCAATGGACTTTAATTCACCGTTCTTGTAGTACTCTTTCGTTTCTTGTGCGTTCAATAAGAAAGGTAGTAATACAAGTACTATTTGTGTAAGATATTTTTTCATCGTTCTATTGAATTGGTTCATTTTGTTCATCATCTAATAAGATGGTGACAGCCTAATGTATAATACTTATAATTTCTGCAATATTCGTTTTTTAGGTTTTTACATTCAAACAATAAAAGAGAATGTTATGTTAAAAATTTCTCCGTCTTTGAGAGGAGTTTAATGCTTGCTTGTTCGAGCGATTATGTTTTTGATTTCCATAATTATGATTCGCTTAGTTCGTCTATGTTGTATTTTTGATATATATGTGTAAGTTGAGATGTTAGACTTTTCAATCAAATAAATAGTGCTTCAGCTTGATTATTGTTTATTTTGTTTTGTAAATTTTAACATAATTAATTGCATTAATTAGTATCTTGTACTATTAAATTGATCCTATTTTAATGAGAACTATCCAGCCACAAATGCGTCTTGCATGCAGCTTTTACATGATATGTTATATACTTTTCTTTGTTGTGAAATTGCAAGCTCAGGAATTACCACCTATCAATAATTTTACACCAAAAAATTATAATGGAGAGTCTCAAAATTGGTCCATTTCTCAGGCAAAAGAAGGAGAATTGTTCGTTGCTAATAACTTAGGTCTTCTCGAGTTTAATGGTGCAGAATGGAGGTTGTATCCCTCTCCAAATAAAACCATCATGCGATCTGTTAATGTAATCGATGATACCATTTTTACAGGTTTTTATATGGATTTTGGATACTGGTTGCGAAATACATTCGGTGAATTGGAGTATACTTCTTTGGTAAAAAAGCATGAAATCCCTGTTTTAGAAGATGAACAGTTTTGGAATATAGCTCAGTTTGAAGAATGGGTGTTATTTCAGTCCTTGCAACGAATATATTTTTTCAATACAAAAACAAAAGCCTATCAAATCGTTTCTTCTGATGTTAAAATCACCAAGATGTTCCATGTCGATGGGAAGATTTATTTTCAAAAACTTAGTGAAGGGTTATTTACTATTAAAAATGGTGCAGCATACTTAGTGTCAGATGCGCCTATCTTTAAAGAAGAGGATATCATCAATATACATATTATAGACAGACAATTAACAGTGCTCACAAGTTTGACCGGTTTTGTCCGTTTAGAAAATAAAAAAATCAAATTTTGGAAAGAAGCAAATACCTATTTAGCGAATAAAAAAATATACAATAGTATTCAGCTTAAAAATGGAGGGTTTGCTATTGGAACAATCTCAAGTGGTGTTCTCTTTTTAAAGGCTAGTGGAGCATTGGAATATAAAATATCAAAACTACAGGGGTTAAATAATAATACAGTATTGTCTCTTTTTGAAGATCTAAACGGAGCGGTTTGGTTGGGTTTAGATAACGGAATTAGCAGTGTTAATAAGAGTTCAAATAGTAGAGTATTTAAAGAAGAAGGTGGCAAATTGGGAGCAGTCTATGCAACCCAGGTTTTTAAAGAGAATTTGTATGTAGGTACCAATCAAGGTTTGTTTGTAAAGGGATATAAATCCAATAACAAGTTTGAATTAATCAAAGGGACTCAAGGACAAGTTTGGAGTTTGCAGGTGATAGATGAAGAGCTTTTTTGTGGTCATGATAAGGGAACGCTGATTATTGAACAGAATAAAATTAATACAAGTATTGACATTCAAGGAACTTGGGGAGTAAAAAAAATTGGTGAGCATACCCTCTTGCAAGGAAACTATTCAGGTTTATATGTGCTTGAGAAATATGATAAACGTTGGCGTTTGAAACATAAGATCAAAGGATTTGACAATTCGAGTAGGTCATTCGAAGTACTCAATGAAAAGACACTTTTCGTAAATCATGAATACAAGGGTGTTTATAAGCTTCAATTAGACAAGGATTTTAAAAATGTCACAGCGCTCTCAAAAGACGAGTTGGTAGGAAAAGGTTTGCATTCTAATATTATAAAATATCGAAATGCTATTTATTATGCAGACCAAGAAGGAGTGTTTAAATATGATATTTCTAAAGAATTTTTTCAAAAAGATACACTTTTGAGCGGGCTGTATACACGTGAAAATTATACCACAGGAAAATTAGTTCATGACATAGAGAACGATGTACTTTGGGGGTTTTCTAAAAAAGACATTAGCTTTGCGAAACCCTCTGCAGTGAGTGAGACATTGCGTATCAAAAGAATTCCTATTTCTCAAGATTTAAGAAAGTCTGCACAAGGATTTGAGAATTTATCAATTTATAAGAATGACGAAATATTAGGAATTAATAATGGGTACATTCTTCTAAATATGCAGGCCCCTGAAGATAGGCTCGTAGGAAATCAAATTACTATTAATACAATTAGTGTCAATTCCATTGGCAAGCCTAAGAAGTTGGAGCGCATAGGTACCAAAGGAGAATTTACACATACAGAAAATACAATTGCTTTTCGATACAATGTAGCAGGGTTAACAAAAGATATCAATGTTGAATATCAATACAAATTAGATGGATATACCGATTCATGGAGTCCATGGTCTGTAACTCCTGCTGTACATTTCGACAATATACCTAGAGGTAAGCAATATGTATTTTCAGTAAGAGCAAAAATTGGAAATGTTTCATCTTCTAATAGTGCCTCCTATTCCTTTAGGATTAAGAATCCATGGTATTTAACAAATTTGGCTATTGTCTCTTATGCTGCCCTATTATTACTTGTTTTATTTCTAATCGATAGAGTGTATCGAACTTATTATAGAAGGCAACGAAAACGTTTGTTTGAAAAGCAAGAAAAAGATTTTAAATTAAAGGTGTTGGCCAATGAAAAAGAATTAATACAAACAAGAAACGATCAATTACGTGTTGATATTGAAAGTAAAAGTAGAGAATTGGCAACTTCTACAATGAGTATCATAAAAAAGAATGAATTGTTAGGGAGTATTAAAAAAGCATTGCAAGACAAAGGAGATAAAGGGGTGAAATCTGTGGTTAAGATTATTGATAAAAATTTGAGCAATACAGATGATTGGCAGGTGTTTAAAGAGGCATTTAATAATGCGGATAAAGACTTTATAAAGAAATTAAAATTTTTGCATTCAAATCTTACTCCAAATGATCTTCGATTGTGTGCTTATTTAAGATTGAATTTATCTTCTAAAGAGATTGCTCCACTTTTGAATATTTCATCGAAAAGTGTTGAGGTGAAAAGATACCGACTTCGAAAAAAATTGAACTTAGGACCGAATGATGGCTTAACAGATTATGTTTTGAATATTTGATGTCGCTACATGGCTTTTTTCAACCACTACAACACCACTACAACGCAGCTCGAAATCCTATTTATTGTTATGGAATTGTAAATTTTGCATCGCTTTTTTGTTAGGGTGTATCATGTTTTTTTCTTCTTTTCTCTGGGCTGTATGATTTTTGTAGTGTGTTCTTTTAGGGATATCGCAATATTTACTTAGTAAATTTATGAAAAATTAAAAACCCGTTTTATGAGAAAACAAATGTCACTTTTTATTTTCCTGCTCTTCACGGTGTATTCATTCGGACAAAACATTACTGTGAAAGGAGTAGTTACCGATGGCGCATCCGGAGATCCATTGCCAGGAGTTAATATTACTATTAAGAATGCCACCATCGGAACTCAAACTGATTTTGATGGTAATTACACACTAAACGATGTTGCGAAAGGAACAGTTTTGGTTTATAGTTTTGTGGGCTATAAGAACAAAGAAGTTACCGTAAATGAATCAATCATCAATGTAACATTGATGGAAGATGCTCAGCAGTTAGACGAAGTAGTTATTGTAGGTTATGGTAAGCAAAAGAGAAAAGATGTTACTGGTTCAGTTACTTTAATAGGCGAAGAAACCTTAGATGTTTTAAAACCGATTGATGCAACCACTGCATTACAAGGAACAAGTTCAGGTGTTGCTGTGAATCTATCCTCTGGTGCTCCAGGTGCTAAAGTGAACATTCTTATTAGAGGAGTTAGTTCGAATACGAATAACCAACCTTTAACCATTGTAGATGGATATCCAGGAGATCTTAATAGCATCAATCCAAATGATATCGAATCCATTACGGTTTTAAAAGATGCACAAGCAGCCATATATGGTGTAAAAGGTGCAAATGGTGTGGTTTTAGTTACGACTAAAATTGGTAAAAAAAATAAGGCACCAACATTAAAATATGATGCCTATGCTGCAGTACAACAAACAACCCGTAGATTGAATTATTTGAATGCTTCTGAATATGCTTTGGTATTAAATGAGGCTTACGGGGCGAGTGGTCAGCCATTGCCTTTCTCAAATATTAGTTCGTTAGGGAAGGGAACCAATTGGCAAGATCAATTGTTTAACGATGCACTCTTAATGAATCACAACATTAGTTTGTCTGGTGGGGGTGAAAATGTGAACTATTTCA
>JBELGW010000001.1:103711-141846 GCA_042091715.1 Polaribacter sp. | reverse complement strand
AGCGTCTTCTAATCTAGGTATGTATTGCTTAGACACTTTGTCTCCATGCGAGGTGCGTGGATGCTTAGGTTACTCCATAGCGTAAAAAGTGCCTAAAAAGGAGCTATTTGTTATGTCAAGGTTCTTTTTTAGCTCAGTTCTTTGTTAGGTGCAGTTTAATTATCAAATTGTCGTTTCGCATGTACCTCATAAAATCGAATTATTTTACCTCCAGTTTCTATTAATATTATTTTTTAGAGCTTCTTTAAACTAAATAATTTCTAGTTTTGTAGAATCTTCCCTATCTTATCAAGCAGATATTTCATCTCCAATTATTTTGATACCAATGTAATATTTAAAAATTTCTATTTTCGAAAGAACTAATTTGATTATGAAAACCTTTTTTATACCCTTTCTTTTCCTTTTTTTATGGACATTCTCTTGTTTTGATATGCAGGCTCAAGAAGTAAAAAAGCCTAAAATTGCTTTGGTTTTGAGTGGAGGAGGGGCAAAAGGAGTTGCGCATATACCTCTTTTACAAACCTTAGACTCTCTAGGAATTGTTCCAGATCTAATAGTTGGTACTAGCATGGGAAGTTTGGTTGGCGGCTTTTATGCCATGGGTTATTCTGGGGATAGTATAGCAGACATAACTCTTAATGCAGATTGGGGTAAACTACTTGGTGGTAAAACACCTCTAAAAGATGTAGTAGTGGAGGAAAAAAGTGAGTTTGGCCGATACCTATTGACTTTGGATGTAAAAAACGGAAAACCCAAAACGAGTTCTGCTATTATCAATGATCAATATTTACGTGAATTTTTTGCAAACCTGACTTATCCTGTTTACCGAATAGATGAATTTGATGATTTACCGATTGCGTATCGAGCTGTTGCCACGGATATAGTCAATGGCGAAGAGGTGGTGATAAAAGACGGAAGTTTGGCCCTGGCGATGCGTGCAAGTATGTCTATTCCAAGTGTTTTTCAACCGGTGCCATATAAAGATGTTTTATTAGTAGATGGAGGTATTGTAAATAACTTCCCTGTAGATGTTGCTAAGGCTTGGGGAGCCGATATAATTATTGGGAGTGATGTTGGAGGAGGGATGAAACCCAAAGAGGAATTGGAGGGATTTTCCAGTATCTTGTTTCAGTCAGCCATGTTGATTAGCAACAAAAAAAACCCAGAAAGCCAGGCGATGTGTGATATTTTACTCGATCATTATGCTAATCTCACATATTCGACTGGAGACTTTAAAAAAGCTTCAGAAATTTATGAAGAAGGTAAGATTGCTGCAGCATCTAATATGGATAAGCTGGTCGAATTAGGAAGGGTTTTGGAGCCATACAGTCAAAAATCGGTTTCACTACCGACGGTTTCGAATAGAATCATGTTAGACACTATAATGTATAGTGGAATAAGCGAGGATAATTTGGACTTGGTAAAAGCAAGGATGAATGTAAAAACCAATACCGCTTACACGATAAATGAACTAGAGGATGCTGTAGAGCGAGCAATGGGAACTAATTTATTTTCTCAAGTAGATGCTAATCCAATTTTGGAGGAAGATTTGGTTGGGATGCAGGTGACGGTAACTGAAAATTTACCGCATCAATTGAAGTTTGGTCTTCATTTTGATAACGATTCTGGAATTGGTCTTTTAGCGAATTATACAGGTAGAAATGTTCTTGGAAAGTCTTCACGTATTTTGGTTACCGGTGATATTTCGGATGAACCTAGCTACAGAATTCAGTACCAAAAACAATTTGGAAAGAACAAATCTTGGTGGATGCGTAATGAGTTATTTCAAAGTTGGGCCACTCAAAAGAGTTATGTTTTTGGTTTTGAGTTGAATGATGAGTTCTTGTTGAGGTATTCCATATTATCGAATGAAATAAATAAGAATATTAAACCTCTCGAAAGTTATATAGGGGCTGGTATAGATTTATACAATCATCGGATGACTCCAAAAGTAGATCCCGAGATTGACCCTAATACGCTGAATAGAGAACGCTTTGAAGTTCGAAGTGCTGAGGTATATATACATTATGCTCAAAACAATCTAGATGAGGTCTTTTTTGCTACCCAAGGAAGCAAAACGAATATAAGGATAGCCAGGACTCTTTTGAATAAGTCGGACAATATTATTTACAATCCAGAAGGGTTGGATGAACTTGAACAGGAAAGTTATGAGAACATTACCATTGGAAATTTTACAAGAATTTTATTTCAGTATGAGAAAAGATTTCCTATTCATCCAAAAATGACATGGATCATTAATCCAGAGGTTGGTTTTATGCTAGCTGATAATCGAGACCCTGTATCAAATTATGCTAGAGCTGCAGGACTTGAATACCACTTTGGTGGAAATTTACCCAACTTTAAGCGATATTTCTTTTCATTTTATGGCCTCAATAGAAATGAAATAAATGCTTATCAATTCATACACCTAGGTACGAGTTTACAGATTAATCCTGTTTCCAAATTCTACATTATACCCCATGCAAACTATATATCAGGAGGACGAGGTTATTTTGACGATTATATCAAAAATGCTTTTCAGCCAAAATACAAGTGGTCTGATGAAAATTCATCCGCTGCAAGTTTTCTATACTCGGTAGGTAGTACATTTTCCTATAATTCGATTATCGGACCGATTAACATAGATTTTACTGGCCTAGGAGGAACAGGAAACAAGAAACTACATTTTTACTTTGGATTAGGACTATGTATGCCTATTTCTAAATAAAGAAGGGTTCTAACTTTTAGGAGTTTATAAGCGTTTCTAATGAGTGTGTCAATAACTTCTAGGAACACGGTAAGTGTATTGATTTTATAGTCATACTCGATTTAGGTGGAGCAAACTGCGTTAGTTTGATTTTCCCTTTGCCCTATAAATATATTCATCCGTAGTAGGTGTTCTATTCAGGATAGCAGCTAATGTCTTGACCTGAAATATTCATCGTTTCACCAATACGAACATATATATATCAAAAACTTGATGTTTTTTAATTCGAAGGCTATAGCAAGACATTATTTTTGCGAGTATTCATTAATTTAGAGTTTATAAACCCATCAACTTCACAAAAAAGGGCACTTACTTCACATTTTTTTGTTCTCAATGGTTTTGTTTTACATATTTGTAACCGAAATAACGAGAACTACTTTAGGTCAAGAAAGAAGCCTTTCCATAGCAGAGGCGTTGAAATTGGCAACCTAAGGTTTTATAAATAAATCAAATGATTAGTAGTATAAAAAATGAATTCATCTTTTTTTAGCTTGCTCAGTTTATACTGTATTACCTAGCTTTTCGCTATGAAATGGTTCATCTTAAAAATATTTGAAAGAGGGGAGAGCTTAGAACTCTCCTCTTTTTCTATGTTTACTAGAAACGAGTCTATGCAATAATCATGCTTTTGTAACTAATTTACCATGCGCTAATACCGCTGTTTTCGTTCTGCTTGGCCTTGTTTCTTTTTTTATACCAATTTAAAAGCTCTTTTTTTTAGAAAGTGTATCTTTGTCGAAGTAGAATAAATAGCACGAGATTCACAATACGTGACCGGATTTAAATGAATCTACCCCACTTTTAAATTCCATAGAAATTCAAGTAGTTTAGTAAAGAGCGAAAATTCAAGTAACGTCTTTGCTCTTGAAAGCCATATTAAACATATAGCTCTTAGTGCAAAAGCTCTGAGTAGCAGGGATAATTAGCTGAGTTGAATAATACTAGAATAAATAAGCGTTTCTAGTATCAAATGAATAAGATGGATTGGTGCACATCCAACGAATAATTGGGGGAAAACAATAAATAAGCCTTTTGGCTATTCTGCATGAGTATGATGAAGAAATTATTTTTAGTGGTACTATTCCCAATTGTTACTTTCAGTCAGAATAAGGAGCTCTTTAAAAAAGCGGATCTATTTTTCAATAAATCAGAAAATGATTCAGCGGTGTTCTATTACAAAAAAGGCTTTGAAAACTGTCAAACTTGTAGCGATAAATTTTTAGCAGACCATTATTTAAAATTTGGGAAAGCAAATCGATTGATAGAGAATAGATCAATTGCACTGAGTAATTATTTAAAAGCAGAGAAAATATATCTTGAATTAAAGGATCAAAATGGGATATTCAACACGAAAATTTATTTGGCAGAATTTTACCGGTTTCTTGAAGATATAGATAGAGCCTATCAGCTGATTGAAGAAGCCAGTCAAATGATACAATTTGAGGGTATAGAAAAAAGAACATTGGCCTATTATTACAACAGAAGAGCTTCGATCATTGAGCATAAATTTGATGACAAAGAAAAAGTAATTGAGTTGTCCAAGAAAAGTATAGAGATTGCCAAAGAGGTAGGGGCTTATAAATTGATGTTGTATTCGTATAATGAAATTGGTTTTGCCTATCAATATCAGGGTAAAAATGCAGAAGCGAGAAACTATTATTTTAAAGCATATGATATTGCAAAAAAGTTCAATCTAGGAGTTGAAATGTGTGATGTTTTGTACCTTATTGGTGATGAAGTAGGGTTGCGAGCTATGGATGAAAAAGGGAAAGTAAACAAGGAACTCAATATGCAAGCAAGAAAATACTTTCTTGAGGGATTGGCCTTGGCAACCAAAATTAATTTTTTATTCAAACAACGAGATTTTTCTGAACGTTTATTTTTCAATTACCTCGAGGTGGATGAGATCACTGAATCACACAAATATAAAGATCTTCTTTTTTCATATACCACTACAATTAATGATAACATTAGGCAAAAACAAATTGCGGAGGTGGAGGCTAAATATGAAGTCGAAAAAAAAGACAATGAAATACGTTTGCGTGAGAGCGAAATAAAGTTTCAAAAAATTTTACTATTTTTTTTGTTTGTATTGCTTGGGGTGATTTTTCTTTTTTTTATAAAATCTACGAAAGATAAAAAGAGATTTCAAGATCAGAATTATAAGATTGCAGAGATGTTATCTCAGAGAACTATTTTATTAAAAGAAATTCATCATCGCATAAAAAACAATTTACAGCTCACATCGAGTTTGTTGTTTTTACAATCAAATAAGCATAACGATCCTAAATTATCCGAGATAATAAATGAATCACAAAAACATATAAATTCAGTTGCCTTGGTTCATGAGATGCTATACCAAGATGAGAGTTTGTCATTGGTAAACATTGCGAAGTACCTCAAAGAATTAGGAGATCGATTGCTTGATTTTTCTTCGGATAAAGGGATTCTATTCAAACTTCAAGTAGAGGATATTTCACTGCCTATAGATTATGCGACAGTCTTAGGTTTAATCTTAAATGAGATGATTACCAATACACTGAAATATGCATTCAATGAAGCTGGCGGAATTATTACTGTGAGTATGATTATGCGAAAAGATGGGCACTATGAGTTTAGCTATTCAGATAATGGTGTTGGTTTGTCTAAAGAACCCGAAGAATACCTCAAGGAGACACTTGGCTTGAAATTGATAAAAATGTCTGCCGAGGAGATAGATGCAGACTTAGAGATTATAAACAAAGATGGACTTACCTATAAGATGTTGTTTGAAACTAAAAATAAATTGATAGTTGACTTATAGAATAAGAGTTTCTATTCATTAGTATATGGTTACCTTTAGTTAGAATTTTACCATTCCAATGCTATTAAGTTCCGCATCAGAATTGAAGAAGCATTGTCTTCGATGCAAATACATTGGAAGACTTACTCCTCTAACTTCATAGACAGCTCCAGCCATCGTTCTTCCTTTTGCTCTAGGTCAGTGATAATTTGCTGTAATTCTATGGAAACGCTATTGATGTCGTCTGACGCAATTTCGTTATTCGAAAACTGCGCTTCTATCTGCTCTTTTTTCTTTTGAAGTTTTGCAATATCAGATTCTAGAAGTCCGTATTCTCTATTTTCATTGAAGCTTAACTTTCCTTTTTGAGCTGTTTTTTGTTTGACAGCTTCTTTTTTTACCTTTGGCGCTAAGGCTTCTTTAGGTTTGGAGTCTTCATAAGCTCTAAAGTCAGAATAATTTCCCGGAAAGTTTTCAATAACTCCCTCTCCTCTAAAAACAAAGAGCGAGTCCATTATTTTATCCATGAAGTACCTGTCATGAGACACTACGACCAAGTTTCCAGGGAAGTCTAATAGGAAGTTTTCTAATACATTTAATGTAACTACGTCTAAGTCATTCGTAGGTTCATCTAAAATTAAAAAGTTAGGATTCTGAATGAGAACAGCGCATAAATACAATCGTTTTTGTTCGCCTCCACTCAATTTCTCAACATAGTCATATTGCTTTTTTCTATCGAAGAGAAAACGCTCTAAAAGCTGTCCCGCAGTAATCTTTCTTCCCTTGGTTAAAGGGATGTACTCTCCAAATTCTTTAATAACTTCAATTACTTTTTGACCTTCTTTTACAGCAATACCACCTTGGGTGTAGTAGCCAAACTTTACCGTTTCACCCAAAACTACTTTACCGCCATCAACAGGCGATTTTTCTGTAATCACATTTAAAAAAGAAGATTTCCCCGTTCCATTTTTACCAATAATACCAATGCGTTCTCCGCGTTTGAAAACATAGTCAAAGCCGTCTAAAATGAGTGTGTCGCCAAAAGATTTTTTAATTTTATGCAGCTCAAGAATTTTACTTCCCAAGCGTGCCATGTTAATTTCTAATTGTACTTGATGGTCTTGTCTTCTTTTGTGTGCTTTTTCTTTGATTTCATAGAAATCATCAATTCTAGATTTTGATTTTGTGGTACGTGCTTTAGGTTGACGTCGCATCCAGTCTAGTTCTTTGTTGAATAGGTTTTTCGCCTTGTCAACGGCAATTTGCTCCAAAGAAATACGTTCTTCTTTCTTTTCTAAGTAGTACGAATAATTTCCTTTGTAACGATATAATTTTCCATGATCTAATTCTATAATTTCATTGCAAACACGTTCGAGGAAATACCGATCATGTGTAACCATGAATAGGGTAATCTTTTCTTTTGCAAAGTAGCTTTCTAGCCACTCAATCATTTCCAAATCTAAATGGTTGGTGGGTTCGTCTAAAATTAATAAATCGGGTTTGTTAATCAAAACAGTAGCAAGTGCCAATCTCTTTTTTTGCCCACCAGAGAGTCCCGCAACTTTTTGATTCAAGTTGTTGAATTTTAGCTTCGATAAAATTTGCTTGTACTGTGTTTCAAAGTCCCAAGCATTGTGCTGCTCCATGAGTTCAAAAGCAACTTGATATGCCTCTGTGTTTTCAGGATTATTCAATGCTTCATTGTATTGAGCAATAACTCGCAGGGATTTGTTTTCTGATGAAAATACCGTTTCTTCTATAGTAAGCGTTGGGTCTAAATTGTCGTTTTGCGCAAGGTAAGATATCTGAATTCCTTTTCTGCTAATTACCTGTCCGGTATCAGGAATGTCTAAGCCTGCAATGATGTTTAGTATGGAGGTCTTACCACTCCCATTCTTTGCAACAAATGCAACCTTTTGATCTTTGTTAATTCCGAATGAAAGGTCTTCAAAAAGAATCTTTTCTCCATATGATTTGGAGATGTTTTCTACAGATAAGTAATTCACTTTTTAAGTTTTGCACAAAAGTAACTAAAAAAAACGAGCATGTGCTCAGGTTTTCATGACTAAGAAATGAATCATTTCTATTTATGAATCAGTTTAGGTGTGTCTGCTATTTATTTCTTTTGGAGCATAATTTTATGCCTTTTTATGTGCCGTAGATATGATGCTATTTTTGTTTTGAAAAGTTTGAGTATTTAGTGCTATCTTGCAGCTAATATTTTAACTAAAAGTAGATGAGGTTTTATAAGAAGAGGTTTTTTTTTCTGATCATTCTATTGGCGTCATCTCAAGTTATGGCTCAAGATCATCCTCAAAAAGAGCCTTCTCTAAGTGAAGAAAACTTCTTGAAGTTTCAAGAGTATTTTTTTAATGCATTGGCACAGAAATCAATTGCAAATTATCGAGTTGCTATCCAAAATTTAGAAAACTGCAATGAATTAAAACCCAATGATATTTCAGTGCTTTTTGAGCTCTCCAAGAATTATTTAGAATTGAATTCTTTTTTTGAAGCCGAACAATATGCGAAACAAGCATTGGCTCTAACTCCTGATAATTATTGGATTTTAGTCCATATGTCAGAAGTATATAGCGCATCCAAAAGCTTTGCTAGTGCAATCGAGATTCATGAAGAAATAGTAAAAATAAACCCAAAAGAGAAAGAGAAGCTAGTGCTGTTGTATTATCAAAATAATCAGAGAGACAAATCTAAACAACTCCTTTTAGAGCTAGAGAAAACGGGTTCGTTGAACTATAAGTTGCGAAATTTAAAACAGAAATTTAAAAGAACAATTCCTACAAAACCGGTTGTAAAAGTAAAGGATATTAAGGGTCTGATAAAAGAGTTCGATACAAATAAAAGTTTTGAGGCGCTCAATAAAATATTAACTTTGTCTGTTGATCATGATCTTGACATTTTATTGTCCTATAGTCAAATTGGGCTGGAGTTGTATCCTGCACAGGCATTTGTCTATTTAATGAATGCCAAGGGATTGTATCAAAAAAACAACTATGAAAAAGCCATAGAACAATTGAATAGTGGAATTGATTTTGTTATAGATGATGCCTTATTAGAGGCAGAATTTTATGATGAAATGGCAAAGAGCTATGATCGTTTAGGGAAGGCTAAAGAAGCGATAAAAAACAAAAAGAAAGCGGTGTCCTTGCGTAAAAAGAGAAAAGAATGATCAGATATTTTGGATATATGTTTTTATTACTGCTGGCACTTAGCTCCTGCAAAAGTAAAAAACTAGCTATAGACAGCGCTGTGCCTTCTGTAAAAAAGATGTCTGCAAGAAGAGTTTCTAAAAAACACCATGCTAGGAGGTTTGATAAACAAACAGTGGATGCAAAGTTAAAGGTTGTATACAAAAATGGCAAGGATGACTACAAGCTCACTGTTAAATTGCGAATAGATAGAGACAAAGTAATTTGGATAAACGCTGTATATAAGGGTATGGTGCTCGTTGCACGAGCAAAAATAACTCCAACCTCTGTGAGTTATTATGAGAAAATTAACAAAACCTATTTCAAAGGTGATTTTGGAATGTTAGAAAATCTTTTTGGAGTAACGGTGAATTTTAAGCAATTGCAAAATATCTTGCTCGGTGACGCTGTTTTCGATATTACATCTCGGAAATATAGTGCAGAAATACATGAGAATGCACACCTATTACAGCCGGTGGAACAAGAAAAACTATTTGATGTTTTATTTTGGGTCAATCCAGGTCATTACAAACTAGACAAACAATTGATGAAAAATAAGGGAAAAGATCAGGATTTTAGTGTCTCATACAAAGGGTATCATGCGGTTGAAGGAATTGTTTTTCCGAAATACCTAACATTTAAAACACAAGGAAAAGAGGAGTTTACAGAAATAGATATTCAGTATAAATCGGTTATTTTTAATAAAAAAATTAGTACTCCTTTTAAAATTCCAAGGGAGTATAAACAGGTAAGTCTCTAATGAATTTGTCTAAACTATTTTTTCTCTTAAGTATGATGATTTTCTCTTTGGGAAGTCTAAATTCTTTGGCTCAAACTAGAAAGCAACTTGAAACTGAACGGAAGAGAATAAAGCAAGAAATTGTGCGGGTTAATAATCTATTGGTTACCACTCAAAAAAAAGGAGAAAATGCGCTTGAAGCACTAAAAGATATCAATCAAAAGATAGTCACAAGAACAGCTTATATCAATCTCATAGAAAGAGAAACCTCTTTACTCAGTGCAGAAATTAATGACAATCAAAAAGTAATTGAACAGCTCCAGTCAAGGTTAGCGACCTTGAAAAAAGACTATGCCGCAATGATTTTTAAATCATACAAAAGCAGGTCAAAGCAAAGTCAGTTATTATTTTTAATGTCTTCTGAGAGTTTTCTTCAGGCTTACAAGCGACTTCAATATATGGAGCAGTATGCTAAATTTAGAAAGAAACAAGGTCATGAGATTCGTGTGCAGGCAAGTCTAATAGTCAAATTCAATGACTCATTGTTGTTTAGAAAACAAGAAAAAGAGTTTTTGATAAAAGCTGAAGAGTCTGAAAAGGAGAGGATTGAAGCCGAGAAGCTAGAAAAGGAAAAACTAGTGAAGCTGATAGAAGGAAAAGCATCTCGATATAAAAAAGAGATACGTCTTAAGCAAAAAGAAGAATTGAAAATTGCGAATAAGATTGATGCCATTATTAAGGCTGCAATTGCGAGGTCAAATCTAAAGCGTGTCACAAAAAAATCAGAAGGCTTTGCATTGACTCCAGAAGCTAAAGCTTTGGCAAAGAGATTTGAGTTAAACAAAGGGAAATTGCCTTGGCCAGTATCAAATGGGTTGGTGGTGAGAAGATTTGGTACTCAGCCTCACCCTACGCTATCAGGGATTACAATTACAAGTTCTGGCTTACACATTGCAACCAATAAAGGAACCTATGCTACAAGTGTTTTTAGTGGTGAAGTATTGGCTGTGCAATTGCTTTCAGGAGGAAAAAAGGCAGTGTTAATTCAGCATGGAAATTATATTACTACCTATAATAATTTAGAAACATTGGCGGTAGAGAAGGGGGATACAGTTAAAACGGGCCAAACTATTGGGAAAATTTTCACCAATAAAGTAACAGGGAAAACCATACTAATTTTTGTGCTACACAAAGAGTTGCAAAGACAAAACCCAAAGACTTGGCTCTTGAAAAGGTAGTATGGTTCAATACTATATGATGAGGTTCATTTCATGTACTTAAAAAGCGAGAAGGAGATAGAAAAAGAAGCTGTTAATTAAACAATGCTTTCAATTCTGTAGCATCATCTGCAACCATTTTTCCAGCTAAGATTAAGCTCAATTGCTTTCTGCGCAAAGCCCCATCAAATCGTTCTTTTTCTAAGGCTGTTTCGGGTACAATTTGTGCTACAGGAACTGGAGACCCAGTTTCATCCACAGCAACAAAAGTATAAATTCCTTCATTGGCTCTAGACCTTAAACCAGATTCTCGATCTTCGATCCAAACATCTACATATACCTCCATAGAAGAATTAAATGCTCGAGAAACTTTCGCTTCAACAGTAACAACACTGCCAACAGGAACTGCTTTGGCGAAAGAAACATGATTTACAGAAGCAGTAACTACAATTCTTCTAGAGTGACGACGTGCTGCGATACTGCAGGCTCTATCCATTCGAGCGAGCAACTCTCCCCCAAATAAATTATTTAAAGGATTGGTTTCTGCAGGTAGTACTAAATCAGTTAAGATCGTGACAGATTCTTTTGGCGTTTTTGGGCTCATCGGGAAAAAGAATTTAAATTTTTCGCAAAGATAGGCAATAACACGTTACTGTGATTGAAGTATTCTTGTTTTATAGGCAGAAAAAAACTACTGCAGCTTTTTAACAAGAAGCCATGCATCTGTAGAAACACTATTTCTAATCTCTTCCATGTCTTTATAGGCTTCAGCTCTCGTGTTGTGACTTGAGTAACTAACTTGGATGAGTCCCCACTTATTTTTTCCTAGAATAGTAGCTTTGAAGCCTTTTGCCTTTAATTCTTTTAGTTTTTTCTCCGCATTTTCATGAAATTCAAAAGCTCCAGCAACGATATGAAACGCTTTAGGGGCTTCTTCAGCAACGTTTAATTGAATGGTTGGTAATGGGTTGTCTATGACAAATGTAGCTGATTGAATTTTCTTTTCAATAGCTAGCTGCTGTTTGGCATATTGGGTTTCTAATTGATTTGATTGATAACTATTCCATGCAGCAAAGCCCGTGGTAAAAACGATGGCAGCAGCAGCTGCGTATTTAATAAAACCACTCGTCTTTTTGCGAGCAATTATAGGGGTCAAATTTTCAGCTTGCTCCTTATACTCCAAACGTTTTATTGCCGGAGAACTTAAAGAGGTCATCCCAAATGTTGCTGTCAAATAATTAGACGTACTTGTTGGTTCAAAGATGATCTGTTGCTCTTCATTCAAAGATAAAAGACCTACTTTATCAATCACTATACTTTCACTTTGTAAGGTACTTTTCCAAGTTTTTACGATCGCTTCAATTTTCTTGCTTGCTTGTTGAAAAGAAATATCTTCTGAGGAAGCGATGTAGTTCGCTAACAGTCCATCATTATTGATAAGATGTGCATTGAAAGTGATTTGCTTTGTTGGTGGATGAAATGTATTTGAAAAGTGATCCACTTTAGCAGAAACAGCATTGGTTATAAAACCTCCAAAACCAGGAACAATTACGCAGTCGTATCTAAATAATAGATTGTGAATGTAGTTTGATATCATCATAATAACAAAGTTAGTAAATTTTTTAAATGAACTTAAAAGAAGTCATAAACTTATCAACAAAAAATTATTGTATATTGATAGTCAAATTGTTATGTATTGAAAAAAGAAAAATTACTTGCGGTGCTGCGTTTGCAGAAAACTAAAAATGTGGGGGATATTTTGGCTAAAAAATTAATTGTGGCTACTGGAGATGTTGCGCAAATTTTTCATGAAAAGCGTTCTAATTTGTTAAAAATTAATGGAATCGGTACTCATGCCTTAAAAGATTTATTCAATAAAGAAACCCTCAAGCAAGCTGAAATCGAGTATGAGTTTATTCAATCTAACAAGATTGGTCCTTCTTACTTTTTAGACGATGATTATCCGAAAAACCTCCAAAATTGCATCGACGCACCCATCTTATTGTTCAAAGATGGAAATATCAACTTAAATAATGATCGCATCTTAAGCATTGTTGGTACGCGAAACATGACTTCTTATGGAAGAGATTTTTGCAAAGAATTGATTCAAGAATTAAGAGCATACCAACCTATTATTATTAGTGGTTTTGCATATGGCGTTGATATTTGTGCACATCAGCAGGCGATTGAAAATGATTTACAAACGATAGCTGTTTTAGCTCATGGATTTGATCATATATATCCCAAAACACATAAAAAATTCGTACATCAATTGAACAAGAACGGTGGTTTTATTACCGAGTTTTGGCATCGTGAGAAGCCTTTGAGAGAACATTTTTTAAGGCGAAATAGAATTGTTGCAGGGATTTCTCAAGCAACTATTGTAATTGAATCTGCCCGTAAGGGGGGAAGCCTAGTGACAGCCGACATTGCGAATTCTTATGGGCGAGATGTTTTTGCTGTGCCGGGTAGAACCACGGATTTTTTTAGTGAGGGATGTAATCACTTGGTCAAGGACCACAAAGCAGCGATATTAACAAAGTGCAAGGACATTACCAAAATGCTGAATTGGGATCTTTTGCCTTCGAAAAACCCGCGCTCTATACAAAGGCAATTAGTGCTTGATTTAAATGACATAGAGCAAAAGGTGTATACCTATTTATTTGAGCACGGAAAACAAACATTGGATTTTCTGGCTTTAGCATGCAGCATCCCCGTGCATAAATTGGCGCCAATGTTGCTACAGTTAGAGATGAAAGGGGTTTTAAGACCACTGCCAGGAAAATTCTTTGAACTTGTGTAAAACAAATATTATGTACTTTTGATGTTCACATACTTAATGAATGTCTAGCGAAGAAAAATTAATGTCTAAAAAAAAGCCTGCTTTTCCAGTAAATAAGAAGCTGCAGAACTATTTAGTTGAACATAGCAGAACGATTAAAATTCCGGTATTCTATGATGACTTGTTACGCTTTCAAGGCTCTGTTGTTGTCTATGATAAAAATGACAAAGATACCCTATGGGTGCGTACATATTACGCAGAACATGAGCGAAAAGAGATTGATTTGAGTTTAAAGAAGATTTATACAATCTTGCATTCTAATGGAAATGAAGATGCGATTAAGTATCTGAGTGTTGATGCTGTAGACTACTGTACTTTTGGAAATTCAAAGCCATTCAGAATTAAAATTAGAAATGTATTGAATGATAATTACATCTATTTTTATGTGAAGAAGACAGATGCCTCTCGTGTTTATGGATTGGAACTAGAACATATTTTATCTCCTCATAATTTAAACTTTTTAGTATATAAGAATACATTGATAGAAGAGCATATTGCTGGTATACCTGGAGATGTTTTTATCAAAGAAATGCTACCAAGTTGCACGGAGTCAGAAAAAGCACAAATCGCAAAAGAGTTTGTGAAATTTAACGAACGTTGCATGATTCGTTTGCTTGGAGATATGCGTTCCTACAATTATGTCATTGTACCAACCCATGATTTCGATCATGTTGTTTATAAAATTAGACCCATAGATTTTGATCAGCAATCCTTTGAAGGGAAACTGAAAGTGTACAACTTACAATTTTTTAAAGAGAACCAGAAAATGGTGGATATGGTCCTTAAAAAATTACAACCAACCTCTATTGATCAATATAAGGTAGAAGAAAGATCAATCATTGCGAAACGTATGATTAGTTCGTACGATCGAATTACGGAGCTGATAGGTTGCATGAAAAACGATGTTATTTCTTACCATGATCATATTGAAAGACTGAAAAAAGAGGTGGGTGTTTTTACCAATGATACAGCTTTTAAAAAGTGCAAAAATATGGGCGAAATTTTAGAAACTATTTTAGTTTTTGTCAAGCGAAATTATCTCGATATTGGCACTGTTTAGTTTTTCTTTTTGGACCGAACACTTTCAATAAGAACAGTAGATAAAATCAATAAGCCTCCAAAAAAGGTGTTCAATCTTGGGACTTCGCTCAAGAATAAGAAAGCAAGTATGATTCCAAAAATGGGCTGAACACTGCTTATAATGCTCGCTGTTGAAACTGAAAAGTAGTTTAGTTTTTTAACCATTAGTGTGTGTCCAACGGCGGTGGTTAATAGCGCTAGTAAAAGTACATAGGGGTATTGTGTTTCTATGTTGGCTGTGTTCATGAAAAATAAGGTCGGAATTAATAAAACACTGATGAATAGTACTTGGTAAAACATCAATGCAGTTGCATTGTACACTTCGACTTGTTGCTTCATAATAATAATTCTTAGTGAATAACAAAGCGCAGAAATTAATCCGAATCCAATACCTTGCATGTGTGCGCTTTCTAGATTGAATTCTGGAGCTAATATGTAGATTCCACACAAAACAATCATTCCTAAAACAATGTGAATTGGGTTGAATTTTGTTTTTAAAAAGACGGGTTCTAACAAAGCCGTAATTACAGGGAATGTATATAGAGATAGCATTCCTAGTGCAACATTTGATCGTTTTAGTGCATAGAAATAAGTGATCCAGTGTGCCCCCATAAAAACAGCCCCTACTACGAAAGTTCCAATATCTTTGAAAGACCGAACCTTAAGATTGACTCGCTTGTATTTACAATAGATAAATAAAAAGAGCATTGCTAAAAATGAACGCCACCATACAATCACAGGAGGAGGCATTTCAATATACTTGCCTAAAACTCCAGAGGTACTTATAAAAAGTGTAGCGAGTAAGAGCTCGAAAATATGTTTGAGATGCTTGTTTTTCAAATTAAACTGCTTTTAGAATTCCCAAGGCTTTAGCGATCGAGTCAATATGAATAAAGGTAATGAGCAAACGGAGTCCGTTTTTAGTTTCCTTTTCTTTCATAACACAACTTTTGCTATTCTGTTGTACATATTTTAGCATTTTGGTAAAATCTTCCGTTTGGTAAAATGCGCTTTGTTGATCAGAAACAAAATAACCGATCATCCGTTTTTTCTTCAAGATGATTTTTTCTAATCCTAATTTTTTTGCCAACCACTTAATTCTTACGCTGTCTAATAGGTCAACAACTTGAATAGGAAGCTCTCCAAAACGATCCATCAAGCGCGTTTCAAATTGAATCAATGCAGCTTCTTCTTTTAAACTAGCCAATTCATTGTATAAATTAAGTCTCTCTGAGATAGAGTTCACATAGTCGTCAGGAAATAAGATTTCAAAGTCTGTATCTATTTGTACTTCTTTTACAAATTCTTTGGGTTTTGACTTGTCTGAAGGGTATAGTTCTTTGAACTCATTTTCTTTCAATTCATCAATTGCCTCACTCAGTATTTTTTGATAGGTGTCAAATCCAATATCGTTGATAAATCCACTTTGCTCACCTCCTAATAAATCTCCAGCACCACGAATTTCTAGATCTTTCATTGCAATATTTAATCCACTTCCTAGATCAGAAAACAGCACCAATGCTTCAATACGTTTTCTGGCGTCGTCTGTCATCATATGATAAGGAGGCGTTACAAAATAGCAGAAGGCTTTTTTGTTAGATCGCCCAACGCGCCCTCGCATTTGATGCAAGTCAGACAAGCCAAAATTATTTGCATTGTTGATGAAAATTGTATTTGCATTAGGCACATCTAATCCACTTTCAATAATGGTAGTGGAAACCAAAACATCAAACTCATTATTCATAAAGCCAAGCATGAGTTCTTCCAATTTTTTGCCTTCCATTTGTCCGTGACCAATACCAATTTTTGCACTGGGTATAAGGCGTTGTAATAGTCCTGCCACCTCTTTGATGTTCTCAATCCTGTTGTGAATAAAGAATACCTGCCCTCCTCGAGAAATTTCATAAGAAACAGCATCTCTAATGGTTTCCTCAGAGAAGCGAATTACTTGAGTTTCTATGGGGTGTCTATTTGGAGGTGCTGTATTGATCACAGATAAATCTCTTGCTGCCATTAAACTGAATTGCAGTGTTCTTGGTATTGGTGTTGCAGTGAGGGTGAGGGTGTCTACATTTTCTTTAATCGTTTTTAATTTGTCTTTAACAGCAACTCCAAATTTTTGTTCTTCATCAATGATAAGTAGCCCTAAATCTTTGAAATTGATGCGCTTATTTGTAAGTTGATGAGTTCCAATAACAATATCTACAGAGCCATTAGAAATTCCCTCTATCACACCGTTTTTCTGAGTTGTTGTTCTAAATCTGTTTAAATAATCTATAGTTACCGGGAAGTTTTTTAAGCGAGTGCTAAAGGTTTTAAAATGTTGAAAGGCCAATACCGTTGTCGGAACTAATATAGCTACTTGTTTTCCATTGTCTACGGCTTTAAAGGCAGCTCTAATAGCAACTTCTGTTTTTCCAAAGCCAACATCTCCACAAACCAAGCGATCCATGGGTTGTTCCTTCTCCATATCAGCCTTGACATCTTGTGTTGCTGTAAATTGATCTGGAGTATCTTCGAATAAGAAACTGGCCTCTAATTCATGTTGAATATGCGTGTCTGGCCCAAACTTAAAACCCTTTTCAAGTCTTCTTTTAGCATATAACTTGATGAGGTTAAAAGCAATGTGTTTGACACGAGCTTTTGTTTTTTGTTTTATCTTTTTCCAAGCACCAGAACCTAATTTATATACTTTAGGAGGCTTGCCGTCTTTGCCATTGAATTTAGATATTTTGTGTAATGAGTGAATGCTAATATATAGGATGTCTCGGTCACCGTAAATTAATTTTATGGCTTCTTGTTTATTCCCTTCGACATCAATTTTCTGCAAACCTCCAAATTTTCCAATCCCATGATCCATGTGTGTTACATAATCTCCAATCTCTAAATTTGTGAGTTCTTTTAGCGTGATGGACTGTTTCTTTGCATATCCATTTTTTAATCGAAATTTATGGTAGCGTTCAAAAATTTGATGATCTGTGTAACAGACAATTTTCGCAGTAGCATCTATAAACCCTTGATGCAGCGGGAAAACAATTGTTTGGTAATCAACAACTTGTTCTATATCATTAAAAATATCATGAAAGCGCTGTGCTTGTTGGTCATTTGCGCAGAAAATATAATTTGAGTACCCTTGCTTTGAATAATTATTTAAATTTTTTATTAACAGGTCAAATTGCTTATTAAAAGAAGGTTGAGGGCTAATTTTAAAGCGAATATTTGTTTTTGTCTGTGCTTTTTCTGGCTGATTGATAGTTGCTAAGGTGAAATCGTTCAACTGATTTTTAATAAAAGCACCATTACAAAATAACTCCGATGGATCCGCATGATTAATTTCTTTAGAGAGCTCCATAAAAGCCTCAGAAGCCTTTGAGAAAAAGGTGTCGAGTTTGCCAATAATTGTGTCTTTGTTTTGGGTAAAGATGACGGTGTTTGAAGCAATGTACTTTAGAAAACTTTCTCTACTTTCTTGTAGTGATTTGTTTTCTACATTTGGCATAATGCTTACCTTTTTGAGTTTCTCTTTGGAGAGTTGTGTTTCAACATCAAAAGATCTTATGCTGTCTACTTCATCACCAAAAAACTCAATTCTATAGGGTTCGTCATTTGAAAAAGAGAACACGTCTATTATACCTCCTCTAACAGAAAAATCACCTGGTTCAGTAACAAAATCAGCCCGGTTAAAGTTGTATTCAAATAAGACTTCATTTACAAAATCGAGCGATATATGGTCGCCTATCCCAATTTTTAATGTGTTTTTATCCAGTTCTTTTTTTGTAACTACTTTTTCAAATAGAGCATCTGGATACGTTACAATTACCGCTGGTTTTTTTCTAGAATTTATTCTATTTAAAACCTCTGAGCGCAACAAGACATTCGCATTGTCTATTTCTTCTATTTGGTAGGGTCTCCGATAAGACCCCGGGTAAAAAAGAACATTTTTATCTCCGAGCAATTGTTCTAAATCGTTTAAATAGTAAGCAGCTTCCTCTTTATCATTAAAGACCAAGAGGTATGGCTTTTCTACTTTCTTAAAAGTTTCAGAAATGACAAAAGACAGCGAAGAACCCACCAAATTCGTAATTTGAAAATGGTGTTTGTCGTGCTGTAACTCTTTTAAAATCTGCTCAGTTAATGCAGATTTTTTGTAATGATTTACAATGATCTGTTTACTCAAATCTATAAAATTTGCACAAATTTACCATAAGTATGTAAAATTCCACAATAACTCAATAAAAAACTTCATATTTGTAAAAAAAAAAGAATAATGAAATCAGTTAAATTTTTTTTAGTCTTTATGGGATTGAGTATACAAGCATTTGGTCAGCATGCAGATAATAAATGGACTGTTAGTTCAGCTGTAGCATTTGCTAAGTATTCCGATACGGATGCTCAAGTGGTTGGAGAACGCTATACCTTTCAAATTCCCCAATTAAATGTTTCTCGCTATCTTTACAACGGAGTTACTCTCGATGTTGGGCTGTCTATTGGACTTTTTAAAAAGGTTCCTGGATTTTTTTCCAATTCCGTACAGTATACCTCATTTGATCTTGGTGCACGATATGATTTTAGAAATTCCCGCAAAAACTTGGTGCCTTATGTGTATGCTGGAACTAGTTTTATAAGTGCAAATAGCGAGGTTACCCCTACAGTGAATATTGGTGGAGGTGCCATCTTTTGGCTATTACCTCGATTTGGACTGCAGCCACAGTTGTCGTACAAATCCACTTTAAAAACAGCATTAAGTATGCGTTCTCATGTCTATTTCTCTATGGGTTTGGTGTATAGTCTAAAGTCGCGAACACTAGTTTCTAGGTTGTGGAACGATCGTAACTAGCGGTTTTTATAATTGTCGTAGCATCCTTATTTTGTGAGCTTGTTTGGTGCCAGCTAGGTGTCAATTTGGTTTGGGTTACGGAATGTTAATTCTGCCGGGAAAGATATTTTTTTAAAATTACTTGCATAGATTTGCTGTCTACATGGCCTCCTATTTGCAGGTCAATCTCTATTTTTGAGTTTAAGATGGTTGTTGTAGGGTAGCTAATTTTCCCTTGGATTGAAGCTAATGCAGTCGTTAGTTCATGCGTTCCTGTATCTGTTCCGGTTGGCTTGTATTTGAACTTTTTTCCAAACCAAACAATATCTTTTTTTTCTTCTCCATTCAGCATGATCATGTAAAAAGAATCGTTTAGCAAGCGAATCACTTTTTCGTTGCGAAGCGTGGTTGTTTTCATTGCATGACAAAATTTACACCAATCCGTATGCAAAAACACAACAACGGGTTTTGGTATTTTTCGCTGCAATTGTTCAACTTCAGAGAAACTAAAGATTCTGAGTGCATTAGATTCAGGCTGTGAGAAAACAGTTAGAGTTCCGAATAGAATGTAAAAAAGCACCTGGTTTTTCATTGATGTCACAAGGTTTGTTTAGGGTTAAAAAATAGTATAACGCAGGCCTAAGAACATTCTAACCCCTTGGTTTGATGCGTATACATAGCTTGGGTCGAATGCTTTCTCTGGGTTCAATTCAGTGTCGATTCCAATGTCAAAAGGATTGTCTGCGCTATTAATACTGTTGGCTGCAGGAGTAAAATTTAATAGGTTTTTGACGCCTCCATACAATTCCCAAGTTGTTTTTATTTTTTGAGTGAATTGAATGTTTTGAATGCTATACCATGGAGAAAATTCTGCTCTTGTGTCATTATCTCCAAGCAAAGGTAAACGCATTGGTCCGTAAAGGTTTCCTGTATAATCTAAAGAAAAACTAGGATTGAATTTGTAGGTGATAGACCAAACGCCACTGAAGCTTTCTGTTAGTAATTGTCTTGTTTTAATATCGTCTTCTATGATGGAAACATCCATTAAAGTTGCGCCAAAATTCATAGATAATCCATTCGTAAAGATGATGTCTGTGGTGAGTGATATCCCTTTTGAGATTGAGTAGCCTTCCAGGTTTGCATATATAATTTTATTGGAGTCACTCTCGTAATCGGGTAATATCCTGTTTTCAAAACGTGTATAGAATGCGCTGGCATCGATGGTGATAAAGGTATTTTCGGTATTTATTTTCTTCACGAAATTCATGTTGGTGTTCCAAGAGGTTTCAGGCTTCAATGCTCCTTCAAATTCAACTTCTCTTGCACCTGTTAACGCAGCGTGGTCTTCTGTGAAAATATTGGCTACCCTGAAACCATTTCCAATGCTAAATCTAAGAATATTGCTATTGTCTTTAGTGTTCCACTTATAATTTAGTCTCGGTGAAAAAATGCGACCATGTGCACTGTTGTAGTCGAGTCTTGCGCCAAGCAATAGCTTGTGTTGTGGGGTCAATGAAATTTCATCTTGAGCAAAAATACCTGGTAAATGGGTTCTTGAAGCCTTGTTTGTAAAGCCGTCATCCTCGAAAGTTGCAAAGGTATTGTCGTCATAAAAGGTGTATCTGTAGGCCAAGCCCAACAGGATGTCGTGCTTTGATTCTATTTTTTTATGATATACAAATTGCCCGAAAGCAATGAATTGCTCAGCATCATAAGCATCTGTGCCGTAATAAGAATCTTGATAGTGTCCATTAGCACTAAATTGAAAATTGATGTTTTCTGAGGTTGGTAATTCATAGGTTCCAAAGGTTTCCCATCTGTTTGTGTAGATGCTCTCACCGTATTTTATGTTACTCCCTCTAAACTTTTTTTCCCAGTCCAACTCACCTCCCCAGCGGTCTTCATAAACGTAACGTGCAGCGATGCTGAAAACTCTGTTGTTTTGTCTTTCAATGTTTATTTTATTGAAAATTGAAATTCTATTTTGTAAGGTTAAATCTGTGAAATTATCATTATTATTATCAATTCTATTTTGAAAATTGAAATAATTAACACCTAACAAACCATTAACTTTAGGAGAAGCTTTATAACGTAAACCAATGTCGGTGTTTAGCTCTCCCCAAGAACTTGTATATACATCGGTTGCTAAAGCTGGTGCATTTGAAGGTTTTTTAGTGATGATGTTTATGATTCCGCCAACAGCCTCTGATCCATATAAGGTAGATGCGGGACCTTTAACAATTTCTACTCTTTCTATTAATGATTGAGGAATTCCTGTCAAACCGTAGACCGTAGAAAGACCACTAACAATGGGCATTCCGTCAATCAAAACAAAAGTATAAGGACCTTCCAAGCCATTAATACGGATGTCTCCAGTGTTGCAAACGTTGCAGTTCAATTGTGTGCGAACTCCGTTGACGTTTTGCATGGATTCAAAAACAGAAGGAGTCGGGTTTTTTTTAAAAAAACTCTTACTGTAGACTTCAACAGCAACTGGACTGCTTGTTTTTGTAACTGGATTTAAAGTTCCAGAAATTACAACCTCGTCTAATACATTGTCTTCGTTCAAGTCAAAATTTTGAGTGATATTTTGATTCCCAAAAAATGAGATTTTCATACTTTTGGTTTTGTAGCCAATACTACTCACAATAATAGTATAAGTTCCGTTTGGTATATTTTTTAGTTCAAATACCCCATATGAATTTGATGATGTGCCTAATTTTGAGTTGCTTAGGTATATGTTTGCGAAGGGTAGTGCTTTTCCTTTTGATGTGGTTTTCCCCGAAATGTTATTCGTTTGACACCAAGCGGACATTGTGCCCATAAATAATAGACATACAACGTTCAATAAAATTTTCATTTGTTTATTTTTTCGCAAAGATAAAATAATTTTTAGCCGCAGCTAAAAATTATTTTATGTAACTCAAAAAAAGAGTATATTTGTCCTATAATAGAGACTTTATGTTTACATCTTCAGAGGAGAATTATTTGAAAGCAATTTATCATTTAGGGGTGCTTGCGAAAAAAGGAGTTAGTACGAATGCTATTGCAAAGAGGTTAGCTACTAAAGCGTCTTCTGTTACAGATATGGTAAAGAAATTGGCTGATAAACAGGTGCTTGTATATCGTAAATATCAGGGGGTTAGCTTGACTTCGGAGGGAGAAAAAATCGCAGCGTTAATTATAAGAAAGCATCGTTTATGGGAGGTTTTTTTAGTGGAAAAATTAAATTTTAAGTGGGACGAAGTGCATGATGTAGCGGAGCAGTTAGAGCATATTAAATCGTCAAAATTAATTGACGAGATAGATGCATTGTTAGGTTTTCCTACGTTGGATCCGCACGGAGATCCTATTCCAGACAAAGAAGGTCGTATCACGGTAAGAAAGAAGGTCAAGTTATCAGCACTGCAAGAAAATGATGAAACCATTTTGTTGGCCGTTAAAGATTCTTCAGATACTTTCTTGAGGTATTTAAATAAAAAGAAAATCGCTATTGGTCATATGATTAAGGTGCTGCACATTGAGCCTTTTGATAGTTCTGTGTTGATATGTATCAATGGGGTAGAGTTGTTGATAACCCATGAGGTTGCAGAGAATTTACTAGTAAAGGAAATCAAGATAAGTTAAAGAATGAAGAAGTATCTACACATCGCGCTCTGTATTGTTTTTTTGGGTTGTAAGCAAAAAGAAGCATCGACAAAAGAAAGGCTTCAGGTTGTCACAACTACAACCATGATTACAGATTTGTTGAAGAATATTGGAGGAGACAAAATTGACGTTAGTGGATTGATGGGGCCTGGAGTTGATCCTCATTTATACAAAGCAAGCGAAGGAGACGTAAATAAGCTTTTCAATGCAGATGTTGTTGTTTATAATGGACTTCATCTAGAAGGAAAACTAGAAGAGGTGTTTGAGAAAATGCATTTTCAGAATAAAAAAGCGATTGCTGTTTCTGATGCGATTGATAAGAATACGCTACTAGTCTCTGAATTTTTTGCTTCAAATTATGATCCGCATATATGGTTTGATATTCAGAACTGGGAGATCATAACAACCTACATTGTAGGCCAGTTGTCAGAATTAGATGGTGCGAATGCAGCTTTTTATAAGAAAAATGGTGACATATATTTGGGGAAATTAGCTTCTTTAAAGTTAGAGATTTCCACCAGTATTAACCGAATACCCTTAGAGAAAAGAATACTGGTCACTGCGCATGATGCTTTTAATTATTTTGGAAAAGCATTTAAATTTAATGTGGTGGGGTTACAGGGTTTGTCTACAGCAACCGAAGCAGGCGTGAAAGATGTTCAGAGATTAGCGTCGTATATCATAGCGCAAAACATACATGCAGTTTTTGTGGAAAGCTCTGTTCCTAAAAGAACTTTAGAGGCTTTACAGGAGTCTGTGAGGTCTCAGGGGCACCAACTAGAAATAGGGGGCACTTTGTTTTCTGATGCCCTGGGTGATGAAGGTACATTGGAGGGAACCTATATAGGGATGTATAAACACAATGTGAAAACAATCATACATTCATTACAAGACTAATATGGAACAACAGAAACTGGCAGTAGCCGTAGACGATTTAACTGTTGCATATAATTATAAGCCCGTATTGTGGGATATAGATTTAGCGATTCCAGAAGGAGTTATGATGGCAATTGTTGGTCCAAATGGAGCAGGGAAGTCAACTTTAATAAAGGCTATTTTAGGGATTATTGATCCTATCGCAGGGAGTGTTGCTATTTATGGGAAATCGTATAAAAATCAGCGAAAATTGGTGGGTTACGTTCCTCAGAAAGGGAGTGTAGATTGGGATTTTCCAACAACAGCTCTAGATGTAGTTATAATGGGGACCTACGGAAGTTTAGGTTGGATTAAACGGCCAGGAAAAAGAGAAAAGAAAGTAGCTTTAGAAGCCTTAGAGAAAGTAGGAATGCTGGCTTTTAAAGATCGACAAATTAGTCAGTTGTCTGGAGGACAACAACAGCGCGTGTTTTTAGCCAGAGCTTTAGCACAGGATGCTGCTATTTATTTTATGGATGAACCTTTTCAGGGTGTGGATGCAACTACAGAAATAGCAATCATCAATATTTTAAAAGAGTTGCGTAAGGCTGGAAAAACAGTTGTTGTTGTGCATCATGATTTACAAACAGTTCCTGAGTATTTTGATTGGGTTACTTTTTTGAATGTGAAAAAGATTGCAACGGGTCCGGTAAAAGAAATCTTTAATGATGATAATTTAACCAAAACCTACGGAATTAACTACAAAGTGAGTGTACAGCAGTAAATTAATAGCACAAAGAAAATGAGCTTTAAAGAATATTTTGAGTTGCTTTTTAACGATTATACCTTAAGAATAATCAGTTTAGGTACTGCTGTTTTGGGTGCAATTTGTGGAATGTTAGGTAGCTTTGCGGTATTGAGAAAACAAAGCTTACTAGGAGATGCAATCTCACATGCGGCATTGCCGGGAATTGCAATCGCTTTTCTAATTACGGGAACAAAAGAAACAATCGTACTGTTGATAGGTGCGTTGATTAGTGGTTTAATTGGTGCTTCTTGGATTCGAGGGATTACCAAGCGAACTCACTTGAAATCCGACACTGCTCTTGGGTTAATATTGTCTGTTTTTTTTGGGTTTGGGATGTTGTTGCTGAGTTATATTCAAAAGCAACCCAATGCAAATCAATCGGGTTTAGATACCTTTTTATTTGGTCAGGCAGCAACATTGTTAGCCAGAGATGTCTATCTTATGGCTGGTGTGGCATTGGTTTCGTTAGGGGTTGTTTTATTTTTCTGGAAAGAATTTAAAATTTTCTTGTTTGATGCGGAGTATGCTAAAACACTTGGTTTTAATGTGAAAGTGATAGAGATTCTAATTACCTCATTTATTGTGTTGGCAATAATTTTAGGATTGCAAACGGTTGGAGTTGTTTTAATGAGTGCCATGTTGTTAGCGCCTGCTGCTGCAGCGAGGCAATGGACAAATAGTCTGGGTGTAATGGTGGTGTTAGCAGCAGCTTTTGGAGCTGTTTCAGGGGTTGTGGGAACGGCAATTAGTGCAAGTCAAAATAATTTATCTACAGGTCCTGTGATTGTTTTGGTGGCAGCAATTTTTGTTGTTTTCTCTTTTGTTTTTTCTCCAATAAGAGGTTTGTTATTTCGGCAGATTCGTTTTATACAGAGTAGAAACGATTTAAAATTACATAAAACATTGGCTTTTATGTTTGAAATTGTCAAAGGGCATGAGGAAATATCACATCCGCACGCGATTAAAATTTTGAATAATTTTCAAGGTTATACGAGGAGGTCTTTGAGTAAATTAGAGAACAAAGAGTATATATGTGTTGACGGTCAAATGTGGACAATGACAAAAAAAGGTTATCATTTTGCTGCAAATTTATACAACCAACAACTTGATGCAGATGACTAGTGCTCAAATAGAAATACAATTAATAGCTAGTTTGGTTGCTGTAGCTTGTGCTATTCCCGGAACTTTTTTAGTGTTGCGTAAAATGGCTTTGATAAGTGATGCAATCAGTCATTCGATTTTACCGGGTTTGGTTATTGGATTTTTTATAACACATGATTTGGGTTCTCCTTTACTCATAGTGATGGCTGCCTTGTCTGGAATTATAACGGTGGTGTTGGTAGAGTTTATTCAGAAGACCAGATTGGTGAAAGAAGATACAGCAATAGGGTTGGTGTTTCCTGCGTTGTTTAGCATTGGAGTAATCCTTATTGCTAAAAATGCAAATGACATACATCTGGATACAGATGCGGTCTTGTTGGGTGAATTGGCCTTTGCTCCTTTTGATAGATTGATAATCAGTGAATTAGATCTGGGTCCGAAGTCTTTGTGGATTATCGGTAGTATTTTGTTGATGGTATTGACTTTGTTGTTTGCTTTTTTTAAAGAGTTGAAAATAAGTACCTTTGATGCAGGTTTGGCAACTGCTTTAGGGTTTTCTCCGGCTGTTTTACATTATGGATTGATGAGTGTTGCTTCTATTACAACTGTTGGTGCTTTTGATGCTGTTGGTGCTATTTTAGTTGTAGCCTTGATGATTGCGCCAGCTGCAACAGCTTATTTATTGACAGATAATTTGATGAAAATGCTGGTTTTGTCGGTCTTTTTCGGTGTTTTTGCAGCGATTTCAGGATATTGGTTCGCGCATGCGCTAGATGTTTCAATAGCTGGTTCAATGACTACAATACTGGGGATTGTGTTTTTTTTAGTGTATTTGTTTGCTCCCAAAAGAGGTTTTGTTTCTGCATTATATCGCAACAGGCAGCAGCAAATAGAGGTTTCCTTACTCACTTTTTTATTGCATTTAAGCAATCATTCAGAGGTCGAAGAACGACATATTAATCATCTAAATGAGCATATAAATTGGCAAAAAGTACGCTCAAAATCTGTTTTAGATTTGGCTTTTAGAAACAATATGATTTCGGTTCAGGATAATATTGTTTCGTTAACTGATAAGGGTCGAGTTTTTACAGACAAAGCTATTGATTATATTATCACAAATGACGATTCTCAAATAGAATCAATAAAAGATGATTTCTTTCTTTTTAGAGGGTAGGTTTTAATCTATATACACTCTTGTCTCTTCTTTAAAAAACACTTATTTTGCATGAAAATATAGTTGTGAAAAACCAATCAAATTTTCAGGTATACAATGCTTCTGCCGGAAGTGGAAAAACATTTACTTTGGTTAAAGAGTATTTGAAGGTCGTTTTGAACACCTCCGATAGCTATATTTTTCAACGTATTTTAGCAATTACATTTACAAATAAGGCTGCTGCAGAAATGAAGCAGCGAGTTTTAGATAATTTGCAGCTGTTTTCTGAGGGTGATGAAAATGATCTGCTTCAAAAGCTGCAGGAGGAAACGGGATTAGAAAAAGAAATAATACAAAATAGGAGTCGAAAAATATTGGAAACTATTTTGCGAAATTACAGTGCTTTTGGTATCACTACCATCGATAGTTTTACACATAAAATTATCAAAAGTTTTGCCTTTGATTTGGGACTAACATTGAACTTTGAAGTTGAGTTGGATTCAGAAGCTTTATTGCAGCAAGCGGTGGCAGTTTTAATTTCTAAAATAGGCATTGAAAAAGAGATAACCAAAACGCTCATTGACTTCTCTTTAGAAAAAGCGAAAGAGGATAAATCTTGGGACATTTCTCTAGACTTGAACGATTTTGCCAAAGTACTGCTAAATGACGAAGATGCGAAACATTTCGAAACGCTAAAAAACAAAACCATAGGTGATTTTACATCGCTAAAAAACAAACTGATAAAAGCTCAAAAAGACCTGCATTTAAAATTTGAGCAAATAGGAAAGAACGGATTGAGCATTATTGATGGGGCGCATCTTGATCATAAAGATTTCTATCGGTCTATGCTACCAAAGCATTTTAGTGCTTTACAGGAATTAGATAAAGCGAAATTTTTTGACGAGTCAGTTTTAAAGAAACGGATAGAAGAACGGTTGTTTTATGCCAAATCAAAATCAGATGAAGTGAAGGCTTCTATTGAAGAGATCCTCCCTGAATTGCTCGATTTGTATGCCGAATCTGAGAACCTTTACGAGCAGTATGTTTTGAGTAAATTGGTGTTAAAAAGTATCATTCCTTTGGCTGTTCTAACAAAAATAAACTCAGAATTATCTGCGATAAAAGAAGAACACAATATTCGCTTAATTTCTGAATTTAATCAATTGATTTATAGCAATATAAAAGGGGAGCCGGCGCCTTTTATTTATGAGAGAGTTGGTCAGAAATTCATGCATTACTTTATTGATGAAATGCAAGATACTTCTGTATTGCAATGGCAAAATTTAATTCCATTAATTGATAATGCCTTGGCTCAAGAACAAAGTAATTTGTTGTTAGTGGGAGATGCAAAGCAGGCCATTTATCGCTGGCGTGGAGGTCGGGCAGAGCAATTTATAAAATTAGGTTCAGAACTTCAAAATGATACAGCGGCGAACCCCTTTCAGATAGGTAAAGAAGTAAAAGGATTAGAGACAAATTATAGAAGTTACAGCGAGGTAATCAATTTTAATAATTCATTTTTTCAATATGTAGCAAGTTATTTTCAAAATCCAATGTATCAAAAACTTTTTGAGCAAGGAAATACTCAAAAGTCAACAGGTAAAATTGGAGGGTTTGTTTCAGTTGATTTTTTAGAGAAAGAATCCGGTAAAGAAGCAATCGATACAAAATATGCCAAAAGAGTTTTGGAAACAATTCTTAATTTGGATCCTGAGTTTTCAAGAAAAGATGTTTGTATTTTAGTTCGAAAGAAAAAAGAAGGTGTGGCAATTGCAAATTATTTATCTGAGAATGGAGTTGCTATTGTTTCTTCAGAGACATTGCTCATTCAAAACAGTCCTAAAGTAAATTTTATCATAAATTTCTTACAGGTCATTCAACATTCAAATGACCACGCAGCTTGGGTTGAGCTGCTCTACTTTTTGCATTCACATTTAAAAGTATCGAAAGATATTCATGCTTTTATTTCCTGCTTTGATCTCAAAAAAGAAAATACCTTTTTTACCAGTATAGCAGAATTTGGAGTCGATTTTGATTTTGATAATTTTCGTCAAATTCCGTTTTATGAAAAAGTAGAAGAAATTATTCGAGCGTTTCGTTTGGCTATTTTTTCTGATGCATATGTTCAGTCTTTTTTGGATGTGGTCTTTGAGCAGCAACAAAAAGGTGTTGATATTCAGCAGTTTTTAGAGTACTGGGAAGTTAAAAGAGCAAAGCAAAGTATAGTAGCTCCTGAAGCTCAGAATGCCATACAAATAATGACAATTCATAAGTCGAAAGGCTTGGAGTTTCCGGTAGTGATATTTCCGTATAATATTGATATCTACCAACAGATTCAGCCAAAATCATGGATGACAGGTTTGTCTGTTGACCAATTTGAAGGATTCGATCGTCTGCTCGTTAACGCAGATAAAAATATAAAGTATGCGGGAGATCTAGGTGCTCAGATCTATCATTTGCAGCGAGAAGAGCTGGAACTAGATAGTTTCAATCTTTTATATGTTGCTTTGACAAGATCGGTCGAGCAATTGTATGTTATCACAGAAAAATCAATTTCATCGAAAGGAGAAATAAATACGAACTATACATCAGGAGTGTTTATGAAATATCTCATTCAGCTTGGGGAATGGAATGATACTAAAAACTGCTATATTTTTGGAGATTCTACTAAAGTTAGCAATACGAAGATGATGGGTTCACAGACAATAATACAGGATCAATTTGTGAGTAATCCTTGGCAACAACATAATATATACATGCTGGCAAATGCATCTAAATTTTGGCATACGGAACAAGGAGAAGCTATTGAATACGGTAACTTAATACATGAGCTGTTCTCCAAGATTTTATCATATCAAGATATTAAAAAAGTAATCGCTCATTATTTAGATCTTGGGATGTTTAAAATTGAAAAGGCGCATGAAATTGAAAGTGTGCTTTGTTCAGTGGTGCAACATCCAAAATTAGAAGCGTATTACATGGGAAAATTGGTTGTTTTCAATGAGAGAGAGATCGCAACTAAAGAGGGAGGTGTCATTATCCCAGACAGGTTGGTTTTTACCTCGCATAATGAAGTGGTACTTATAGATTATAAAACAGGTGCTCCTTCAAAAAGATATCATCAGCAATTAGTGCACTATGAAAACGTATTGAATGATATGGGTATTAGCGTGCAGAAAAAACTGCTCATTTATCTAGGACATGAAATAAAAATAGAAGAAATTTAATTTACCTTTGTAGAAAAAATAACACAAAAAATGTACGGAAATATCAAACACCAATTAGAGAAAGAACTTCAAGAAATTAAAGATGCAGGATTGTACAAGTCTGAACGAATTATAACCTCGTCTCAAGATGCAGTTATTAAAATTTCAACAGGAGAAGAAGTGCTTAATTTTTGTGCAAATAACTATTTGGGTTTGTCAAATCACCCCGAAGTTATAAAGGCGGCAAAGGACACATTAGATACCCATGGTTTTGGAATGTCTTCGGTACGTTTTATTTGTGGAACACAAGATATTCATAAGAATTTAGAGGCTAAAGTAGCTGAATTTTATAAAACAGAAGATACCATATTGTATGCAGCTGCGTTTGATGCAAACGCAGGTGTTTTTGAGCCTCTATTGACAAAAGAAGATGCGATTATTTCTGATAGTTTAAACCATGCCTCTATTATCGATGGTGTTCGTTTATGTAAAGCGGCTCGTTATCGTTATACAAACAATGATATGGCGGCTCTAGAAGAACAGCTTATTGCAGCTAATAAGGCAGGACATCGTTTTAAAATTATTGTTACTGATGGTGTTTTTTCTATGGATGGAATTGTTGCAAAACTAGATAAGATATGTGATTTGGCAGATGCCTATGACGCTATGGTCATGGTTGATGAATGTCATGCAGCAGGGTTTATTGGCAAAACAGGAAGAGGTACTGTTGAGTTGAAAAATGTAATGGAGCGTGTAGATCTTGTAACTGGTACTTTTGGTAAAGCACTTGGCGGTGCTATGGGGGGTTATACAACAGGAAAAAGAGAAATCATAGAAATATTACGTCAGCGTTCTAGACCTTATTTGTTTTCAAACTCACTAGCACCTGCAATCGTGGGTGCATCGTTGAAGGTGTTTGATCTCATTTCTGAAGATACCACTCTTAGAGATAAGCTAGAATGGAATACAAACTACTTTAGAAGCGAAATGGAAAATGCAGGTTTTGATTTAGTTGGAGCTGACGCAGCCATTGTTCCTGTGATGTTGTACGATGCAAAACTGTCTCAAACCATGGCAAACATGCTGTTAGAGGAAGGTATATACGTTATTGGGTTCTTTTTTCCGGTGGTGCCAAAGGGAAAAGCTAGGATTAGGGTTCAATTATCTGCAGCTCATAGCAAAGAACATTTAGATAAGGCAGTGGCCGCTTTTGTCAAGGTTGGAAAGATTTTAGAGGTGGTTTAAAAATAAAACTTTTTTCTTTAAAAATCTTTGTTAATAAACTTTAACAACTTACATTTGTAACTTAATAAAGAAAAATTAATTTAAAAATTTGATAATGAAACATTTAAAAATAGCTGTGATAGCTTTGTTCACACTTGTTGCATTTACGAGTGTAAATGCGCAGGATTCCAATAACCCATGGGGTATAAGTTTTGGTTTGAACACTGTTGATTTGGAACGTGCATCAGATAACCAAAAGTTTTTTAAAGATTATGTAGGTACTGAGGATTGGAATACCTTGCCCGCTATTTCAAGACTTGCAGTTACGCGGTATTTAGAGAAAGGATTTAGCTTGCAGTTGGCAGGGTCACTAAACAAAGTTACAAAAGAACGTGTTTATACTGACGAGATGTACTATGCTCTTGATTTGAATGTTCAGTATGATTTAAGTAAGTTCATCAATAGTGTATTTGGTGGTACATCGAAACATTTCAATCCTTATATTTATTTAGGAGGAGGCTATACTTCAATTGCAAATGACGGTGAAGGAATGTTGAATACAGGTATCGGATTTAATCTTTGGTTTACTGAGAATTTAGGTTTGAACATTCAAAGTGGAGTGAAAACAGGGTTTTCTGACAAAGTTGCAGAGCACATTCAACATTCATTAGGTTTGATCCTTAAATTTGGTGGAGTAGATACTGATGGTGATGGAATCTATGACAAAGAAGATGCATGTCCGGAAGTTGCTGGTTTAGAAGCTTTTAATGGTTGTCCTGATACAGATGGTGATGGGATTCAAGATGGTAAAGATGCATGTCCAACTGTTGCTGGTTTGGCTGCATTAAACGGATGTCCAGATGCTGACGAAGATGGAATCGCTGATAAAGATGATATGTGTCCTAATGAAAAAGGATCTGCAGCAAATAGAGGCTGTCCAGATACAGATTCAGATGGTGTTGTAAATAAAGATGACAAATGTCCAAATGTGGCAGGTCCATCACAAAATGGTGGTTGTCCTTGGCCTGATACTGATGGTGACGGTGTTTTAGATAAAGATGATAATTGCGATAATGAAGCAGGTCCTGCTTCTAACAATGGATGTCCAGAGCCTATTATTACTGAGGCTGCAGTGAAGTCGATCGCGTTGAATTCTAAAGATATCTTGTTTAACCTAGAAGAAACTTCTTTCAAAGCAGGAGTTGAGAAACGATTAGATGCTATTGCAGTAACGATGAATGAGTTTCCAAAAGCATCTTTCTCGATTGAAGGACATACAGATACTACTGGTAGTGAAAAAGGAAATGCTAAGTTATCTCAAAATAGAGCGAATACAGTAAAGGCTTATTTCGTTGGAAAAGGTGTTGATGCTGCAAGATTAACTGCAAAAGGATTTGGTGCTGAAAAACCGAGTGACTCTAACAAAACAAGAGCAGGTAGAGAAAACAATAGAAGAGTTGAAATTAAAGTTGTAAACGACTAATATTTCTCTCACGAAAAAAGGAAAGCCTTGCACATTGTGCAAGGCTTTTTTTATTGTAAAAAAACCGTAAAACGCTTTTTAATTCTTATTAAATAATCTACCTTTGCACCTTCAAAAAAGAGGCGTTAAAGCCCACGAAATAAAATAACTAACATTAATTAGATACTATAATGTCTACAACAACAGGTAAAGTTTCTCAAGTTATTGGTCCAGTAATCGATGTGGAATTCAATACAGAAAATTCTGCACTTCCTAAAATTTACGATTCATTAGAAATTAAAAAAGCTGATGGTTCTATTTTGGTATTAGAGGTACAACAACATATTGGAGAAGATACAGTGCGTACCATTTCTATGGACGCTACTGACGGTTTACAAAGAGGTCAAGAAGTTATTGCTACAGGAAGCCCTATTCAAATGCCAATCGGTGGAGATATCTACGGAAGGCTATTTAACGTAACTGGAGACGCTATTGATGGTTTAGGAGATTTAAATAAAGAAGGAGATAACGGATTGCCAATTCACAGAGCGGCTCCTAAATTTGAAGAGTTATCTACCTCAACAGAAGTTTTATTTACAGGAATTAAAGTAATTGATTTGGTTGAGCCATATTCAAAAGGTGGTAAAATTGGATTATTTGGAGGAGCTGGAGTAGGTAAAACAGTATTGATTCAGGAGTTGATTAACAACATTGCAAAAGGACACGGAGGTTTATCTGTATTCGCAGGTGTTGGAGAGAGAACTCGTGAAGGGAATGATTTATTAAGAGAGATGTTAGAATCTGGAATTATCAAATATGGAGATGACTTTATGCACTCTATGGAAGATGGTGGATGGGATCTATCAAAAGTAGATAAATCAGGAATGAAAGACTCGAAAGCGACTTTCGTATTTGGACAAATGAATGAGCCACCTGGAGCACGTGCACGTGTAGCCTTATCTGGTTTAACAATAGCTGAGTATTTTCGTGATGGAGCAGGAGAAGCACAAGGAAAAGACGTTCTTTTCTTCGTAGATAACATCTTCCGTTTTACACAAGCAGGTTCTGAGGTTTCTGCCTTGTTAGGACGTATGCCATCAGCAGTAGGATACCAACCAACATTGGCAACAGAGATGGGGGCAATGCAAGAACGTATTACTTCTACTAAAAAAGGTTCCATTACTTCTGTACAAGCAGTATACGTGCCTGCAGATGATTTAACAGATCCTGCACCAGCAACAACATTTGCGCACTTAGATGCAACCACAGTATTGTCGCGTAAAATTGCCGAGCTAGGTATCTATCCTGCGGTAGATCCATTAGATTCTACTTCTAGAATTTTAACGGCAGACGTATTAGGTGATGAGCACTACAACTGTGCAACCAGAGTAAAAGAATTATTACAACGTTACAAAGAATTGCAAGATATTATTGCTATTCTAGGTATGGAAGAATTGTCTGAAGAAGATAAATTGGCTGTACATAGAGCAAGACGTGTACAACGTTTCCTATCACAACCATTCCACGTAGCGGAGCAGTTTACAGGAATACCAGGTGTATTAGTAGATATTAAAGATACCATCAAAGGGTTTAACATGATCATGGATGGTGAATTAGATAAATATCCTGAAGCAGCATTTAACTTAAGAGGGTCAATTCAGGATGCAATTGATGCTGGTGAGAAAATGTTAGCAGAAGCTTAAAAACAATTGAAACTATGTTTTTAGAAATCGTAACACCAGAAGCTATTTTATTTTCATCAGAAGTCGATGCAGTATCGGTTCCTGGAGTAAATGGAGAATTCCAGATGTTAAACAATCACGCGCCTGTCGTTTCAATATTGAAACAGGGAACAGTAAAGGTTCATATTCATACACAATCACATATAGAATTGAATGAATTAAGTGGAAAACTAGTTCCACATGCAGACGATGATAAAGTATTAACGTTAGCAATAAATGCTGGAACGCTTGAAATGAAAGATAATAAAGTGATTTTATTGGCGGATTAATTTCAACAACTATAAGACTTAAAAAAGACCTCATGTAAATGAGGTCTTTTTTTTGTTAAAGATGTGTTAACAGAATTGGGAAAGTTTTGCCATGTGGTTCCTTTTAAAGAACTTTAAACCTTATTCAATAGAATCAAAACTAACCTTATGAAGAATATAAAATTGAGCTTGTTATTTGTGTTAATTACAAACATTTTGACAGCACAACAAACGCCTCATCCTAATTATAGAGCAGCAGCTAAATATTCCCCCAAGAATTTAGCAAGATTAGTACACTCAACCTCAGTGAGTCCACATTGGTTAAAAAAAGGTAACCGTTTTTGGTACCAGTATAAAACTTCTGAAGGCTCGAACTATTACATTGTGGATGCAGATAGAAAAACAAGGAAGCCCCTATTTGATAATGTGAAAATGGCGAAATGGTTAACAGAAATCACAAAAGATCCTTATGATGCGCAACACCTGCCGAGATTTGATTTTAAATTTAACGCTGCCGAGAATACCATTCAATTTTATGTGACGGCTACAGAAGAAGTACCTGTTGAAGAAGCTGAAGACTTAACAAAAAAATCTGAAGATAAGAAGAAGGAAAAGAAACGAGCAAAAAAGCCCAAAATGGAGAAGAAAGTCTACCACTTGGCCTACAGGTTAGGGAGTAATGGCTTGACGATTTTAGACACTAAGAAGAAAGCAAAGCAACCTTGGAAAAAGTGGGCAAACATTGCTCCAGATAGCTCTATTGTTTTGTATTCCAAAGACTTTAACATCTATTGGATGGATAAAGAAAACTTTAAAAAAGCAATAAAAGATGAAAAAGACTCAACAATTGTTGAGAATCAATGGACGAAAGACGGTGTTGAAAACTATGGCTACGGCGGCGGAGCAAGAGGTGAAGACAACGAAACCAAACTTAAAAATAAGGATAAGAAAAAAGGAATTTGGGGAACTTGGTCTCACGATTCTAAAAAATTCGTCTTCCAGAAATCTGACGCTAGACATATCAAAGATTTGTGGGTGATTAACTCGGTAAAAAGCAAGCGTCCCGTATTGGAAACCTACAAGTACCATATGGCTGGAGAACAAGAATACTATAAGTCGGAGTTGGTCATTTTCGACATTCCTTCCAAAGGGATGGTAAATGTGGCCTTGGATACGGTAAGGCAGCAAAGCCTTTCTGTATTTAGAGCACCTCGCAAGCAGTCTAATAGAGATGATGAGTTTCAGCCATCGTTACTCCTTTCTAAAAAAGGGAAATTGTACTATAGCGTAATCAGTAGAGACCGTAAAAAGTTAGACATCTGTGTGGCTGATCTAGAGACAGGAGCATCGAAAGTGCTTATTGAAGAGCGTTTTAATAGCTATATCGAAGCAAGACCACTGCTGTTATTCAATGATGAAAAAGAAATGCTACACTGGGCAGAACGCGATGGATGGGCGCATTTTTATCTGTACGATTCAGAAGGGAACTTAAAGAAACAAGTGACTAACGGTGATTACCACGTGGATGGCTTTGCTGGATTGGATGAACAAACGAGAACGCTCTATTTTTCGGCCAATGGAGTCAATAAAAAACAAGATCCTTATTATGAGCACTTGTATCAGATCAATTTAAATGGAACCGGATTAAAAACCTTAAATCCTGGTGACTTTACAGCAAGAACGAGTATGGCAGATTCAAATCGTTTTTTTGTATCGAACTATTCTAGAGTCAATACCATTCCAAAGTCCGAATTGCGTTCAGCAGACGGTCGCTTGATCATGAAGTTAGAGGAAGCAGATTTGTCGCAATTATTTGCAACGGGTTATCAGTTTCCAGAGCCTTTTAAAGCGAAGGCAGCAGACGGAATTACCGATATTTATGGGGTGATGTATAAGCCGTTTGACATCGATACTACAAAAACATATCCTTTATTAGAATATGTATATCCAGGTCCACAAACGGAGGCCGTAAACAAAGCCTTTTCGTACAGAATGGATCGTGTAGATCGCATGGCGCAGGTAGGATTTGTAGTGATTACTTTAGGAAATAGAGGAGGGCACCCAAGTCGATCGAAGTGGTACCACAACTACGGATACGGAAACCTTAGAGATTACGGATTAGCAGATAAAAAATATGTTGCAGAACAATTGGCCAATAAGCACAAATATATTGACATTTCTAAAGTTGGAATCTACGGTCACTCAGGAGGTGGATTCATGTCTACAGCAGCCATGCTGGTCTATCCAGACTTCTTTAAAGCAGCTGTTTCCTCTGCAGGAAACCACGATAACAATGTGTACAATAGCTGGTGGAGTGAAACACACCATGGCGTAAAAGAAGAGATTGACGAAAAAGGAAAAGTAACGCATGCTTATAAAATTGATACCAATCACTCGATTGCTAAAAACTTAAAAGGACATCTGTTATTAATTCACGGAGATGTGGACAACAATGTACATCCGGCTGGAACCATTCGTATGGCAAATGCATTGATTAAAGCCAACAAGCGTTTTCAATTCATGACCATGCCAGGGCAGCGACACGGATTTGGAAATATGACAGAATACTCTTTCTGGTTGCGTGCAGATCACTTTAGCAAATACCTACTAGGTAAAGAAGCAACAAGTGTTGACATGACCGAGATGAATAGAGACATGCCTAGAAGTAAATAAGGAGTTCTTCCATAAAAAAAGCCCAAGCAATGCTTGGGCTTTTTTAGTGCTAAGACTATTTTTTATTGAGCCAATCTTTTCTGTTTTGTAAAATTTGTGGACCTATTTCTAGTCCCGCTTTTTCAAAGCTTTCAATCGAATAGCTAGGGTCTTTGATAAGCGTTACTTTCGCGCTTCTAAGGGCTCCATATCTGCTAAATTGAATGGTAACAGCATCTCCAATACTATAGTTGCTTAAAATTGCCTTTACAGAACGATCGCTGCTTACGACATAGTTGTCGATTGCAAGGATGCGGTCACCTCGGTTGAGTCCTGCTTTGTACGCTGGACTTCCAATTTGAGCATTGTTTTGAACCACACCATCCGTTGTTGTGATCCCCAAAAAGACTTGGCTACTCTCTCGCTTTAATACGAGACCCACATGCTCAAACAGGTCTTTGTAATTAGGCATGGCACTTTTGTAAATAAAATTCGCAAAGAAATAATTTCCAAACAGTTCTCCTGCATAGGCATTCAAAGATTCTTGTAAGTTGTCTATCGTGAATGGTGTTTCTGTTTTTCCATAG
>JBELGW010000001.1:65877-103611 GCA_042091715.1 Polaribacter sp. | reverse complement strand
GACGCTTGATAGCTCATTTCTATCGCATTAAAAAAAGAACGTCCAGGTGAATTCCAAACAGTGTTGAACGTGTTTTGTAGATCTACAATGTACGCATCATGCGCTAATAGGCCAGTTTTAGCGAGTGTTAAGTTGCTGTAGTATGCTGAGAATCCCTCGGAAAACCATAATTCGCCGCGCATCTCTGTTGTCTCAAAATGAGGTTGTTTTACCGACTTTGGTCGTATGCGAGCTGCATTCCACGCATTGAAAAATTGAAGAGAGGCATTCTTGAGGTGTGTTGTAAATAGGCCTTCTGCAAGAGGTGTGCTACTTGTTAAAACACTTCCGTTTTTATGTGGCACGCCATCCATGCGCATCTGCGGTAGGTGATGGGCTAGAAAAAAATAGTCACCATGATCGAACTTTGGAAATTCTCCAAAGACGGCTTTTTGTTGTACTACTATTTTTTTGACATCCTCAACATAGCGGTCTAGTTCCGCTTCGCTACCCATATGATTCAAGACAATATGAATGTTTTGTGTGGTCTCGTTAGAGCTTGCCTCAAAGCTACGTATTTGATGTTTTCCCAAAGCGATTGGACTGTCCATAAAAGAAGTTAGATCCGAAGCATAGTAGGTGTTTTCAAACATTTGTTTCAGTGGGGTGGCCACCTTCCAATCTTTTGGGAGATTGAGGGTTATCTGTATGGGTATTTCCAATAATGAAGGCGCATAGATAAAAGAAGCAGGCATATTTAATAGGGCGTACTGCTCATTTATTTGGGAGTAGATTGCATCACCGCTATTTCCAAACAAGGTATAGCTTACGTTTACAGTTCCATCATGAGCTTCAACATGCCATTGATGCGGGTTTGGACGGGTAAGTACTAGCGCCTCTCCTTGGCCATTGGTGGCTTGTACCCGATATACATTTTTAGCAAATGCATGCAGGGTTTGGCTTCCCGGAGCGCTACTGCCCATTCTAAATGAAAAGGCTCCTTCTTTAATCTTTGTAAAAGAGACCTTTATCTCAGCCTCATGTTGCGCTGCATTTGGAAACGAAACATCATACGTGATGTAACTTTGTGCACTTGTTGAGATTGATACAGAACATAGAAGTACGAATAGAATTTTGACGGTATGAAAACGCATGCTGTTAGTTTTAAATAGTTCCCTCAAAACTACATAAAAAACACTTAATCCGCTACATATTCTAAAATATCGGCAGGCTGACAATCCAATGCTTTACAAATAGCCTCTAAGGTAGAAAATCGAATGGCTTTTGCCTTGCCAGATTTTAAAATAGAAAGGTTGGCGGTGGTAATACCAATGATTTCTGCCAACTCTTTGCTTTTCATTTTTCGTTTGGCAAGCATGATGTCTAAATGTACAATAATTGCCATGGCTATATGGTTAAATCGTTTTCATGCTTCGCAGATTTTGCGATGTTAAAGGCGTCACTCAAAATCATAAAAAAGAGCCCCAACCCAATGAGGATCAAATTAGAATTCATTCCCAATTCCATTGTTAATTTTTGATCAAAGTATAGACTACCTGTAATCGATATAAGCGCAGCAACCGCTCCTGAAATGATTAGTGTATTTCCAATTTTACGAAATGAATCAATCACAAAAACATCAAATACTTTTGTATTTAAAAAGTAACGCAATGACTTTCGAAAGAGATGTAAACTATAAATAATCAGCAAAAAATTCAAAAGAGAAAGGATTGCCAATATTTTTGAAAATGTACTCTGAACAAGCAGTTCGATGCCCATTATTTTTAGCTCTAAATTGGCAACGTCATAAAATAAAATGAGAGGAATACATACAAGGATCAATGGGACTCCTATGGGAGCTGTCACAATCCAAATAAGATCTACAATGCTTTTTAAAATCTGTGTTTTTTTCATAGTTGTATGGCTATATGGTTAAGTCGTTTTCTTGTTTGAGTTTATTTGCATGTTCAAAGCTTTTGCTAAATAGCACAAAGAACAAACCAATAATAATTAAGAATGTACTCTTTAAATCAATGGCAGCAGCTACATCAATTAAAAATGGGATGAAGGCATTTAGTTGCGATGTATTATGCGTAATTCCTAGTGTGTGAATCGCAGAGATACACAGTACTAAAAGGGCAGAAATCCCAATAAAAATAAAGAGGCTTCCTGCTCTTTTGAGATGTTTGATGACGGCTGCAGTGTGAAAATCTGATTCAGTAAAAGACGAGGTACACCTTCTTAGAGCGTGTATTGCAATAATGAAGAGCATGAAATTGATTCCTGTAGTTATCGGAACAAGATGAATTTTCCATGAAAAAAATTGAAAAAGCATGGCATACCCTTGCAAATAAATAGGTAAAGATTCCGTAAAGAAATAGAGCGTACTTAAAAAAAGAATCATACCAGCTGCTACTGTAATTAAAGAAAAGTAGAATACGTGTATGAGCTGTCTTAGTGTGTTGATTGTTTGCATGTTTAAATGGTTAAGTCGTTTTCAGATTTAATGGAAACACCTTGTTTCACAATTTGCGCAAAAATAAAAATGACTCCAGATAAGAAGACAAAGTCACTAGAGAACAAATACAGTTCAAAATGATGCTTTTGACCAACAAACTGCATGTGGGTATTGTGTATAATAGCAACAATCCATAAATAAAAAACACCCATACTGATTCGCTGCATGTACTTGTGTAAATCAATATTAAAAGGCTCATTGATATCAAGCTTTTGTAGCAGTTTCATCACCAAATAAGCGATATATGTTTCTGTTGAAAAAAAGATAATTTTATACCCAACGAGCAATGAATAATGGAGGAAACTATAATTTCTGTATTCAATTAAGTTCATTCCTTCATAGACATTGGATGCAGCTTCAGGAGTATAGATACTCAGAAAATAGTTTGCCAAAATGATACTCGTTTTAATGAATAATCCTATGAGCGCTAGCCATGAGAATACGTACATAACTTTAATTAACTTTTTCGTTTTCATATTTTTTGTTGAATTGGTTTATGGTTGAATGAGCCGTTAGGGGTAATTACAAATATAGTTGAAGGCAAGTTTATGCGGTCTATATATAGTTGAAAATCACATTTTATAATTTGTATTCTTCATTTTTTCGGAATAGAGTTGTATCAAAGGGCTCTTTAATATTTATAAATAGACTCGTTAATCCAATGAAATTTTCTGTTGAGTAGTCTAAATTTCGTTGTTGGTACCTTCTTTAATATGATTTGTGTATGGGCGTTATTTAACGCTAGTCTTTCTGGTGAATCTAGGGAATAACTAAATTTTTGATCTACTGAACGAGATGAATTACTGAAGTTAATTTCTCTTTTGTTTGTATCTTCTTTGAATGAATACCTTTCTATGGTATCCGTCATTTTTTTGACAATAGCTTCTTTTTTAAAATCAATTATCAAATATCTCCATCGATTCCTGTCTGTCAATAAAGCAGGAATGGTATCCAGATCTTTAATGAATAGCTCTGTTTCCCAAATGCCTCTTAATGCACTCTTCGATCTCAGTTGTTCAGTTGCTTTAAATGTAATGAAACATTGGATGATGATAGCCAACGTTACCATGATAATGATTGTTTTTTTTATGAATTTGCTACCTTTCACCAACATACTATTATGAACATGGGTTGTGTAGTATTCTTTACGAATTGTTTCGTTTGTAAAAAAGAATCCGATGATACGTTTTCTATGTATGAACAGTAAAATAATACTCATTGCTACCAAGTGAATAGAAAATAATTTCACAGGAATGTCATAGGTAAGATTCATGAAGGAAATATGCATCATGATTCCAAAAACAAGCATACTGCCTAAAAGAGTAGTCCTGCGATACAGTAAGAAGCATCCTCCCAAAATTTCCAGTCCTCCTAGAAAAATGTTGTACGCCATGGAGTGTCCCATAAAGGTCCATGCCAACCCCATTGGAGACATTTCTCCTACAGGCTGCACTAATAGTTCTAAATTCGGATCAGCAAATTGTCCTTTGAAAACTTTGGCAAGCCCATAAAATAGCATAGCCATACTTAAGAAGAGCCGTAAAGTACATTCGAACCAATACAAGAGCTTCTGGTAAGAGGTATTCTTTGTCTCGAATATCGACCAAACAATGAGTAGTACAAGGCTTATGAGTAGGTTTACGATGAATCGAATATAATCAAAGGTTCTGTCTCCACTACCTGTACTTTCTATTGAGAAATCGGCGCTCCATTTTAAAATATTGGAAGAAAACCAGCGCAGCGGAGTTTCAATAAATTTTCCGATGAATAATAGAAGAATAAATAGGATGAAATAACTAAAAAGAAATCTAAATATAAATTTAGAAATATTTGTCCATGCGAGAAGGGAGTTCTGAGCGGTGTTCATTTTTGGTTTCGTTTTTAACAGGATACAAAAGTATATAAATTATTGAAAAACAATAATAAATTATTGTTAAAAAGTTATTTTATAAAATTCATTTAAGTGAGATGGCAGCTAATTGGGTAGATTTTTTCCTACATTTGTAGTGATGAAATTTCCTAAAAAATTAGCAAATAAGAGCAGCCTTAGAAAAGAAAACAAGGCGTTTAGGAGTTTGGGCGTTGCTACCTCTTTAATCGATTTTTCTTCGAATGATTATTTGGGTTTTGCAAAGTCTGAGTGTATTTTTGATGCAACGCATCAGTTTTTAGTAGCGCAACACATAAAGTTGAACGGAGCAACAGGTTCTCGTTTGTTATCAGGAAATCATGAATTGTATGGGCTTATAGAAAAACAACTTACTGACGTTCATCAGTCAGAAGCTGCATTGGTTTTTAATTCAGGATATGACGCAAACATTGGCTTTTTTTCTTCAGTCCCGCAGCGAGGAGATATTATTTTATATGACGAGTTGATACATGCATCCATCCGAGATGGTATTCAAATTTCAAATGCGAAAGCCTATAAGTTTAAGCACAATGATTTGGGAGAGCTGGCGTCTTTGCTGCAGCGTCATTCGCAAGTTACTGATACTCCCAATGAGGTCTATGTTGTGACCGAAGCTGTTTTCTCGATGGATGGAGATACACCAGACTTGCTTGCAATGTCTAAAATGACTGAACAGTATGCTGCCTTTTTCGTGGTTGATGAAGCGCATTCGGTAGGTGTTTTTGGTTCGGGTGGAGTTGGGAAAGTACAGGAATTAGGACTTGAAAAAAAGGTGTTTGCTCGAATTGTTACCTTTGGAAAGGCCTTAGGTTGCCATGGAGCAGTGGTTTTAGGAAGCCGTGAATTGAAGGCATATTTGGTTAATTTTTCACGAAGTTTGATTTATACAACCGGATTGGCTCCACATGCTGTTGCAACCATTAAAATGGCCTATGATTCATTGATGCATGGAAGTGCTGAAGGAAGGTTAGCACAGCAAAAACTGCAAGAGAATATTGCTTTTTTTAGATCAGAATTAACAAGATTAGCACTTACAACGAACTTTATAGAAAGTACCTCAGCCATTCATTGTTGTCTTATTCCAGGTACATTGAAAACCAAAGCTATTTCTCAAGAACTTCAAGAAAAGGGTTTTGATGTCAAAGCAATTTTAGCACCTACTGTTGCTTTAGGACATGAGCGATTGCGCTTTTGTTTACATGCCTACAATTCTAAAGAAGAAATAACGAAAGTTCTAGAGAACCTTCGTAATTTTGTAGTCGAATGAAGCAGCAAACATTTTTTATAACAGGAATTTCTACCGAAGTAGGAAAGACAGTGGCTGCAGCCATTGTTACAGAGGCATTGAAAGCCGATTATTGGAAGCCTGTACAAGCAGGTGAGTTGGATCATTGTGATACTAAAAAAGTAGCACGATTGGTGTCGAATGAAAAATCTCAATTTCATCCCAACAGCTATGCCTTGCATACGCCTATGAGTCCGCATGCAGCTGCTGCAATAGACAATGTACACATTGAAATAGCAGAGGTAGTTGCACCAGCAACAGACAATCATCTGGTCATTGAAGGTGCAGGAGGGGTTTTAGTACCCTTGAATGATACGGATACGATTCTAGATCTTATCTTGCCGTCTTATAAAGTTATTGTGGTGTCGCGTCATTATTTAGGCAGCATCAATCACACCTTATTGACCCTGCAGTTATTGCAGGGAAAAGGCTTTGAGGTGGCCGTGATTTTTTCAGGTGAAGAACATCCAACAACCGAGGCGGTTATTAAAAAAATGACAGGAGTTACGGTCATTGGACGTATTGATGAAGAACCCTATTTTGATCAGAATGTTGTGAAAGAATATGCAGCCCTGTTTAGAGAGCAATTAGAAAAATTATAAAATGTCATCCTACATGTTGTTTTGTGCGAAACAATCAAAACAGCTGTAGCATGACCAACGCGATTATGACCTTACAAGAAAGAGATAAAAAACATTTGTGGCATCCCTTAACACAGCACAAGTTGCATCCCGATCACTTGGCAATAACCAAGGCGAAAGGGGCCGTGTTATATGATGATGCAGGAAAGGAATACATCGACGGTATTGCTTCTTGGTATACCTGTATGTATGGACATTGCAATGCCACTATTACCAATAAAGTGGCTGCACAGATGCAACAATTAGATCATGTTGTGTTTGCAGGGTTTACTCATGAGCCAGCCGTACAATTATCAGAAGAATTGATCAAAGTACTTCCTGAAAATCAAGAGAAACTCTTTTTCTCGGACAATGGATCTACGTCTATTGATATTGCTATAAAAATGGCGTTGCAATACCATTTTAACAATGGAGAAAAACGCGGAAAGATCATTGCCTTAGAAGATGGATTTCACGGAGATACCTTTGGAGCCATGTCAGTTTCTGGTTTGTCTGTTTACAACGGGCCTTTTGAAGACTTCTTTATTGATGTCGCCAGAATTCAAGTCCCAACAAAAGAGAATTTTGAGCTTGTAAAAGAACAATTTATAGCACTTCTTAAAGAAAATAACGTAGCAGCCTTTGTCTATGAACCGTTGGTGCAAGGGGCAGCAGCCATGAAAATGTTTGATGGAACCTTATTAGATGCCTTGTTGGCAATCGCAAAAGAACACCATGTATTGTGTATTGCAGATGAGGTCATGACGGGTTTTGGAAAAACAGGAAAAAACTTTGCTTCTGAGCATTTGGTCAATCAACCAGATATCATCTGTTTATCAAAAGCATTGACCGCAGGTTTGGTACCTATGGCAATTACCAGTTGTACCCAAAACGTTTATGATGCTTTTTTGAGTGATGAACTAGGGAAAGGTTTTTTTCATGGGCACACCTATTCTGCCAATCCGGTTGCTTGTACAGCAGCCTTGGCCGGAATTGAATTGCTGCAGTCTGAAGAGATGCAACAAAATATCGCAAGAATTACCGCGTCACATAAACGTTTTGATGCACGTATTAAGAACCATCCCAAAATAAAAGAAACACGTCAATTAGGAGTCATCTATGCTTTAGACCTCGCTGTAGAAATGGATCGTTACGGAGACTTACGTTATAAGTTGTTCCACTTTTTTATGGAAAATGGTGTTTGTTTGCGTCCCTTAGGAAATACCATTTATATTCTCGCTCCTTATGTGATTACTGATCAACAATTGGAGAAGGTATATCAGGTAATTGAAGATTCTTTGGCGATAATTTAAGATAGTCTTCACTGAAAATGTATCTTTGACCAAAAATTTAGGCATTGCAAAAACCAATTTCAATAACCGCTATTTCTTCCGTGTCTGCCTTGGGAAGCACTCAAGAGACGATCTGGAAAAACTATCTTCATGATGCCCATTTTATGAGTGAGCGAACCTTTGAGGATTCCACTGCATTGGTCGCTCAAATTTCACAAGAAGATCTTGCTGAAATTGAACAGATAAAGCAATCAGATGCCAAGTATAAAAATTTGGACTATGCCGTTTTATACACACTCTTTGTGGCTAGAAAGGCCATTGTACAAGCGAATTGGACAACTGAAGATAACTTCGGAATTAATATAGGGTCTTCACGAGGAGCAACCGCATTGTTTGAAAAGTATCACCAAGATTTTTTACAGCACAAACGGGCAGAAACATTGAGTTCTCCAACCACTACATTGGGTAATATTTCCTCTTGGGTTGCCCATGACTTACAAACCAATGGACCAGAAATTTCGCATTCGATTACCTGTTCTACGGGGTTGCATGCAGTGTTAAATGGAATCGCTTGGATTCATTCAGGCATGTCAAAAAAGTTTCTTGTAGGTGCAAGTGAGGCGGCGTTAACAGGGTTTACAATTGCACAAATGCAAGCATTGAAAATTTATGCAAAGCAAAAAAACACCTATCCATGTAGGGCTTTTGATTTAGAAAAAAAGCAGAATACCATGGTGTTGGGTGAGGCAGCAGCACTGTTGTGTTTGGAAGAGGGAATTCAAGAGAATGCGATTGCAAAAATTATTGGTATTGGATACGCAACAGAAATCTTAGAACATAATATTTCTATTTCTACAGAAGCAACCTGTTTTCAAAAATCGATGAAAATGGCGCTTGGAAAACATGAGTTAAATAAAGTTGATGCCATTGTAATGCATGCTCCGGGAACTATGAAAGGAGATCTGTCGGAGGTTAAAGCCATACAACAAGTGTTTGGTCAAGAGACTCCTTTTTTAACAACCAACAAATGGAAGCTAGGGCACACCTTTGCAACATCTGGTATTTTAAGTGTAGAATTGGCAAGCTTGATGCTGCTGCATCAACATGTTATTTCGGTGCCATTTGCGGCAAAACAAAAGCAACCAAGACAATTGCGTACCATTTTAGTCAATGCCGTTGGATTTGGAGGTAATGCTGTTTCTATTTTGTTAAGTAAATAATTAAACAGTATATTTATTATTCCTATTTTTGGCAAATCTAAATGAACTTGAATATATGAGTGAAGTAAGACATAATTGGACGAAAGAAGAAATTCTTGAAATATATAACAGACCTATGATGGACTTGCTGTATGAAGCAGCAACCATTCACAGGAAACAACACGATCCAAATGTGGTTCAAGTGTCAACATTGTTATCTATTAAAACGGGAGGTTGTTCTGAAGATTGTGGATACTGTCCGCAAGCAGCGCGTTACCATACCGGAGTAGAAGGAAACGATTTGATGACCGTAAATCAAGTAAAAGCGCAGGCATTAAGAGCCAAATCAAGTGGTAGCTCACGAGTATGTATGGGGGCCGCTTGGCGTAATGTAAAAGATGGGCCAGAGTTCGACCAAGTACTTGAAATGGTGCGTAGCATTAACAAGTTAGAAATGGAGGTTTGCTGTACCTTAGGGATGGTGACAGAAAATCAAGCGCAACGATTGGCGGAAGCTGGTTTGTATGCGTACAATCACAATTTAGATTCTTCTGAGGAGTATTATAAAGAAGTGATTTCTACGAGAGGATATCAAGATCGATTGGATACCATTGATAATGTAAGAAAAACAAATGTGACTGTTTGTTCTGGAGGAATTATTGGTATGGGAGAAAATGTAGAAGATAGAGCAGGGATGTTAGTGGCATTGTCTACGCTAAACCCACAACCTGAATCTACACCAATTAATGCCTTGGTAGCTGTTGAAGGAACCCCTTTAGAGGAAGAAAAACCGGTAGAAATTTGGGATATGATTCGAATGGTGGCAACCACAAGAATTGTATTACCAGAAACGCAAGTTCGTTTGTCTGCAGGAAGAACACAGATGAGTAGAGAAGGACAAGCCATGTGTTTCTTTGCAGGAGCCAATTCTATTTTTGCAGGAGATAAATTACTAACAACTCCAAACCCTGATGTAAATGAAGACATGAAAATGTTTGCTTTGCTGGGATTGAATCCACAAAAACCATTTACCAAAAAGGTACAACCTCAAACAGTGGAAGCCTCAGATTCTGAGTTCCAATCTTTAGGAGAAAAGCCAAAATGGACGCGTCCAGAGCATAAAATTGACCGTAATGAAGCGGCCAAAAGAAAAGGAAAAATATTGAGAAAAGCATAAGGCTTACGAATATTTAAACCTACAAAAGCGCTTCTGAATAGCAATATTCAAAAGCGCTTTTTTTGGTGTTTGGAAGAAATAATTTCGCGAAGAAATTACCGTTTTAAGTCCAATACTCCATGTCTATGCTGTCTATCATTAAAGCGGAGTGTTTTGTTAGCTTCATTCCTAGCGCTTGCGCTTAGAACAGCCATAAGTGTTATTATCTATATGTGTAGAGGGCGGTTTTAACTTCTGATTCTCAAATGTATCGGGCATAAAAAAACGAGCCAATATTAGTAGCTCGTTTTTTATTTCTATTTTTTCAGTTCTATTTGAAAAGTCGGAAAATATCATTTCCATTGGCAAATAGTAGCAGGGCAATAAGTACAATAAATCCGGTAACTTGCGCATATTCTAAGAATTTATCTCCAGGTTTTTTACCCGTAATCATTTCCCACAAGGTAAAGACAACATGTCCACCATCCAAAGCAGGAATTGGTAATAAGTTCATGAATCCTAACATGATCGATAAAAATGCGGTGATGTTCCAAAAGGTCTCGGCACTCCATTCTGAAGGAAAGATACTTCCGATAGAAATAAAACCTCCTAAGCCTTTATAGGCTCCTGTACTAGGATTAAAAATTTTCTTTAATTGCTTTACATAACCTGTTAAAGTACTCCAAGATTTGTTCAGTCCAGCAGGGACAGCCTCAGCAAAGGTATAGTCGTTGTTTTCTAATTCGTAATAGCCCAATCGTTCTAAATCAGACATCGAAAGCCGTGCAATTTGAACGCCCAATTTACCTTCATTGGTCACACTAACATTTATTTCTTGGGTTGCTGCATCTCTCTTAATTGTGAGCGGTATCTCTTGATTAGAATTCGCTTTTAATAGCGCTTGAGCTTCGTCGAAATAGGTAATTGGTGTTCCGTTAATTCCAACAATAATATCTTTTGGTTGTAGGCCTGTATCTTGGTTTGGAGAAGTTTCTGAAATGGCTCCGATAACAAAAGGATATCTCGGAATAATAAAAGCGCCCTGATTTTTGTCTCTTTCTATTAATTTAGAAATAAAATCTACCGGGATCTCGTTGGTAATAACTTCACCTGCTCTTTCTAAAGTATAAGAGTTTCCGTTGATAAATTCAATGGGTAAATTATTGAATTTCCTAATTTCATTACCGTCAACACTCAATATTTTGTCCCCGGTTTGTAGACCTAAGTCAATGGCTAGCGAGTCTTGCACCCATACACCACCTTTGCTGTTTACATTGTTGTTTGGTAAAAAGTTCTCTCCATAGGTGTACATTAGTAGAATGTAAATAAAAATACCCAATACAAAGTTTACAATTACACCTCCTAGCATAATGATTAAACGTTGCCAAGCTGGTTTCGATCTGAATTCCCATGGTTGCGGAGGCAATGCCATTTGCTCAGTATCCATACTTTCATCAATCATTCCAGATATTTTTACATATCCTCCTAACGGAATCCACCCAATACCATACACCGTTTCTCCAACTTTCTTTTTTACTAGGGAGAATTTATAATCGAAAAACAAGTAAAATTTCTCTACTCTTGTTTTGAATAATTTTGCTGGTATAAAGTGCCCCAATTCATGTAAAACAATCAATAGTGATAGACTTAAAATAAACTGTGATGCTTTTATTAATATTTCCATTTGGTTTTTTGTCTTTTTTAATCGGACAAATGTACCATTTTATTCATAGCTGTAAAACTGTCTCAAGAGTTCTGCAGGTATTTTTAACAAAGATTTATTTCTATTTATCCGCCATCGCTTCATTTTGATCTTTTTATGCCGTAATTTTGTACTATTCAATCTTGTAAAAATGGTCACAAAATCATTCAAAAAGTCGTTACCAGCAATTATCATATTTGGTGTTTTTTCTTTAATTACGCTCGTTGTTTTTTACCAGTTGCTTTCGGTAGACAAACGCTTGCCTATCTATAGTCCTTCAGATGTAAATCCAAAGCTAGTAGATGCTTCTGTAAAGCACATTCAAGTGAATCATAGTATTGCTAATTTTAGTCTGACCAATCAAAATGGTGAAACCATTACCAATGAGGACTATGAGGGGAAAATTTATATCGCAGATTTCTTTTTTACTCGCTGCCAAAACATTTGCATTACAATGGCATACAATATGAGCGAATTGCAAGATTTTTATAAAGATGATGAAGAAATTATGTTTTTGTCTCACTCTGTGACTCCGGTTATGGATAGTGTTCCTGTGTTAAAAGCCTATGCAATGGATAAGGGAGTTGTGGATGGAAAATGGCACGTGACTACTGGGGTGAAAAAGCATATTTACGATTTAGCACGTAAGAGTTATTTTGCAGTCTTAGATGAGGGAAATGGAGATGAAAATGATTTTATACACACCGAGCAATTTGTTTTGGTAGATAAAAACAGAAGAATTCGAGGGTATTATGACGGCACCGAGAGAGGAGATATGGAAAAATTAAAAACAGATATTACGTTGTTGAAAGAAGAATATGATAGAAAATAGCGGTATTCTTTGATTAAATAATTAGTTATTTGAATTATAAAAAAATAAAAATTGAAGACAATTGCAACATTAAAAAAAGGAGAAATTGGTATTATTTCTGAAGAATCGTTAGACTTGATTCCTTTGAAGTTGTTGGAAATGGGATGTTTACCTGGGGCAGAAGTGGAATTGTTGCAAATAGCGCCGTTAAAAGACCCTTTGTATATTTGCGTAAATGGGAGTCATTTAGCCATTCGAAAGGAAACGGCGGTTCAAATTAAAATTAGTTTGCTTTAATTTATGGATACATCCAATATGACCAAGGTTGCTTTGATTGGCAATCCTAATACAGGAAAGACATCGCTGTTCAATCAACTTACGGGATTGACGCAAAAAGTAGGGAATTATCCCGGAGTTACTGTTGATAAGAAACAAGGGTCCTGTAAATTGTCCGCAGAGCATGTAGCTTTAGTAACAGACTTACCCGGTACTTATAGTATCAATCCAACATCTCTAGACGAAAGTATTGTATTATCCTCGCTATTGTTTGCGAAAGACAAAGAACGTCCAGATGTCATTGTGGTAGTCGCAGACATTGAAAACCTCAAGAGAAATTTATTGTTATTTGCTCAAGTTAAAGATTTAGAAATTCCAATAGTACTTGCGCTCAACATGGCCGATCAGTTGGAGAAAAAAGGAATTTCCATTGATGTACCTGCATTAGAAAATGAGCTGAAAACAAAAGTCGTTTTAATTAGTGCTAGAAAAAATCAAGGAATTGATGAACTCAAAGTAGCAATCGAACACTGTACAGAGGTTTCTAAGGAGCATCCATTGTTTTCAATCAATCATATCATGGATACAGCCTATTTTAAAGAGGTAAGCTCTATTAGTATCAAGTACACGCCTTACGAGTTATGGTTGATGATTACTCAAAAGCAAATTCCCTCAGGAGTTTCTGATAAAGTTAGAGCAACCTTAGAAGTCTTTTCTAAGGATGCTGAAACAGTAAAAAAGCAGCAGCACAAAGAAACCATTTATCGCTATAGGCAGATCAATGCTATTTTAAAAAGAGTTTATCAGGTAGATCGATCCAAAGCGAGAGATGTGCGAGGCATCTTGGATCGTGTACTTACCCATAAAATAGGAGGCTATCTTATTTTCTTTTTGGTTTTACTAGTGATGTTTCAATCAATTTTTGATTGGTCTTCGGTGCCAATGGATTTTATAGACGCTCAATTTTCAAATCTTGGAGGATTTGTAAAGGGTCAGATGAATCCAGGTGTACTGACAGATTTAATTACTGACGGAATTATACCTGGTATTGGAGGTGTGGTTATTTTTATTCCTCAAATCGCTATTTTATCCCTCTTTATTGCTGTTTTGGAAGAGACAGGCTATATGAGTCGTGTTGTTTTTTTAATGGATAAAATCATGCGACGTTATGGAATGAGCGGTAAAAGTATCATTCCGTTAATTTCTGGAACTGCCTGTGCCATACCGGCAGTAATGGCAACAAGAACGATTTCAGGGTGGAAAGAACGATTGATTACCATTCTAGTCACTCCCTTTACAACATGCTCTGCAAGGCTTCCAGTATATGCCATATTAATTTCATTGGTGATTCCTGATGTGCAGCTTTTAGGTTTTTATAGTTTGCAAGGCTTTACACTACTTTCTTTATATGCTTTGGGCTTTCTAACCGCCATTATATCAGCGTATATTTTGCATAAGGTGCTGAAGGTAAAAAGCACCTCTTTTTTTGTTGCTGAAATGCCAGATTATAAAGTGCCCTCTTTAAAAAATGTTGGTTTTGAAGTAGTAGAAAAAACCAAGGCTTTCGTTTTGGGAGCAGGGAAAATAATTTTAGCACTCTCGGTTGTGTTGTGGTTTTTAGCCTCTAACGGACCTCAAGCATATACAGATGTCGAAAAGAAGATTACCCAAACCACAGCGAACAAAGACCTGCTTTCAGCAGAGGTGCAGCAGCAAATAGCAGCTCAGAAATTAGAAAATTCTTACGTTGGCATGCTTGGGAAGACCATAGAACCAGTGATTAGGCCCTTGGGATATGATTGGAAAATAGGGATCGCATTGATTACTTCGTTCGCTGCAAGGGAAGTGTTTGTTGGGACATTGGCTACTATTTATAGCGTAGAAAGTGATGATGAAGATGTGAGCACCATAAAAGAGAGAATGCGCGCAGAAATGCATCCAGATACGGGAGAAAAGAGGTTTAACCTAGCCGTAGGAATGTCGTTGCTTGTCTTTTATGCATTTGCCATGCAATGTATGGGAACCTTAGCCATTGTAAAGCGAGAAACCAAATCTTGGAAATGGCCCCTGATACAATTAGTTGGAATGGGGGTTTTGGCATACGTTGCCGCTTTTCTAACTTTTACTATCTTTAGCTAATGCAGGAAGTTGTTGTTTATGTGATCTTATTTGTTGCCATCGGTTTTTTGGGAAAGAAATATATTTTCAAAACCAAAAAAAAGAAAGACTCATGTAGCAAAGATTGCGGTTGCAATTAATTTTTTTTCAAGATTGTAATATTCTTTTCAAAAGAGCCACCAACTATAAAATATGTAAGGACTTGAGTACCGATTTTTATACGCGTTCAATTCTTCCTTATTCGGGAATTATTATCAAAATATGTAGAGCATACACCGATACAGAGGAGGATTTTGAGGATTACTATCAGGAGGTTTGCTTGCAAATTTGGAAATCGAGAGATCGTTTTAGAGAAGAATCTAAATGGTCTACTTGGGTGTATAGACTTGCCTTAAATTGTTGTTTGACACTAGTAAAAAAGAGAAAGAACAATCGCCAGAATAGGCCTTCAGATTTTGAGCAGAAGGAAATAGGTCAAGAAAGTACTGTGTTTGAAGACGAGTCTTTGAATTTGTTATATGCGGCTATTCGAAAACTATCAGAAATAGATAGGGCAGTCATTCTCTTGTACCTAGAGGAAAAACCCTATCAGATCATAGCAGATATTATGGGGACAAGTGCCAACAATATTGCTGTGAGAATTATAAGAATCAAGGAGAAATTAAAAACACTGTTGGATGGAAAAATCAATTGAAACAATTTGGAAAGAAGGGTTTGTGAAAAATGATACACTGATTGTCCCTAAAATAAACGATTTATACAATCAAAAATCTATTGACCTCGTGAGCAGATTTAAAAGGAGGTATCGTGTAAATGTGATTTTTATTGCGCTATTTTCAGTAGTAGTGCTACCTGTATCTTATCTTGTTGATATTCCATATATGGGAATTTTGATTTTTTTATTGTTTGGTACAGTTGTTTTTAGGAGTTCAAAAATTCGAAGTAGCCTTGATGTTATAGATAACAGTCTCAATAGTTATGAGTATTTGGTTTCTTTTCACAATTGGATGGAAGAACTGATCACATTGAATGCGAAATTTTCAAGATTTTTATATCCTTATATGTTTATCGCTATTGCTGCTGGTAATTGGTTTGGAACTATTGGAGGAGATGTCCCAGGAACTACTGTGGTAGACTTCTTTGTGAGGGAGTTTCCGAATCTTCCTGTTGTTTATGGAGTTCCATTAGCACTGGTCCTATGCGTGATTTTAATCCTATTTTTTTTAGCAATGATAGGAGCGTCTATAGGAACATGGGATTTTAATATTGTGTATGGCGGTCTTAGAAAAAGATTGAAAAGAACGATTGCCGATATGGAAGAATTGAAACAAGTGGGAGCTTCGTAATGGTTCTAAGTTCTTGAATTTATATTTGTGTGGTGAAAATCCTATCTGTATTGTAAGCTGTTCTTTTCAGTAGAATTTTAACATAATATTAATAGACCTCGCTGTAAGTATGCCTACATTGTAAGACCTAGTAAAAAATTAAAACTTATATCATGAAAAAAAAGATCATCGTACTTGCAATGTTTGCATTCGTAGCGCTGTTTTCTAATGAAGCAGTAGCACAAAATTTCTCAAAACTAGACAAGAGTCCTATGGATGCGGCTTATTTCCCATCTAGTTATAGAGTTTCTGATAAGGTTGCAAAAGTAACCTACGGAAGACCACAATTAAAAGGGAGACCTCTTTCAAAGTTGGCTCCTGCAGGAAAAGTTTGGAGGACAGGTGCGAATGAGGCTGCAGAAATTACTTTTTACAAAGATGTAACTTTTGGAGGTAAGGCCGTTAAAGCTGGAAGGTATTGTTTATTTACCATTCCTGGAGACGGAGAATGGACCGTAATTTTAAGCACAGCAAAGAACGTATGGGGTTCTTATTTTTATAAGGAGGACCAAGACGTAGTTCGTGTTTCTGGAGAAGTCTCTAGTAGCGCAAAAAACATTGAAGCTTTTTCAATGGCATTTGGAGAAGATATGACACTTCATATGGGCTGGGGAACCACAATTGTGAGCGTTCCTGTGAAATAACTCATGTATCATAGTAAGATTAAAGGTTGTGAATTTTTATTTACAGCCTTTTTTTATTGCTGTTTTTTTATGAAAATGGAAAGGTATGTTTAACAAAAATTTAATAGAGAAACACGACGTATCAATGTAGGTTTGTGGTTCTAATCATAAAATTAAAAAGATGAAAAAAAATATTTTGGTATTTGCAATGCTCATGGTTGCAATGTTGTTTTCAAGTGAAATTGCTGCGCAAAGATTTAGTATGTTAAGAGCGAGTCCGTTAGACAGAGTGTCTTACAATAATTCCGAAACTGGACAATCTGCGAAGGTGATGTACAGTCGTCCTCAATTAAAAGGAAGAAGATTGAGCAGGTTGGTTCCTGAAGGAAAAGTATGGCGAACTGGAGCAAACGAAGCGACCCTCATTACTTTTGCAAATGACGTGGTGTTTGGAGGAACTCCGGTAAAAGCAGGTACCTATTCGTTGTTTACAATTCCAGGGAAATCAACGTGGACAGTTATTTTAAATTCAGAGACAAAGCTATGGGGAACCAACGGAATGAATGAAGAAAAGAATGTTGCAAAGGTACAAGGAGAGGTAACCAGCAGTGTTTCACCAATTGAAGCTTTTTCAATTGCTTTTGATAAAGAGATGAATTTGTATTTGGGATGGGGATATACCATTGTAAAAGTTCCAGTAAAAGGATAACGATTTCTACCTTAATTTATGTATGAAGCCTCAAAAAAATAAATGTTTTTATTTTTTTGAGGCTTCATTTATTATGAGAGTTTTGTGATTTTTATGTTTTTTTTTGAGTTTGGCATAAGTGGCACGAGAATTGCATGTGGAATGGGAACTTAAATAAACTTAAAAAGAATTAAAATGATTAAAAAATTGTGTGTTGCAATTATTGCAATAGGAATGGTAGGAATAGTAAATGCTCAAGAAGTAAAACTTGGTGTAAAGTTGGGAATGAATATTTCCTCTTTAAATGGAAATGAAGACAACCTAGATCCAAAAGATGGATGGGTTGTAGGAGCAACAGCAGAGGTTGCTTTAACAGAAAAGTTTTCTTTGCAACCAGAATTGTTGTATTCGCAACAAGGAGCAAAGTCTAGAGGGAATTTTGTGTATGATTTAAACTATGTAACCATGCCTATTATGGCCAAGTATTACATTGCAGATGGATTTTCTCTAGAAGCAGGGCCACAGCTTTCTTTTTTGGTGAGAGATGAGTTGCTCTCGGATAATGCTAGTTTTGGTGATCTTACGGCAAATCCTAATTCAGAGAACCTTGATGTAGCTCTGAACATAGGTTTGGGATACCGATTAAATAAACGTTTTTCAGTTCAAACGAGATATAGTATTGGAACGATGGATGTTGATGAAAGTACAGGTTTGAAAAATGGTGTGTTCCAAATGACAGTAGGATATCATTTTAAATAAGATAAATACGAAAAGAAAAGCCGTAAACTTTAGTTTGCGGCTTTTTTTGTTTTGCAACGATTTGTTTTTAAGTGTGCGTAGTTTCTTGTTTTCTCGATTGTAAAAAAACTACTAAATATTTGTAATTGAAGGGGTTGTGTTTTTTTTGCAAAATGTTTTCAATTTTTGCATAAGTGGCACGAGAATTGTTTCATAAATGAGAACTTAAATAAACTTAAAAAGAATTAAAATGATTAAAAAATTGTGTGTTGCAATTGTTGCAATTGGAATGGTAGGATTGGTAAATGCTCAAGATGTTAAATTTGGGGCGAAAGCAGGGCTTAATATTTCCTCGTGGAAGGGGGATTTAAATGGAGAAGCTTTAGAATCAAGTGCTGGTCTTGTATTAGGAGCTACGGCAGAATTGTCATTGTCAGAAAAGTTTGCCATTCAATCAGAATTGCTGTTCTCTCAGAATGGAACCAATGCTCGCTATCAAGAAGATAAAATAGAGGTAAAATTAGATTACATTTCACTGCCCGTAATGGCGAAATATTACCTGTTTGATGGATTTTCTTTGGAGGCAGGGCCACAGGTTTCGTTTTTAGTAAAAAATTCTTATGCAGTTGCTGGTGTTGATATCGAAACACCGGGCTTTAAAGATGTTGATTTTGGAGCAAATTTTGGTTTGGGCTATCGCTTTGAGAATGGGATTTCTCTTCAGGGAAGGTACACGATGGGGATTAGTGATGTTGTTGAACAGAACGATATTCAAAATGAGGCATTTCAATTTTCTTTGGGGTATCAGTTTTAACGAAGAGAGACTAATTTGAAAAGCCGCAAATTTTAGTTTGCGGCTTTTTTGATTTTGGCTATTTTTTAAGGTACTTTTTTTGTTGGTATCCAATACAAAAGTTGCATTGAAGCCAAAATGTAAGTTTCCATCGTGAAAATTAAAATTGTTTGTGATTTTTGAAACAAAAAGGTCTTCTTCAAAATTTCTAGTATTGGTTAGATGGAACTGCAAAAGAAGCTGACGCAATTCTCCATTCACTCCAATCATAAAAGGGTTGTATGTTTGGTGAAGCTTTAATGAATTGGACATAAAATAGCGCTTTGTTATCAAAGCTACATGTGTATTTAATTTATACTGAGCGCCACACAAAAAGATACTTGGTTCTTCAATAAGTCCTTTTTTTGCTCGGAAAATTGTTGGATATAGGTGGGTGCTATTTGAAGCGAAAATTTTCTACTGAATGCCATAGAAATTAAAACTTGACTGGTAATGTAGTCAATAGATTTTTCATTGGTTGGATTGTATTCAGGATTTGCAGTGATTGTATTTTCTCTTCGGGAAGCTGCTTGGATGAGGGTAATGTGATAGACGATTTTGAATGCGCGACTCTAGGTTTGAACAGAGTGTATTTTCGAAGGTGCCAGTAGCTTATTCCGTTGCTTACTGCGTTTTTACTTGTGAGAAGGAGAACATGATGTCTTAGAGGGAGAATAATAGGAAAAAAAACAAAAAGAATAGTGCTATCTTGTAACCTTTAAAAATATCATGAGAAAGGAGAAGTTATACTTTTTAACGTTTACGTCAATTGCAGTTATTTACTTGTTTATTGCCTCTTTAGCTTCAAGCTATTTCGTTGAAGTAAGTGCAAAAGAGCTTTTGGAGGTCCAGATTGAGTCTGGGAAAAGGGAGGTGTCAGAAATAGTAAGCTTGATAGACTTTCAGTTGTTTAATGGGGTCGCTAAAGAAGCGGTGCTTAAAAATTACCAGCAAACAATACATAGTGAATACGCGGATATTTGGTTTACAAGTATTATCAATTGGTCGGGAAAAATAGTTTGTCACCCGAATAAAACCCAAGTTGGGCAGCTCGTAAATACGAATGCAAGTTTAATTGAAGCCTTAAAAGAAAAAAATGCTGCCGAAAGATTGTATGATGTATTGTTGTTGAAGAAGCAAGAGCGTATAGAAGAGATCGAATTTTCGGAGGTAATTCACCTTTTACCCATCAAGAACTCTGATCTGATTGTTGCGGCAAACGTAAATATAGGTCTAGTTGTAAAACAGTTAGATACATTAGAAACCAACTTTAGTATTATTTTGATGGTGATGGGGCTTGTAGTTGTTGTTTTGTCTTTTATTGCGGTGAGAGTTATTGGGGGGCGTTATGAGAAACAATTGGAATTGAATAATTCTAGTTCAACTACCGAGGTGATTAGCTTGTCAAGGCTAAATGCCGATTTAGTCTCGTATAAAGAAAAAATTATTGAGACCTTTAATGCGAGGCCGAAAGACGAGACCTCAGATAGCAAAAATATAAAAATTTTAACCTATTTGAGAAATGAATTAGTTCCTATTCTCATTTCAGATATTGCCTATATCTATACAGAGAATACCGTTACTAATATTGTTTCTTTTGAAGGGAAAAAATCAACAACCAATGCGAGTCTCGATGATCTATACTCAAAATTTGATTCTACCTTGTTTTTTAGAACAAACAGACAATTCATCATTAGCATCAGTGCCATTGACAAAATCATCAGATATGGAAATAGTCAGCTTAAAATAGTGCTGCATTCAAACACCTTAGAAGATATTATCATTAGCAAAAGCGAAGCTGCTGAACTTAAACAGTGGTTACATATTTAAAGCTTGCCTACGTTCTTTGAGTAGATGCCTATTGGTTATGTCTCTTTGTGAAATGAGTTTTTTTGTATGTTGTGTTTTTGGAAATGATTGCTAGTTATGAGTCTGTTTGCTAATCAAATACACGCCCGCAATAACGAGGAAACAACTTGTTATTTTTACAGGGTTGATGTCTTGAGCATATGTGGTACTATTTAAAACATACCCATAGATACTGACCATTAAAAAACTTACTGCAGGTTGGAGGTATATATAACTCCCACTCACTGCAGGAGAAACATACTTTAAAGCATATATGTTAAATAAATAGGCTAAAAATGTGGTGCCCACAATTACAAATCCGATAGCTGTATAGGTTCGCGTTGTAAAAGTAGAAAAGTCTGTGGAGATGATGTCTTGTATTCCAAAGGGGAACATGAAGAGAAATCCAAACAAGAATACATAACTAATAATGGTGATTGAATTGTATTTTTTCATGAGAGGTTTTACGAGAACTAGATACAGACCGTAGGAGAAGGCATTGATAAAAACGAATACATTTCCTAATAGAGAGCTTGTTCCATCAGATTGATTACCATAGCCAATAATCAGCACCGCTCCGATTCCTCCAATAGAAATTCCCAATACTTTATTTTTTGTAATTTTTTCTTTTAGTAAGATGGCGCCAAAAACAACTGCAACAATGGGTACAGCTGTGATAATAATAGAGGCATCAATAGGTGAGGTTAAATTTAATCCATGAAAAAAAAGCAATTGATTCGCAGCAACTCCTAAAAAACCACAGAGAAGTAACTTTGGGAAATCTTTTTTCTGAATTTTTTCTTTGATGAAACTTTTTATGATCCAAAATAAAATACCAGCTCCTGCAATTCGCAAAAAAATAAAGGCAGAAGGGCCTATTTTATTTGGCATAACATCCTTTGCAATCAGGTAGTTGGCTCCGTAAATGAAGTTTGCTCCTAACAATGCCAAATGAGCTCTTAAGCGTTCGCTTTTCAAAATTATCAATTTTAGAAGTACAAAGAACTGTCTTTTTTATCAAACATGAACATTAGAGAAGAAGATAATTTATTAGACTCTTTTTTGACGCTAAGTTAGACTTCTTGGTGCTCAATTAAGCATGTTGGTTTTTGCTTTATTCTTTAGAAGATTAGCTGTAACTTTGACGCTTCTAAAAAAGGAAAATACACTATGCAATACGATCATATAGAGATAGAAAAGAAATGGCAGAAGGAATGGGAGAAGAGAGGAACTTTTAAGGCCGATAACAATTCAGACAAACCGAAGTATTATGTGTTAGATATGTTTCCATATCCTTCAGGAGCTGGATTGCATGTTGGGCACCCTTTAGGCTATATTGCGTCAGATATTTATGCACGTTATAAACGTCATAAAGGATTTAATGTATTGCACCCGCAAGGCTATGATTCTTTTGGCTTGCCGGCAGAACAGTATGCAATCCAAACAGGGCAGCACCCTGCAAAAACAACGGAAGAGAATATTAGAACCTATAGAAGACAGCTAGATCGTGTTGGTTTTTCTTTTGATTGGTCTCGAGAAGTACGTACCTCAAATCCGGAATACTACAGATGGACACAATGGATTTTTATTCAATTGTTCAACTCGTGGTATAATAAAGATACAGATAAAGCGGAAGATGTAAAGACATTGATTTCGCTATTTAAAAAGTCAGGAAATGCCACTGTGAATGCAGTGTCAGATGAAGAAATACAAGTTTTTTCTGCAGCGGAGTGGAAAGCTTTTACGAAAGCAGAGCAAGAAGAGGTTTTGTTGAAGTATCGCTTGACGTATTTGTCAGATACAGAGGTTAATTGGTGTCCTATTTTGGGTACTGTATTGGCCAATGATGAAATTGTGAATGGTGTATCAGAGCGAGGAGGTCATCCTGTTGTTCGCAAGAAAATGACCCAATGGTCGATGCGGATTTCGGCCTATGCACAGCGTTTATTAGATGGATTAGAAAAAATCGATTGGCCACAGCCATTAAAAGATTCTCAAACAAATTGGATCGGAAAGTCTGTTGGTTCAATGGTTACTTTTAAAGTAAAAGGAACTGTAGGGAAACAAACTACAAGTGTGAAATTATCCTACAAAGAATTGGAGGTTTTGAAGGAGTTGCGTATGCAACTTTCGAAAGCAGAAGGGATTCTTTGGGATGAGTTAAAAAATAAAAAAGGGGCTTCAAAATTTAGAAAAAAATACACCATTGGTGGCTTTTTGGTGGATTATGTTTGCTTGGCAAAAAACATCATAGTTGAATTTGCTGGTAAGGAAGATGAGACGGAGAGAACCACTTATTTTGAGCGTGAAGGTTTTCATGTGGTTCGCTTTACAAATGAAGAGGTTGTTGAAAATGTATTGGAAGTGGTTACAGCTATTAACACGGCGATTCAGTTTCCTAAAGTCATTGAAAATAACGTTCCAAAACAAGTTGAGGATACAGATACATCCTTCAAAATAGACGTATTCACAACGCGTCCTGATACTATTTTTGGGGTGTCTTTTATGACCTTAGCTCCAGAACACGAATTGGTTTCTCATATTGTTACAGATGCTCAGAAAGCAGCAGTAAATGCCTATGTCGAAGCAACTGCGAAACGTTCCGAACGCGATAGAATGGCAGACGTTAAAACCATTTCAGGTGTTTTTACAGGTGCCTATGCAGTACACCCATTTACAGGAAAAGAAGTCCCAATTTGGATTGGAGACTACGTCTTAGCAAACTATGGAACTGGCGCTGTAATGGCTGTTCCTTGTGGAGATCAGCGTGATTATGACTTTGCAACATACTTTGGTATTGAGATTCCAAATATTTTTGAAAATATAGACATATCAGAAGCTGCCCATACCGATAAGGAAGGTACTAAAATTGCAAATTCTGATTTCTTAAATGGCTTGTCTTACAAAAAAGCAATGAAACTTGCCATTTATGAATTGGAAAAACAAGGTTTTGGAAAAGGAAAGGTCAATTATCGTTTGCGAGATGCTGTTTTTAGTAGGCAACGCTATTGGGGAGAACCTTTTCCAGTGTATTACAAAGAGGGTATGCCGCAAATGATTGATGAAAAACATTTGCCAATTGTATTGCCAGAAGTAGAAAAATACTTGCCTACAGAAGATGGAAAACCGCCTTTAGGAAATGCATCCGAATGGGCTTGGGATTCTCGTGCTAAAAAAGTGGTGTCGAATGAGAAATTGAAAAATAAAACAGTGTATCCATTAGAGCTAAATACCATGCCAGGATGGGCAGGGAGTTCATGGTATTTTAATCGTTATATGGATGCTCATAACGAAGGTGAATTTGCATCGAAAGAGGCATTGGACTATTGGAAAGAGATCGATTTATATATTGGAGGTTCAGAACATGCTACGGGACATTTATTATATGCCCGTTTTTGGCAAAAGTTCTTGTTTGATAGAGGGATTGTTCCGACAGATGAATTTGCAAAAAAGTTGATCAACCAAGGAATGATTTTGGGAACTTCTGCCTTTGTCTACAGAGAAGAAGGAACGCAGGTGTTTTTATCGAAAGGATTGATTGAAGGGAAGAAAGTACAGCCTATACATGCAGATGTGTCGCTTGTAAATTCTTCTGATGAATTGGATATAGAAGCGTTCAAGAAGCACCCATTAAATGTCGATTTTAAAGAGGCTGAATTTGTGCTAGAAGACGGTGTTTACAAAGTAGGTAGAGAGGTTGAGAAAATGTCGAAATCTAAATACAATGTTGTAAATCCAGATGCCATTTGTGAGGAATATGGTGCTGATAGCTTGCGTTTGTTTGAAATGTTTTTAGGTCCTTTAGAGCAGGCAAAACCTTGGAAAACATCCGGTATCTCTGGAGTATCGTCCTTTTTAAAGAAACTTTGGAAGTTGTATTTTAATGGAGCTGCTTTTGAGGTTTCTGATGCAAAACCGAGTAAAGAAGAGCTAAAAACCTTGCATAAAACCATTAAAAAAGTAGAGGAAGATATTGAGAACTTTTCTTTCAATACTTCGGTCTCTACCTTTATGATTGCAGTTAATGAATTAACCGCTTTAAAATGTAATAAACGTGCTATTTTAGAGCCGTTGGCAGTTCTTGTTTCTCCTTATGCTCCGCATATCTCAGAGGAGCTTTGGAGCTTGCTTGGTTATAAAGAGTCGATTTCAACCGTAGACTTCCCTGTATTTGAAGCAAGTCATTTGATAGAAAGTACAAAGAACTATCCGGTTTCATTTAATGGTAAAATGCGTTTTACAATGGAGTTGCCGTTGGATTTGAGCAAAGATGCTATTGAAAAAGCAGCATTAGCTCATGAGAAAACAATTGCGCAATTGGATGGAAGAGAGCCTAAAAAAGTAATTGTAGTTCCGGGTAAGATTATAAATATTGTAGGGTAGTGCTTTGTAGCATTCATTTGCTTCTTGATTTAGTGTAAGCGTGATCAAGTTGAAGCTTGTTTGATATATTGTTTGAACGAGGGTATCTTAAATAAAAAGTGTAAGTTTGTGTAAAACAACTATAAAACCTTATTAAATGATACATCAACTTAGAAAAGTGATTGCTTTATCCATTGTAGTGTTGTTCACATCTTGTGCAGCAACCATGAATGTAGATTGGAGAAAAGAAGGATTTAATGGTGCTGAATTTAAAACAGTTGCTGTAATTGTAACAGGAAAAGACAGAGCCTTGAGAGCAGTTGTTGAGGGTGATATCTCAAAACTGATACAAAAGAAAGGAATCCAAACAAAGCTTGGAACAGCACTATTTTCTCCAACCAATTCTTTAAAAAATTTAGAGGTTGAACAGATCGCTACAGTATTAAAAAAGGCAAACGTTGATGGAGTTATTACAGTAACTCTTTTAGATGTGAAAGAAAAGTCTGCGTATACTTCGGGTAAAGTAGTTTCATATCCTGATGGATATGTTAGAGTGGGCAAGTACATTTACAGGAACTATAGCAGGGTTGTTTTACCGGGTTATTATACCAATGTTAATGACTATCTTATAGAGTCAAACCTGTATGATATGAATGCATCAAGCAAGCAAGAAGCCTTGTTGTGGAGTGGACAATCTGATGTATATGACCCGAAAAGCATAGAAAGTGCAGCAAGTTCATATGCATCAAATTTAGTGCGTTATTTATTTGATAATGCATTGATACTAGCTGAAAAATAAATGTTGATCCCTTTTTGATGAGACGATTGTTCGTGTTTAAACAGATTTCTTTAAGAATACGTATTTTTTTCTCGATGCTACTGCTCGTTTTAGTAGCGTCTGTATTGATTGTTGGTGTTACCATTTATCAGTACGATGAAGAAACGAAAGAATACAATATTTCTCGTTTTGAACGCAAGGAAGTAAATACTAAAAAGGATATTTGGTATACCTTAAACAAGAAAAAAGAAATTATTACAGACAGTCTATTGAATATTTTTCAGAAAAGAATTTTTGAGATTTCAGATGTGCATAGCTTGGATATTTCCCTGTATGATTTGAAAGGTCGATTATTGATTTCTTCAAGAGCATCAATAGAGTCATCAGATACTGAACTTTTAGATGGTATCCCCTTGTCTGTAATTCAAGCCGTAGAGTCTAGTACTGAGCATCGTTTTTTCAGAATGGATGAAGAAGATGATTTTATTATTGAAACATCCTACAGTTATATCAATAATTTACATTTGAATGCAGTGGGAATTATCAAGTTGGAGTTTTCACAAGACAATTCAATCCAAGAAAAGGAATTGCAAGAATTCATGTATCGGCTTGCTTATGTCTATCTGTTGTTGCTTCTCGTAGGTGGAGCCTTGGCGTATTTGTTGTCTAGTTATATCACCATATCTATAAAAACAATTTCGGATAAAATTAATAAAACAAGGTTAACCAAAGGAAATGAAAGAATTGAATTTGATCCGGGTAGTTCTGAGATTAGTACGTTGGTAGATGCCTATAATCGCATGATTGATGAGCTCCAAGAAAGTGCAGTAAAATTAGCGAAAAGTGAGCGTGAGCAAGCTTGGAGAGAAATGGCAAAACAAGTTGCGCATGAGATTAAAAACCCATTGACACCCATGCGTTTGACTGTACAGAGTTTTGAAAGAAGGTTTGATCCTGAGGATCCAAAAATTAAGGAAAAACTAAAGGAATACAGTCAAACATTAATTCAGCAAATAGACGTTATGAGTTCTATTGCTTCCGCTTTTTCTGACTTTGCAAAAATGCCAACCCAATCAAAAGAAGAAATAGATGTGGTTGAAGTAGTAAAGTTGGCGTTAGATATTTTTAATGAAGATTTTATTTCGTATTCGTTTTCAGATGAGCGTATCATAGGGAACCTCGATAAAACGCAATTGATTAGAATTGTTACCAATTTAGTAACCAATGCGATTCAAGCTGTAGAAGAAATGCTTCATCCAAAGATTGTTGTTCAGGTTTCGTCTGTAAATGAGAAGATTAAAATTGAAGTAAACGATAATGGAAAAGGAATAGATGAAGCTTTACAACACCTTATATTTGAGCCAAAATTCACAACCAAATCTAGTGGTATGGGATTGGGTTTGCCAATGATAAAAAAAATTATAGAAGCCTATAATGGAACCATTGTCTTTGCATCAACAAAGACCGAAGGAACCCTGTTTACCGTAACACTGCCAAAAAACTAAATAGAATGACATTTGAAAATTTATTAATTACAAAAGAAACCAATTGTGCAATCATAAGCATACATAGACCAAAAAAATTAAACGCACTCAATATGGAGACCATCAATGAGTTGCACACTGCGTTTAAAGCCTTAGATCAAGATAGTGCTGTTAAAACCATTATTATTACGGGCAGTGGAGAGAAGGCCTTTGTTGCAGGTGCAGATATTTCTGAATTCGCACACTTTTCGGCCGAACAAGGTCGAGAATTAGCAAGGAAAGGACAAGAAGTGTTGTTCGACTTTGTTCAAAACTTGTCAACTCCGGTAATTGCAGCTGTCAATGGATTTGCGCTTGGAGGAGGCTTAGAACTTGCTATGGCAAGTCATTTTAGGGTTGCTTCTGATAACGCCAAAATGGGATTGCCAGAAGTATCTTTAGGGGTGATTCCGGGTTATGGAGGTACACAGCGTTTGACACAATTAGTAGGCAAAGGAAGAGCGATGGAGCTCGTGATGACTGCAGGTATGATTTCTGCTGAGGAGGCGAAAGCTTATGGATTGGTGAATCACGTGACAACTCAAGAAGCGTTGTTGCCGCTAGCCACAAAGTTAGCTAGCAAGATTGCAAGAAACTCCTCTGTAGCGATTAGTGGAGCAATTAAAGCGGTTAATGATAACTATAACGACGGGGTGAATGGCTATGAGACCGAAATCACGGAATTTGGAAATTGTTTTGAAACGGAAGATTTTAAGGAAGGAACTACCGCATTTTTAGAAAAGAGAAAAGCTGATTTCCCCGGGAAATAAATGAAATAATAACGGCTCTTTAGAGTTGATGGAGCATTTAAATTTTTCATCAACTCTAACAGAAAAAATACGAATGCGTCTTATACGAATACGTACCCTCTCGTTTTTTTAGTAAAAAAGATAGACGTGGTGAATTAAATTAACATTCGCCATTCCATTCTTTATAAAATTGGGCTAAGAAGTGCTCCATGTAAAGGTGCCTCTCTTGTGCGATGCGTTTGCCTGTTTTGGTGTTCATTTTGTCTTTGAGTAGTAGCAATTTCTCGTAAAAATGATTGATGGTTGGTGCAGTAGAAGATTTGTATGCTTCTTTACTCATGTTTAAGTTGGGTGCAATCTTCGGGTCGTAGAGTGCTCTGTTCTTAAATCCACCATAATTAAAGCAACGTGCAATGCCAATGGCTCCGATAGCATCGAGTCTATCGGCATCTTGAATGACATCTAGCTCAGGAGAAGAGAATGTTTGTTCTCCAGATAAACTCGATTTATAGGAAATATGATGGATGATCTTCTCAATATGTAGAATCACATCCTGTGGTACTTCTTGTTTTTCTAAAAAAGCTCTCGCCACCCTCGGGCCAACACTTTCGTCTCCGTTATGAAATTTTGAATCAGCAATGTCATGTAATAGGGCTCCTAGAGAAACTATAAATACATCAACAGTTTCATCTTTTGCAATCAATTTCGCATTGTTGAATACACGTTCAATATGAAACCAATCGTGTCCGCCTTCTGCATCTTGTAGTGTTTCTTTTACAAAAGAAATTGTTTGTTTTAAGATCAGCTCTTTATTCATGGTATAAAAATAAAAAAACCACGCAAATTGCGTGGTTTTTATGAATGTTTTTGTTTTAAGTTCTATACTCAATCATAGATTAACAAAACTCGTCATAGGCTTGTGCTAAATTCTGAGCAATCATTTGTGCAGATCTACCTTCAATGTGATGACGCTCTAACATGTGTACTAAATTACCATCTTTAAACAATGCAATAGCAGGAGAAGACGGAGGGAAAGGAATCATGTATTCTCTCGCTTTTTGTGTAGATTCTTTCTCAACACCGGCAAAAACTGTTGTTAAGTTTTGTGGGAATTTCTCTGCTCCTAAAGAAGCAATTGCTCCAGGTCTTGCAGTTCCAGCAGCACATCCGCAAACAGAGTTTACCATTACTAAAGTAGTTCCTTCTTTTGCCAAAGCAGTATCAACGTCTTCGGCTGTATATAAAGCATCAAAACCAGCGTTGATCAATTCGTCGCGCATTGGTTTTACTAATTCTTCTGGGTACATATTGTATAAAATTTTGAACTGCAAAGATACTCAATTTTCTAAAGAATACACTGTTAATAAATATGCAAAAAAACGAGCTGTTGTATTTTTGTTTTTGAAAATGTACAATAACGATAAAGTTTTGTGAAACAATTGTAATAAAGATGCGTCTAATTGAAGAACTTTGTAAGTTTGCAACTTTAAAAAATAAAAGGAAATGGGAAGTTTTACCAAATGGTTGGGTGCAGGATTAGGGTTTACTCTCGGAGGGCCAATAGGAAGTGTCATTGGTTTTGCAGTAGGTAGTTTTGTAGATGGGTTTACCAAAGAAGACATTCTAAAAGAATACCAAGAAGCGCAAGGGCAGAGAAACGGGTCGAGTCAAACCCAATCTGGAGATTTTGAAATAAGTTTACTCATCTTGGCTTCTATTGTGATTAAATCAGATGGGAAAGTAGATCAGAGAGAACTTGATTTTGTGAGAACTCAATTTGTTGGAATGTATGGCAAGCAGCGAGCGAATCGTGCATTTAAATTGTTTAGCGGAATCATTAAAAAAGACGTTTCTGCTTATCAGATTTGTGGACAAATTCGTCAGCATATGCCACATGCTTCAAGATTGCAATTGCTACACTTTTTATTTGGAATTGCTAAAGCCGATCAGCAAGTTGTAGGGAGTGAAGTGGAAGAGATTCGAAAAATTGCCGGTTATTTGAATATCAACCCATACGACTTTGAATCAATAAAGGCCATGTTTTATGATGCCTCAGATAGTGCATACAAAATTTTGGAAATTACCAAGTCTGCTTCTGATGCTGAAGTAAAGAAAGCCTACAGAAAAATGGCTAAAAAATACCATCCAGATAAAGTGCAAGATTTAGGTCCTGAGCATTTAAAAGGCGCTCAAGATAAATTTTTGCAAATCCAAAATGCCTATGATAAGGTGAAAGCAGAGCGAAATTTGTAAGTCAATAAAAGGTATTTGTAGATGCCATTCCTGATTAGCATATGTGCTTAAAATAGATTTTTTAAGGCTTGTTCAATAGACGAGTTACGCTTTAAAATATATCAATCTTTCTGTCAAAAACAGAAGTAAGATCTGAGAAAAATTAGATTTTTAAATGTATTTGACCCCGCTTTGTCAAAGAGGTGTTTTTTTAGTGAATAAACTCGCTAAATCAGAGAAAATATGTAATTTCGCAAATTGATCACATAGACGCTAAAAATGAGTACGAAATTTACTGAATATAAAGGACTTGACTTGCCTAAGGTTGCAGATGAAATCTTAAACTATTGGGAGGAAAATGATATTTTTGAAAAGAGTGTGACCACCCGTGAAGGGAAGGAGCCATTTGTGTTTTTTGAGGGGCCACCCTCGGCAAACGGTTTGCCAGGGGTGCATCATGTGTTAGCGCGTGCCATAAAAGATATTTTTCCTCGATATAAAACCATGAAAGGGTTCCAAGTAAAGCGAAAAGCAGGTTGGGATACGCATGGTTTACCTGTAGAACTAGGTGTTGAAAAAGAATTGGGAATTACCAAAGAAGATATTGGAACAAAGATCACCGTAGAAGCCTATAATGAAGCTTGTAAAAAGGCAGTTATGCGCTACACTGATATTTGGAATGACATGACCAAGAAGATTGGATATTGGGTAGATATGGAAGATCCATATGTAACATATAAGTCAAAATATATGGAGTCTGTTTGGTGGTTGTTAAAGCAAATATATAGCAAGGAATTGATGTATAAAGGCTATACCATTCAGCCGTATTCTCCAAAAGCAGGTACAGGTTTGAGTTCTCATGAGTTGAATCAGCCAGGAACTTACCAAGATGTTACAGATACCACAGTTGTTGCTCAGTTTAAAGCAATCAAAGAGACCTTGCCTAGCTTTTTACAGTTTGCTGAAGATGTTCATTTTTTAGCTTGGACAACTACGCCTTGGACCTTGCCAAGCAATACGGCTTTAACGGTTGGGCCTAAGATTGAGTATGTACTAGTAAAAACATTTAATCAATACACATTTGATTCTATTCAGGTGATTTTGGCCAAAAATTTGGTTGGAAAACAGTTTGGAGGAAAGAAATTCAAACAGGTAGAGAATGTTGCTGAGTTGGCAAATTATTCTGAAGGAGACAAGAAGATTCCTTATACAGTTGTAACTGAGTTCATAGGTAAAGATTTGGTGGGAATCAAGTATGAACAATTATTAACATATGCACTTCCTTATGAAGCCCCAGAAAATGCATTTCGAGTAATTTCTGGAGATTTTGTTACTACAGAAGATGGTACAGGAATTGTGCACACAGCACCAACGTTTGGACAAGATGATGCTGTTGTTGCAAAACAAGCATCGCCAGAGGTGCCTCCATTATTAGTGTTAGATGAAGATGGGAACCCTGTTCCTTTAGTGGACTTGCAGGGGAAGTTTAGACCAGAAATGGCTGAGTATGCGGGTAAATATGTAAAGAATGAATACTACAATGAAGAAGAGGCTCCAGAGAGGTCTGTAGATGTAGAGCTTGCCATTCAGTTAAAAACTGAAAATAAAGCTTTTAAGGTTGAGAAATACGTACATAGTTATCCAAATTGTTGGAGAACAGACAAGCCTATTTTATATTATCCATTAGACTCTTGGTTTATAAAAGTAACGGCAATAAAAGATAAAATGCATGAGTTGAATGAAACGATTAATTGGAAGCCTGAGTCTACAGGAACAGGTCGTTTTGGAAACTGGTTAAAGAATGCAAACGATTGGAACTTGTCTCGCTCACGTTTTTGGGGGATCCCATTGCCTATTTGGAGAACAGAGGATGGTAAAGAAGAAATCATTATAGGTTCTGTAGAAGAATTAAAGTCTGAAATGAAAAGGGCTGTTGATGCTGGTGTTATGTCTGCGGATATTTTTGCTGATTTTGTGGTTGGCGATATGTCAGAAGAGAATTATGACAAAATAGACTTGCATAAAAATGTGGTTGATAAAGTAATTTTAGTTTCAGCTTCAGGAAAGCCAATGAAACGTGAAAGTGACTTAATAGATGTTTGGTTTGATTCAGGTGCTATGCCCTATGCGCAATGGCATTATCCTTTTGAGAATAAAGAGTTAATTGATGATAATAAGAGTTATCCAGCAAATTTTATTGCAGAAGGAGTAGACCAAACACGAGGTTGGTTTTATACATTGCATGCAATTGGGGCCATGGTTTTTGACTCAGTTGCCTATAAGAATGTAGTTTCGAATGGATTGGTGTTAGATAAAAACGGACAAAAAATGTCGAAGCGTCTAGGAAATGCAACAGATCCCTTTGAGACACTGAAAACCTATGGGCCTGATGCAACGCGTTGGTATATGATTAGCAATGCAAACCCATGGGATAACTTAAAATTTGATTTAGAAGGAATCGCAGAGGTGCGTCGTAAGTTTTTCGGGACCCTTTACAATACCTATTCATTCTTTACGTTATATGCTAATATAGATGGCTTTAGTTACACAGAGTCAGATATCCCTTTAGACCAACGTCCAGAGATTGATCGTTGGATATTATCAGAGTTACATTCCCTAATAAAAACTGTGGACGGGTTTTATGAAGCCTATGAGCCAACCAAAGCAACACGAGCAATTTCTGACTTTGTACAAGAATTTTTAAGTAATTGGTACGTAAGGCTTTGTAGAAGACGTTTTTGGAAAGGAAGCTATGAGCAAGATAAAATATCGGCATATCAAACATTGTATACTTGTATGCTAACCGTAGCGAAACTAAGTGCTCCTGTTGCGCCCTTTTTTATGGATAGGCTCTATAAAGATTTAACTCAAGCAACCAATAAAGAAGGTTTTGAGAGTGTTCATTTGGCAGATTTCCCGCGCTATGAGGTCTCATTTGTAGACAAGTCCCTAGAACGTAAAATGGAAAATGCACAAACAATTTCTTCTTTGGTTTTGTCATTGCGTGCTAAAGAAAAAATTAAAGTGCGCCAACCATTACAGAAGATTATAATTCCGGTATTGGACGCACTCATGAAAGAGGAAGTTGCAGCGGTTTCAGATTTGATAAAACACGAGGTAAATGTAAAAGAAATAGAATTATTAGATGATGCCTCGGGGATTTTGGTCAAGCAGATTAAGCCTAATTTTAAAACCTTGGGGCCAAAGTTTGGTAGGGATATGAAGGCGATATCCAATAAAATTCAAAATTTCACACAAGACGACATCATAAAAATAGAAAAAGAGGGCAATCTTTCTGTGAAAATTGATGAAAAAAGTATACATTTGGATGTAACCGACGTGGAAATTTCTTCAAAAGATATTGAAGGTTGGTTGGTAGCAAATGCTAATGGTTTAACAGTGGCTTTAGATGTTACTATTTCTGAAGATTTACGCAAAGAAGGAGTGGCGAGAGAATTGGTAAATCGCATTCAGAATTTACGTAAAGACTCAGGTCTTCAGGTAACAGATAAAATTAAGTTAACTGTTTTGAATTTTGAAAATTTGCAAGCTTCGGTAGAAGAAAATAAAGCATACATAATGAGTGAAACACTAACTTCAGAAATGGTTTTTGTAAACTCATTGACGGAAGGGATTGATGTTGAGTTTGATGGAATCAAAAGTAGAATATTAATTAATAAAGTGTAAGCATTATGACAGAAAATATAGTCAAATACTCAGACGAAGACTTACAAGAGTTTAGAGAGATCATATTAAAAAAAATCGCAAGGGCAGAAGAAGATTTGTCGTCTTTACAAAGCGCTTATAAAAATGACGCAAACAACGGTACAGATGATACCTCTCCTTCTTTTAAATCGTTTGATGAAGGTGCAGATACAATGGCAAAAGAAGCCAATGTACAGCTAGCAATTCGACAGGAAAAATTCATAAGAGATTTGAAAAACGCACTGCAGCGTATTGAGAATAAGACCTATGGAATTTGTAGGGTTACAGGAAAGTTGATACAGAAGGAGCGCCTAAAATTGGTCCCTCATGCAACACTTAGTATAGAAGCTAAAAGGAAACAATAAAATGAAAAGAGCTTTCACTACTGAAAGCTCTTTTAACATATAAACTATTTTTTGAATGTCGAAAAAAGCAATCGCAATTATTACTGTTTTACTAGCATTATTTTTGGATCAAGCGAGTAAAATTTATGTGAAAACCCATTTTGAATATGCAGAAACTGTTGAGGTTTTAAGTTGGTTTAAATTGCAATTTATTGAGAATAATGGTATGGCTTGGGGCTTCGAGTTTGGAGGTAGAGCCGGTAAACTTTTTTTGACGCTGTTTCGAGTTGTTGCAGTTTGTGGAATTCTGTACTGGTTGAGAAATACTATTAAAAGAGATACTCATGTTGCTGTTGTAATTGCAATTGCATTGGTTTTTTCAGGAGCACTAGGCAATATTATTGATTCTGTATTTTATGGAGTTATTTTTGATGCGCCAGCACATGGATTGGCAACACTTTTTTCAGAAAACCCTTACGGGGAATTATTTTACGGTAGGGTAGTAGACATGCTGTATTTTCCGATATATGAAGGAGAGAGTTTTACCTTTTTTAATGCTATTTTTAATGGGGCTGATTCTTTTATAACCATCGGTGTAATTTTACTATTCCTATTCAATAAGCAAGCTTTTCCTAAAGAAGATAAAGCTATTGGTTAACAGTTAGGTATTTACCTCGATTAGTTGTTTTTCTATTCCGTAAAGAACCAAGCCTGCAATATTTTTAGAAGCTGTTTTTAGGAGCATTCTGTTGCGATGTCCATCCACCGTTCTCCGGCTGATGTTTAGTTTCTGAGCAATTTCCCCGGATGTTAATTGTGAACAGATTAATTCGAGTATTTGGTGCTCTCTTTCTGATAAAGAGCTTTCATGTAATTTAACTTTTTGATTGATTTTTTTAGAGTTAGAGATGTATTCATTGATGATCTCAGAGACCATGTCATCATAATAAATCCCTTTTTTGAAAACTTTTTTTATCGTCTGTACTACTGTTTTAAAATTTGTGGTTTTTAAAAGGTAGGCAGCCGCTCCATTGTTTATCATGTTTAAAACAGAAAATTTATTACTGTAGCTAGTAAGTATAACTACCCTTATTGATGGGTGTTTTTTATGAATGATTTTGATGGCGTGTACGCTGCTTGAAATGGGTGTTTTTACATCTAATAGAATAATATCGGGTAACCTATTGGGGTTAATTTTCTCGATTAATTCTTGATTGTTATTTGCCTCGAATAAGATTTTGAAATCATTTTCTTTCTCTAAAAGAGTACGAATTCCTTTTCTAAATAGTTCTTCATTATCGGTGATAGCAATTTTTATTTTTCTTTTCATAATAGGGGTGTAATTCTATTATCACTGTCGTGATAACTAACAATTTTTTTTATTGTGACCTCAATATTAGGGTAAATTGCGATGCTTGGTGGTGTTTTTTCTCATATCTAAATTAAATTTAAAAGGGCAGCATTTACCTCAACAGTGTAAAGTTACTTAATCGATAGTGGATATTGTATTAACATATGTTTATAAAATATTAGAAGTTTAAAAATAGATGCATTTGACATAAAATATGTGCTCACTTGACGGATGTTCTTGAACAAGTTGGAGTAAAAGAAGTCATGCACAGCGATCTTGATAAGAGACAGGAAATACTATAAATCCTTTTGGTAAAAGTGCTTTTGGTGCCTTAGGAGTTTCATGTTATTTTTAAAAACCTATAGAATACTTTTTCATGAAGTGGTCCAACTCTTCTGAGTGGCTTATGAATGTCTCGTTTGGTCAATGGCGATTTTCTCTGAGTAGAAAAGAAGGATGAACTTATAGTTTTGTGTGGATTTCCAAAAGTCCTTTTTGAATGGTATAAACGACCAACCCTGCGATGTTTTTGGACCCTGTTTTTTGTAATAAACGAATTCTGTGACCTTCAACAGTCCTAGGGCTGATATGAAGCTTTTCTGCTATCTCTGCCGTATTGAGTTGTAACAAGATACACTCTAAAACTTGCAGCTCTCTTTTTGAGATTTGTTTTTTATCTGGTTCGCAATTTAAATTTTCTCTTCTAGAAGTAGTGGTATTCTCATTGATACTGGATAATGCCATGTTGTCATAGTAAAACCCTTTCTGATATACTTCATTTATGGTATGAATAACCTTCTGTGGTGATGCACTTTTTAATAAGTAAGAGGAGGCTCCAATATCAATCATGTTGGTGATGAATGAATTACCGCTGTAACTTGTAAGTGCAATTATTCTTATGGTAGGATGTTTTTTGTGAATGATGTTTGTTGCTTCAACACCATTGAGAATAGGCATCTTTAAATCCATTAGAATAATGTGAGGTAAGTTTTGAATATCTAAAGTGTCAATGAGCTCTTGACCATTATTTACATCGAACAGAATATCGAAGTTTTCTTCCCGTGATAAAAGAAAGTGAATCCCTTTTCTAAAGAGTTGTTCATCATCTGCGATGGCAATTTTTATCTTTTTTTTCATCTAAAAACCCAGGTTAAATAGTAATTATAAATGTACTTCCTTTGGAAAGAGTGCTTGCTGTTTTTAAGGTTCCGTTCAAGAAGTCAACTCGGCTTTCTATGTTTGTCATTCCCAGTCCTTTTTTAACATTAGACTGCTCTAAATCAAAACCTATCCCATTATCGGAATATACAACATGCAGTGTTGTTGCTCTTTTTTTAATGACGAAGTTAATGTTTTTAGCTTTACCATGCCTGATAGAGTTATTTATAAGTTCTTGTAAGATCCTAAAAAGATGTAATTCTTGCGTTTTTTCTAAGTAGTTTTGAGGATATTCGAGCTGTAGAGAAATTACTGTTTCTTTACTTCTGTTAAAATCATCGGCCAATTCTTCAATTGCAGATTTTAGTCCAAATTTGTCTAATATTGGAGGTAATAAGTCATGCGCGATCTTTCGAGCACTTTGTAAAGTTCTATTGGTGATCTCAAGAATACTATTGGTAATTTCGGTGTGTTTATGTTCGGTGAGTCCTCCCTCTAGTAATAAATTGGAGTTTAGGTGAATGACATTTAATTTAGAGCTAATGTCATCATG
>JBELGW010000001.1:46170-65777 GCA_042091715.1 Polaribacter sp. | reverse complement strand
AGTTCTTTTTTTCTGAAATTTTTGTACCATTCTACAAAAATCAATAGTTGATAAACTATATATAAAATAGCATTACTATACCAAATAATTTTTTTAATCTCTGCTGCAATGTTTCCTGCAGAAAACAATAATAAACTGCATAAGAAGTATAAAAAAATACCTGATGTTATATAAATAAATTTACTATCTGTTTCTTCTATTTTTTGAATAAAAAACATGAAACAATAGACAATTATAGGTGTTGTTGTTATGATTATTTCAAATAAGTTGAAAGAATAATAATTATAAGAGAAAAAAGCAATATTTAGACTTAAAGCTATTAAAACAGTAAATAATATTATTGTAATTACTTTTTTTATTACTTTTCTTTTTAATAGATACTTAAAAAATATACTAAGTAGTATAAATTTACCAATAAAAAAATAATGAGATATAAATAAGTTATTGGCCTTATTGTTATAATCTTTTAGGTATGTGGAATATATTTGAAGTATTAAGCTACCAACCAGGTAAAGTGTAAATATTTTTACAGGTTTAGATCTAAATTGGTAGCTTGATAAAAAGACAATAGAATTTATTGCTAGAAATAAGAATCCTGTGTAAATGATAATATCAATATGGTCCATTAATTTTTATTATACATTTAAAGGACTATCAGGATCACATAAATCTGGACAAGGGTTTGTCATATCATAAATATCATCTTCTCCTTTTGGATCAGAAACGAATCCTCCATCAGAGTTTTTTACTGCAGAGATCATGTCTTTTCCGTTTTTATCAACGCCAACAATCAATAATTTTTCTTGGTACATTACTTCAGGAGGCTTAGTGTCGTGGTTTTCAAATTTTGCAACACCAATATAAGCTCTTACACTTGTAATCCCTTTTTCTTCTGATACTTCTTTTAAATCTATAAGAGGAATGTTAAATGCCTTAAGGCGATGGTATTTGTTATAGGAAGATTCTAGATCTCTCCATTCCGCAATCCATTTTTTCGCAGTTTTTAAAGGAATGTTGTTCTTTTTAGTCGTTTTTTTTGTTTCAATTTTTATTTCCATAAGGGGTTGTAGTTGAATCAGGATTTAAATATACTTCTTTTTTAAGCAAACGGATGTTGGTGTTTTAAAAGGAACCCTTCTAATGATGAACTTCTACCTCTTTTTTTTGTGTTTTCTAGAATGGGTGTATAATTCAACAAAGATCAGTAATAAGAATATGATGTATAAAGAGCTATTCACTAACCAAATTATTTCATTCACATTGTCAGGTAAATTTGGCATCAAATTACCGGAGGAAAAAATGAGGGCATGCGGTAAAAAATAGAGTAAGACTCCAGAAGTAATATACATATATTTCTTATCAGGGTTTCCAAGTGTTTGAAAAAGATGGCTTAGTGCATATAAGACTATTGGAAGAATACAAATACATATTTCATAAACATTAAAAATATAATACAATTCTGGATACATATAATATTGAATGGCCAGAGTAATAATGGTAAATGGAATAACAATTTTAATAAGGATCTTAATTTTCTCACTTTTAACAACACGGTAATAAAAGACATGAAACAATATTGATTGTGATAAAAAATAATAATGGCTTACAAATAGGTTCCCTTTTTCTGCTGCTAGATATGCTTCTCCAGTAATTTGAACTAGCGCTATTGCGAGCATGTATAAAAAAAGTACCCTAAAAGGTGCTTCTTTGTATGTATGGAAGTTTAAGAAATAGAAAAAGAGATTTAAAAAAAGCAAAGCATATCCGAACTCTGCGATGAGTTCTATCGTGTCGTATATCGTCATTTTTAAACTGCTAGTGGACTTTCTTTGGGACAGTGTATCGGACAAGATTTCGTAAAATCATAAATATTTCCATTCTCTTCTGTATGAGAAATCATATCTTTTTCGTTTTTATCAATACCTACAATCATTAATTTTTCTTCGGTTATTTTTTTATTAGCATCTCAATTAGTAGAAGTCTCTAATCCTATGTAAGCTTTAACACAAGCAACACTAACTTCCGCAAATACTTTTTGCAAGTCAATTTGAGGAATGTTAAATGCCTTAAGCTTTTGATACTTGTTATAGGAGGGCTCTAAGTTTTTCTATTTTTTTTACTTATTTTTTCACAGTTGTAGTGTGATTGTGTCCTTTTTCGTCGGTTTTTTTAGATCAGTAGTTTCTCCTGCCATGGGCTAAGGGTTCATCATTTAATTGGAAATGTACTAATTTTTTTTATATCTCAGTGAAATCAAAATCTAAAATAGTATTTTCGTTTTATGACATCAGCGTTACAAATACAGCTCCAAACATTGCCCAATTCTCCAGGAGTATATCAGTATTATGATGTCAATGATACGATTCTGTATGTTGGGAAAGCTAAAAATTTAAAGAAAAGAGTTTCTTCTTATTTTACAAAGCATCATGAAAATGGTAAAACAAGGGTTTTAGTACAAAAAATAGTATGTATAAAACATATTGTTGTGGGTACCGAAACAGATGCGTTATTACTAGAAAATAATCTTATAAAAAAGTATCAGCCACGTTATAATGTCATGCTAAAGGATGATAAAACATATCCGTGGATTTGCATAAAGAAAGAGCGTTTCCCAAGAATATTCTTAACTAGACGTGTTGTAAAGGATGGTTCAGAGTATTTTGGACCCTATACCTCTATTAAAACAGCAAAAGCTTTGTTAGATTTAATCAAAGAGGTCTATTCGCTCAGAACTTGCACCTATGATTTAGCTTCAGATAAAATTAATGCAAGGAAGTACAAGGTTTGTTTAGAATATCATTTAGGGAATTGTAAAGGACCTTGTGAAAACTTACAGTCCGAAAAGAAGTATCAGTTAGATATTGCTGCCATACGTAATATTATCAAAGGAAATTTTAAGGAATCACTCGAGAAATTCAATGAACTGATGCTTGGTTTTGCTGCTAAAATGGAGTTTGAAGAAGCTCAGAAAATAAAAGATAAGATAGATTTATTGGCTAATTACCAAGCAAAGTCTACGGTGGTGAATCCAAGTATCACAGACGTAGATGTTTTTTCTGTTGTTTCAGATGAAAGTTTTGGCTATGTGAATTTTTTCAAAATTGCCAATGGAGCGATTATTCAATCACATACATCAGAGATTAAGAAGAAACTAGATGAGTCAGATCAACAGTTACTAGAGCTAGCGATTATAGAAATCAGGCAGCGTTTTAATTCGCAGTCTCGAGAGATCTATACCCCTTTTGAAGTAAGTGTTGGTTCTGAAATTAAAGTAACAGTTCCTAAATTAGGTGATAAAAAGCGAATTGTTGACTTGTCAATTCGCAACGCACGATATTTTAGGCAAGATCGTTTTAAACAACTACAAATTGTAGATCCAGAAAGGCATGTAAATCGAATCATGTCTCAAATGAAAAAAGACCTGCGGTTAAAGGAGGAGCCAAGGCATATAGAATGTTTCGATAATTCAAACATTCAAGGAACACACCCGGTTGCAGCTTGTGTTGTGTTTAAAAATGGAAAACCAAGTAAAAGGGAATACCGTCACTATAATATAAAAACCGTAGTTGGTCCAGACGATTTTGCTTCTATGGAAGAGGTTGTTTTTAGGCGCTATAAAAGATTATTAGCAGAAAAACAACCATTACCTCACTTGGTAATAGTTGACGGAGGAAAAGGGCAGCTGTCGTCTGCGCTCAAGAGCCTTGATGCTTTGGGGTTACGGGGTAAAATAGCCATTGTCGGTATTGCAAAACGATTGGAGGAAATTTACTATCCAGAAGATCCCGTTCCTTTGTATTTAGATAAAAAGTCTGAGAGCTTAAAAATTATCCAATTTTTACGAAATGAAGCGCATAGATTTGGAATTACATTTCATAGAAATAAGAGAAGTAAAAGTGCTATACAGTCAGAATTGGAGCAAATTTCTGGTGTAGGTAAACAAACGATAACCATTTTATTACGTAAATTTAAATCAGCAAAACGGGTAAAGAGTGCTACTTTTGAGGAGTTAGAAAATGAAATTGGTCACGCTAGAGCTCAGCGTATTTTTAGTTATTTTAATCCTAAGTCAGAATGAGGAAATCAACAGTCCTACTTTTTTTAGCACTATCAACACTTGTTTTGTCTCAAAAAAAACAACCAAAAGTTGGGTTGGTTTTAAGTGGTGGAGGTGCTAAAGGCTTCGCTCATGTAGGGGTACTGAAAGCGTTGGAAAAGTCTGGAGTTCAGTTAGATTATATAGCAGGTACTAGTATGGGCGCAATAATAGGAGGTTTGTATGCCGCCGGTTACAGCGCTGATCATATTGATGCCGTGATTAGAGAGACTAATTTTTCTACACTGTTACAAGATGTATATCCGAGAAGATCCATCCCTCTTTTCGAAAAAGAACACGGAGAAAAGCATGCAGTTGTGTTGCCTGTAAACAATGGGAAAATTGGCCTGCCACAAGGGGTTTCTCGTGGAAAAAATGTATTAAGCCTTTTAAATTATTTATTGGCTCCTGTAGGCTCCTTGACTGATTTTTCGGAACTTCCAATTCCTTTTTTTTGTATGGCTACAGACTTAGAAACCGGTTTAGCTGTTAAGCTATCTGCTGGTTCTTTGCCAATGGCACTTCGAGCGAGTGGCTCTTTTCCTACGCTCTTGGATCCGGTTGAACTTCATGGTAAATTGCTAGTGGACGGAGGGGTTGCAAATAATTTCCCTGTTGAGGAAATGAAGAAAGTAGGTGCAGATATTATCATTGGCGTAGATGTGCAGTCGAAGTTATTTAATAAAGAAAATATTAAATCAGCTATAGATGTATTGAATCAGATTTCTAGTTTTGAGATGTATCAAGACAATTCAAAGAGGATTGCATTGATAGATGTATACATACATCCAGAAATATATGATTATTCCGTGGTCTCTTTTGATAAAGCAGAGGAGATTTTGGATAAAGGAGAAACAAAAGCAAAAGAGTTTATTCGTGTGTTTGATAGTATTGCTGCACTACAAGTTGTAAAGAAAAAGTATGTTAAATTGACCCAACGAAATACGAATTTTGTCATTAATAAGATTGAATTACAAGGGGTTAAAAATTACACAAGTGCTTATGTTCTTGGGAAACTAAAAATTTCTGTTGGTGATACCATAACCAATAAAGAACTCAAAACGAAGGTAGGGTATTTGTTGGCTTCGGGAAGCTTTCAATCTGTTGATTATCAGTTGAAATCTCACCAAACAGGCAAGAAACTTGTCATAAAAATTAAAGAAAATGAGCAGGACGCGACGCTTCGATTGGGTGTTCATTACGACAATGTATATGAGTCTGGAGTATTGTTAAACTACAATCATAAAAATGTTTTGCTTAAAAATGACGCACTATCTATGGATTTGGTGTTAGGGGATAAACCAAGGTTTGCACTCCATTACTTTGTAGATAACGGATTGAATTATAGCTATGGATTCAGTACTAGGTACAATCGTTTTAAGACAGCTTCGAAATATACCTCAACAGAGATAAATAAAATAGATTTACAATATATAGATTTTACAAATAGAATTTATATTCAGACGACTTTCGATAGAAAGTTTGCCTTTGGTATCGGTTTGGAGCACCAAAATATTATTTCCAAAACAGAAACTATATTTACAGAAACTGGAGATCCTTTTGTATTTGATGATAGCAATTATTTAAATGTCTATTCATATTTGAAGCTTGATACGTACGACGACGCAAATTTTCCGAGTAAAGGCGTTTTCTTAGATGCCAAGTTCAAGTGGTATACGTCTTCATCTGATTTCAATAAAGATTTTGTGCAATTTTCGCAGATAAAAGGAACTTTAGGTTTTGCGAAAAATATCTTGAAGAATACAACCTTCTTATATACTTCGCAAGCGGGTTTTACATTGGGTGGTGTGCACTCAAAAACATTTGACTTTTTGCTAGGGGGATACAATAGAAATTTTATTAATAATTTTATTCCTTTTTATGGATACGAGATCAACGCCCTGTCTGAACAGACATTTCTAAAATCTGAGTTTGAGTTGAGGTACGGTCTTTCTAAAGAGCAGTATGTTCATCTTATTGCAAATTATGCTAGGGTAGATGATAGTGTTTTAAATGGAGGTGAGTTGTTTAATGATACAAAGTCAGGATATGCTCTAGGGTACAGTGTAAATACTCTGATAGGCCCTATAGGTTTAAAGTATTCTTGGTCTCCAGACACAAAGAATACCTTTTGGTATTTTAATTTGGGCTTTTGGTTTTAGCCTTATGTTAATTTAATGTTATGCGATTGTTTGTTTTATGTTAAAATAAAGCCTATATTTGTGTAGTTCGTTAACATTAAATTTAAACACCATGAAAAATATAGCAACCTTATTATTATTTTTTGTAATCTCAATTAGCAATGCTCAAGAGGTAAATTCGACCTATGAAAAAGAGGGGGATTTGGTAAAGGCCACCTATTATTTCGAGGATGGTACTATAAAGGAACTAGGGTTTTTTAAAAACGCCAAACTAACTGGAACATGGATTTCTTATAATAAACAAGGTCAGAAAACGATGATAGGTCAGTATAAAGCTGGAATGAAGGTTGGAAAATGGTTTGCCTGGAGTCCTACTTCATTGAAAGAGATTAGTTATGCGAATAATACCATAGTTGCAGTTAAAAATGTAGACTTGGAATCGAAGTTAGCCTTGAACAAATAGTTGCACATGTTGCAAATGAATGAATAAAAAAACCGCATCATTTTCATGATGCGGTTTTTTATTTTGATAAAAGTAATGCCTTACTTGCTTTTCTTGTAAAATCTGTATTGCAAGTATTGGTAAGCATCTCTCGGTAATACGTCAATCCACTTTTTGTATTTTATAAACCATTTAAAACGAATAGAAGAAACACCTTTTGTAAGGTATGCGGCTATAAATGGATGCGTATTTAACGTAATCTTTTTATAGTTTTTTCCGCTAGATATAATTCTTTCTAACTCATTCTCAATCTTGTCAATTAAAACGATAGGAGCTTCCACTTCTCCATTTTTATTTGGATTAGGCTCTCTTGTTTTAATTTCTAATTCTGGTCTTACTCTTTGACGAGTGATTTGTACCAGTCCAAATTTACTTGGAGGTAAAATTTTATGCTTTGTTCTGTCAAAAGACATTTCTTCTTTCAAGTATTGATAGAGTTTTTGTCTATTTTCAGCACTTTGCATATCAATAAAATCTACTACAATTATTCCGCCCATATCTCTCAACTGTAGTTGCCTTGCAATTTCTTTCGCAGCAATTAGGTTAACTTCTAATGCTGTGTCTTCTTGAGAGTTTGCTTTGTTAGATCGGTTTCCGCTATTTACGTCAATAACATGCATTGCTTCGGTGTGTTCAATAACCAAATATGCACCTTTGCTCATAGAAGCAGTTTTACCAAAAGAAGTTTTTATTTGGCGTTCAATACCATACTTCTCAAATATTGGGGTTTTAGAATTGTGTAGTTTAACGATGTTTACCTTTTCAGGATTAATTTCTTGAAGGTAGTCCTTTATTTCTTCAAATAAAGAGGCATCGTTGGTAACAATATTGGTAAAAGAATCATTCATAACATCTCTTAAAATAGAAGATGCTCTGTTTAACTCGCTCAAAATCTTTGTCGGTGTATTTGTATTGGCAATGCTTTTACACATTTTTTCCCAACGTTCTAGAGAGTTTTGCAAATCTCTGTCTAATTCTGCTACTTTTTTGTTTTGAGCAACAGTTCTTAGTATGACACCAAACCCTTTTGGTTTTATACTTTGAGCTAATCTTTTTAAACGTTCTTTTTCTTTAGGGTCTGCTATTTTCTGTGACACAGAAACTCTATTCGAAAAAGGAACTAAAACTAAATACCTACCAGCTATAGATAGCTCAGAACTAATACGTGGTCCTTTGGTAGAAATTGGTTCTTTTACAATTTGTACTAATGTGTTTTGTCCTGTTTTTAGGACGTCATTAATGCTTCCGTCTTTGTGTATATCTTTCTCAAAGCCGAAATTTTTTAAAGTGAAATCTTTGTAATTACCTGTGCTTACTTTCTTAAGGAATTTAGATAAAGAGTTGACTTGTGCGCCCAGATCATGATAATGTAAAAAGCCATCTTTTGGATAGCCTACATTTACAAAGGCAGCGTTTAGTCCAGATAATACTTTTCCAATTTTAGCAATGAAAATATCGCCAACAGAAAATTTATTATCATTTGTTTCTTTATTTAATTCTATAAGTTTACCATCTTTTAGTAAGGCAAAATCAATATCAGATGAACTTGAACGAATAATTAATTCTGTTTTCATTCTGAAAATGGTTTTATACTACACAATTTTGTGTAGATGGATTAAAATAATAGTACAGGGTTGTTTGCCTGTATGAAGTGTTTAAACTTCTTGTCAATGAACTTTGTGAAGCGTTGAAGCAACAAAGAAAAAGTAAGCGAATGCTTACTTTTTCTTATGTCTGTTTGCTCTTGCTCTTTTCTTACGTTTGTGTGTCGAGATTTTTGCTCTCTTTCTTTTTTTACCGCTTGGCATAATTAGATTGTTTTAAAAACCGTTTAAGGTTTAGTTAATATTTTTCTTATTGTACTAATACATTATTCTTTACTCCTTCTGTAAAAGTTTTCGCTGGTTTGAAGGCTGGAATATTGTGCGAAGGAATTTTGATAGTTGTGTTTTTTGAAATGTTTCTACCAGTTTTTTCTGCTCTTGTTTTGATAATAAAACTACCAAAACCTCTTAAATATACGTTATCTCCATTTTCTAATGCGTCCTTTACCTCAGACATGAATGCTTCAACTGTTGCCAAAACATCTGCCTTTTCGATTCCAGATTTATCTGAAATTTTTGTTACGATATCTGCTTTCGTCATCTTAATATATTTGTATGTTTGTTTTTTATTTTTGAGGGTGCAAATATATGATAATTAATCTATTCCAAAAACTTAATCTATTAAAATTATCTGATTTTTGCATTGTAATTTACCATATCTTATTCTAAAATGAGCTTTTCTAAACAATTAATTTACTGGTATTTACAGAATGAGCGAGATTTGCCATGGCGTAAAACTAAAAATCCTTACTTTATTTGGTTGTCAGAAATCATGTTGCAGCAAACAAGAGTTCGCCAAGGACTGTCTTATTATCTCACCTTTACAAAAGTGTTTCCTACGGTATTTGACTTAGCAAATGCAAGCGAAGCAAAGGTGTTAAAACTTTGGCAAGGTTTAGGGTATTACTCACGCGCTAGAAATTTACATGCTTCGGCTAAGTTGATAGCCAATGAATTGAGTGGTGTTTTCCCATCAAATTATAAAGATATAAAAATGTTAAAGGGTGTTGGAGATTATACCGCTTCCGCAATTTCTTCGATTTGCTTTGATGAAGTACAGGCCGTTGTAGATGGCAATGTGTATAGAGTGTTGGCCCGTTATTTTGGGATTGCAACCCCAATTAATTCAACCAAAGGAATAAAAGAGTTTAAAGCTTTGGCTCAAACCTTAATAGATCCAACACAACCCGGAACCTATAATCAAGCAATTATGGATTTTGGAGCTTTGCATTGTAAGCCTCAAAATCCATTGTGCGATACCTGTTCTTTTAATACAAGTTGCGTTGCTTTAAAAGAAAAGACCATCAAAGTGTTGCCAGTTAAAGAAAAGAAGACAAAGGTTAAAAAGCGTTACTTTAATTACTTAGTTTGTGTTTCTGATACTTATGAAGTTCTTTTTTCAGAACGGAAAGGGAAGGGTATTTGGCAAGGATTGTTTCAGTTTCCTTTGTTGGAGACAAGTCACAGCATATGTATGGATGAAATTGCAGAACATGACGATTTGAAGTCATTCGTAGAGCTTCCTATAAACATCACTTTATTCAATGAAAAAGAGGTTGTTCACAAGCTTTCACATCAGCATTTGTATACAAGGTTTTGGATTGTGAAATCGACGCATCTAAAAGGAAATAGCATTCCGTGGAATACGATAGAGAGCTATCCAACCCCTAAATTAATTGCCAATTTTTTAGAAAAGTTCAATCCGTTGAATGGATATTTTTAGTACATTTGAAAGAATGAATGTGATATTAGTATGGCAGGAACATTAAATAAAGTGATGCTTATTGGGCATTTAGGAGATGAAGTTAAAATGCATTATTTTGAAGGTGGAAATTCTATTGGAAGGTTTCCCGTTGCAACTAACGAATCTTATACAAACAAACAGACAGGAGAAAAAGTTGTCAATACAGAATGGCACAATCTTGTTGTGCGTAACAAGTTGGCAGAGATTTGTGAAAAATATCTATCAAAAGGAGATAAAGTATACTGCGAGGGGCGCATTAAAACACGCCAATGGGAGCAGGATGGACAAAAGAGATATGCAACAGAAATACATGTGGTAGATATGACCTTTCTAACAACCAAAAAGGAAACCACTAAGCCAAGCCCATCAGCGGGTGCTGCTCCATCAGTGAATACCCCGGATAAAGAAAACGACGATTTGCCATTTTAATAAATAACACCTAAACAGTGGATCCAGAACCCATATCTATAGCCCTTCTTTTAGCTTTTAAGTTTGAGTTACTTCATGTCATAAACATTGTTGTGTTGTTTGTTCTACTCATTGGATCTGCATTAATATCAGGAACAGAAGTAGCTTTCTTTTCGCTTTCACAAGCGCAACTAGATAAGCAAAAGGAAAAGTCTAGTGTCGATAGTTTAGTTGTTAAACTCTTGGAGAACCCAAAAAAATTGCTTGCTACGATATTAATAACCAATAATTTTATCAATATTTTAATTGTGTTGCTCTTTGCTTCACTTGGAGACTTTTTTTTTCAAGGAGAGAATATGTCTTTAAAACTTTGGGTGCTTTCGGTGCCGTCTCATGTCGTAAAGTTTGTTGTAGAAATAGTATTAGTTACTTTTTTAATTCTATTGTTTGGAGAAGTACTACCCAAAGTCTACGCAACAAGAAACCCGCTTCAGTTTTCTGTTTTTATGTCTAAGCCTATCCATTTTTTAAATAAATCTTTAACGATGTTTAGTGCACCTTTAATTGGTTTGACAAAAATTTTAGAGAAGCGATTAGGGGCTAAGCAATCTAATTTCTCCGTAGAGAAATTATCTCAAGCTTTAGAGTTAACTTCAGATGTTACAACAACAAAAGAAGAGAAAAAAATTTTAGAGGGTATTGTTACTTTTGGGAATACAGAAACTGTGCAAATAATGAAACCTCGAATCGATATTTTTGCCTTGTCGGATAATGAATCTTACCAAAATGTACTTGATAAGATATTGAAAAATGGCTATTCAAGGAATCCTGTATATCACGAATCTATTGACAATATTATCGGGGTCTTATATGCAAAAGATTTATTGGCCCATTTAGATAAGACCAGCTTTAGATGGCAAGATTTATTGAGAGTGCCATTTTTTATCCCAGAAAATAAAAAATTAGATGATTTATTGAGTGAGTTTCAGGAAAAGAAAAATCATTTAGCAGTTGTTGTTGATGAGTATGGTGGAACGAGTGGAATTGTAACTTTAGAAGATGTTATAGAGGAGATTGTTGGTGATATAAATGATGAGTTTGATGATGAAGATATATTTTATTCTAAGTTAGACGATGCGACGTATGTATTTGATGGTAAAATTACTATAAAAGACTTCTGTAGGATACTAGATGTTGAGAATGAAGATTTGTTTGAAAAAGAAAAAGGAACGTCTGAAACACTGGCCGGTTTTATTTTAGAAGTATCGGGAAAATTTCCCAAGAAAGGTGAGGATATCCGCTTTCATAGGTATACTTTTACAATAGAGGCATTGGATAGAAGACGTATAAAACAAGTAAAAGTCACAAGAAATAATGCGTAAGTTTTTTCTTTTTTTAGGAAGTGTGTTCCTAATAATGGCATGCAAAGATGAGCAGTTGCCAAAGCCTAAAGGGTATTTGAGTTTGTCCTATCCACAGGGTAGTTATCAGTATTTAGAATTGGATAGGCCCTATACTTTTGAGGTGTCAGAATTAGCCGTTGTCAAAGATGAGAGGCGTAATTGGTTGAGGATACAGTATCCTTTCTTGAATGCTTCAGTAGACATTACTTATAGGTCTGTTCAGGGTAATTTGAAAGAGTTATTGATTGAATCAGAAAAATTAGTGTATTCCCATGTTGTTAAGGCAGAGGAGATTGTTCCAAAAAACTTTGAAAATAGCAGTAGACGTGTTTTTGGAAGTATGCATCAGATTACTGGCAATGCTGCTTCTCAGATTCAATTTCATGCAACAGATAGTACAAGTCACTTTATAAAAGGAGCATTATACTTCTATACAAAGCCAAATTATGACTCTATTTTACCTGCCGTAGCATATGTAAAAAAAGATATTATTCGTTTGTTAGAAACTTTGAAATGGAACTAAGCCTCGAGAGTTAAGAAAATAAAGAGGTTTTCTATGTGTTAAGTCCTAAAAAACCTCTGGTGCTAGAAGTGATTGTAGTCACGTTTTTTTTAGTTATGCTCTGATTTTTCTGCTTTGAAGCCATAAATAAAATTGCAAACCAAACAATATGGCGCCCGCTAATAAATGAATTGCTTGTGTTCCCATTGGAATTTCTGCATAGTACATTAATATTCCAGTGATAGTTTCTAAAAAAATTAAAAATACAATCCAATTTACCAACGAATAACCTAAATTTTTCATTTGGTTTAGATAAAACATCCAGAAATTTACCACTACGATTGCGATTGTAAAAGATCTGTGAAAATAGAATTTAAAACTTGGGTTTAGGAGGCTTAAGTTTTTGTTTTCAAAACCAAAGAGTTTAACTTGTTCGTCTATAAACTGTCTTACTTGCGTACCCATTGCAATTTGTATCAAACTAAAAATCGCAGCAAAAATGAGTAGTTTACTGAATAGTGGGTTGTATTTGTGCACGCTGCGTTGTGTTGATGCGCCTGAGTTTTTTTCAGAGGTAATAAATCGCAAGCGAAGCAATAACGCAATTATGATTAGGCCACCAATCATATGAATTGTAATGATGGTTGGCTTCAGATTGGAGTCAACTACGGTCTTGCCTAGCCATGCTTCTCCGAGCATTAAGAAGAAAGCAAAGAAAGCTAAAAGCGTAATTTCTTTGCGTTCTTTCCAGAATCTTGCGGCTGAAAAAATTAAGAATAAAAAGAAAAATCCAGAAACAACAGTGGCTAATCGATTAATGTACTCTGTCCAAGTATGGTATTTGTTAAACGTTGCATAGCTATGTTTGGTGTACTTTTGCCAATTATCAGCTGAAAAAATAAGCTGTGTTTTTACATCTTGTTGAGCAACGTAAAGGGTTTCATCTTTAATGATAATCATGCCTTCTTGATAATCAGTATTGGGTTGCCAAGTGATTTCTGATTCGGTGGTGGGTGGAACGTAGTAGCCGAAACATTTTGGCCAGTCTGGGCATCCCATTCCAGAACCTGTCATTCTCACAACAGATCCTGCTAAGAAAATAACATATACAGATATTAATGCTAGTTTGACAAATAATGGAAGGCGTTTTTTCATGTTTCTTATTTAGAGTTTTCGTTAAAAGAGGTTACACTTTTTATGTTTTCTACGTCGTACATATCTCCACCGGCAATGCCTTTTACAAAAGAGCGTATTTCGTCTTTAGAAATAATAGTTTCATTGAACTCTACCAGTCCCATGCTGTCTTTGTAAACAACTTTAGCAGACGTAATTCCCTTTTTTTTCGAAAGTTTTGATTGAATTGTTTTTGCACATCCAATTTCACAGGTCATCCCTGTAATTTGAAAGGCAATCTTTTGATTATTTTCGGTGCTTACTTCTTGTATTTCGGGTTGCTTTTTTGTTTCCGTATTGCAAGCTGTAAAAACAAAGGTAACGATGAAAAGAAGCGCAGTAATTTTAATGAATTTCATGATATTTGTAGGTTGATAAATTAAATGACAAATTTATTAATAAATTGGTTGAAATCATCAGAAAACAGCGATTTTTGTACTGTTAAAGGGTGTCATATGTTTTTAAAGAATATAAAATGGGTTTATTTAGGGATTCTAGCTGTAGTTTGGGGTAGTTCTTTTATTTTAATGAAAAAAGCTTTGTTGGGGGTCACTCCTGTGCAATTAGGAGCTTTGAGAATTCTGATGACATCTATTTTCTTAGTGTTAATCGGTTTTAAAAGATTAAAGGGTATTCAGAAACATCATTGGAAGTACATAGTGTATACGGCTGTTCTAGGAACTTTTTTTCCGGTATTTATGTTTGCTTTTGCAGTCAGTCATCTTGATAGCGCAATCGTTGCTGTGCTGAATTCATTGACTCCATTTAACACGCTTATTTTTGGTGCTTGGATCTTTGGTGCTGCATTTTATAGAAAGCAGTTTCTCGGAATTTTAGTAGGGTTGGTTGGAACGTTGATTCTTATTTTGAAAGGAGCTAGTTTAAATCCAGATCAAAATTATTGGTTTGCGTTTTTCATATTTTTAGCATCTGTTGGTTACGCGCTCAATGTGAACATGATTAAAAAATATTTGAATGAGGTTCCGGCCCTCACAATTGCTGTTGGTAATTTTACGGTCATGATTGTTCCGGCAACCGCTGTGTTAGTTACTACTCGTTTTTTTTCTGATGTTGAGTGGACAGATACAGTAATATCTTCGCTAGGGTATGTTGCTGTTTTAGCTGTTTTAGGAACAGGTGTTGCTAAGGTGCTATTCAATAAAATGGTGCAGGTAACTACGCCTATATTTGCTTCTTCAGTAACCTATCTCATTCCTTTGGTTGCTGTTTTTTGGGGGGTTATGGATGGTGAAAACTTAAGTCTAATTCAGGGTGTTGGTGGTGTTATTATTTTAACAGGAGTGTATATGGTGAATAAAAATAAGTAGGCAAGACTTTTAAAGCCGCTCACTTTTTTGGACGTCGAGTTTGTTTGGAATAGCAATCGCATCATGCTTTTTGACCTGGATGCCCTATTTTTAAGATGTTGAAAATGATGGTAATAAGAATAAAAATGATATTCTAGTAAGAATTGGTAATTTGTAAATAAAAATGTATATTTGCACCCGCATTTTCACTAAGAAGATGTGTTCATTAAGTATAAATACGCAAAATTAAAAGTATGTACGCAATCGTAGAGATAGCAGGGCAACAGTTTAAAGTAGCAAAAGACCAAAAAGTATACGTGCACCGTTTACAGGGAGAAGAAGGATCAAAAGTAACTTTTGATAACGTTCTTTTAACTGAAGATAAGGGCAATGTAACTATTGGCGCCCCAGCTATAGAAGGAGTCGAAGTAACGGCTAAGATTTTAGGTCACCTTAAAGGTGATAAAGTGATCGTTTTCAAAAAGAAAAGAAGAAAAGGATACAAAAAGAAGAACGGACACCGTCAGTATTTAAGTGAGATTCAAATAGAATCTATTGGTGCTGCAGGTGCAAAGAAGACAGCAAAAAAAGCAGCTCCAAAAAAGGAAGCAGCTCCGAAGGCTGAGGTAAAAGAATCAGCTTCTGTTGATTATAGTTCAATGACTGTTGCAGAATTAAAAGCAGCTGCTAAGGAAGCAGGAATTAAAGGATATACTTCTTTAAAGAAAGCTGAATTAATTGAAGCATTAACAAAATAAGAAACCAACTTTAAAACCATACAATCATGGCACATAAAAAAGGAGTAGGTAGTTCGAAGAATGGTAGAGAATCAGAATCGAAACGACTAGGAGTAAAAATATTTGGTGGTCAGGCTGCAATTGCAGGAAACATTATCGTTCGCCAAAGAGGAACAACACACAATCCAGGAGAAAATGTATATATGGGTAAAGACCATACTTTACATGCTAAAGTAGATGGTGTTGTGCAATTTGTGAAGAAAAGAGACAATAGATCGTATGTGTCTATTGAGCCTTTCGAAGTATAAGACTTGAGATATATATATGAAACGCCCAAACCTAAGTTTGGGCGTTTTTTTATACTTCTATTTTGTACATTTACGCCGTATGTATAGACTTTATAATTGTTTTGTTTTTATTGCGACTTTTTTCTTGTCAATGATAGCTTTGTTTCATAGCAAGATAAAATTATTTGTTGTGGGAAGAAGGCAAACATTTGAGGCGCTTTCTGCTTTTAGATCTGAAGACAAAGTGGTATGGTTTCATGCTGCTTCTTTGGGAGAGTTTGAGCAAGGTAGGCCCATAATTGAGCAAGTAAAGAAAGAGTTTCCCTCACATAAAATACTTCTCACATTTTTTTCGCCTTCAGGATATGAAATTCGAAAACAGTATCCTTTGGCAGATGTTGTTTGTTATCTGCCTATGGATTCTAAGAAAAATGTAGAGCGATTTCTCGATATGTTGAATCTAGAGTTAGCCATTTTTATTAAATATGAATTTTGGCCCAATTACTTACATGCGCTACATCAAAGAAACATTTCAACGATCTTGGTGTCTGGAATTTTCAGGAAAAATCAGATTTTCTTTAAACCTTACGGTCAGTTTATGAGGAAGTCACTTCAAGCATTTGATCATTTTTTTGTACAAGATAAAATTTCCAAAGATCTATTAAATGAGATCCATCAAAAAGATGTAACCATTAGTGGAGATACACGTTTTGATCGTGTGTATGAAATTTTGCAGCAGAACAATGCTCTGAGCTACATTTCAGAATTTAAAAATGAGCAATACACCTTAGTTGCAGGTAGTACATGGGGAGAAGATGAGAAATTACTGGTGAATTACATCAATAATACAGCTTTTAGAGACGAAAAATTCATCATTGCACCGCACAATATGAGGACCACTGATATTGAAAAACTAAAAAAATCAATTTCAAAGAAAACAGTTTTGTATTCAGAAAAAGAAGGAAAAGAACTTGCCGATTTTGATGTTTTTATTATTGATACAATAGGGATTTTAACGAAGGTATACGCTGTTGCAGATGCCACTTATGTTGGCGGAGGATTGACTAAAAATGGGGTTCATAATGTGTTGGAACCGGCTACTTTTGGAGTTCCAATAGTAATTGGGCCGTACTATAAGAAATACAAAGAAGTGGTAGATTTGGTCCAACTAGAGGGGTGTAAGATAGTTTCTAATCAAAAGGAGTTTTCAACTATTTTTACACAACTGAAACAAGATAGAGAATATCGAGTGAGAGTTGGTGATCTGAATTCCAAATTTATTAGAGAAAATATTGGTGCTACACAAGTTGCCATGAAGTATATAAGAACAAAATTAAATTATTTATGATAGATTTTATTAGTCAGCCATGGCCTTGGTTTGTTGCAGGTCCAATGATTGCAATTGTGCTTTTTCTTATGCATTATTTTGGTCGTGGCTTCGGAGTATCCACGAATTTAGAAACATTCTGTACCATGGCTGGTGCAGGCAAGTTCTCATCCTACTTTAATAAAGATTGGAAAGCACAAACTTGGAGTTTGTTATTTGTTGTTGGAATTATCATTGGGGGCTTTCTTTCTTCTCAGTACTTAATGCCTTCCGAGAATATTGCATTGAACCCTGAAACACTTGCTGAATTAGCAACCTTAGGATTTCAAGATGCAGGACAAAGCTACGTTCCTTCTGAAATATTTGCTGTAGAACAGGTTTTTTCATTAAAAGGCTTCGTTATCTTATTGGGAGCTGGCCTTTGTATTGGATTTGGAACGCGCTACGCTGGTGGTTGTACTTCCGGGCATGCTATTACAGGCTTGAGTAGTCTGCAAATGCCATCGCTACTTGCAGTTATTGGTTTTTTTATTGGAGGTTTGATCATGACTTGGATTTTAATTCCTTTAATTTTTTAAATGATGAAAAACGTAAAATTTTTAGTGATCGGCGTTCTGTTTGGAGTATTGTTAAGTAAATCAGAAGTGGTTTCATGGTATCGGATCTATGAAATGTTTAAGTTTCAGTCATTTCATATGTATGGAGTAATTGGTTCGGCGGTACTTTTGGGAATGGGATGCATGCAGTTGTTCAAAAAAGGAACTGTCAAAAATTATTTGGGTGAGCAAGTATTTATAAAAGAGAAGAAAAAAGGAGTGATTAGAACCTTAGTGGGAGGCGCAATTTTTGGCTTAGGTTGGGCATTGGCAGGAGCATGTCCTGGCCCTATGTTTGTGCTGCTTGGTCATGGGATTGCTGCGATAGGAATTGTTCTTTTAGGAGCGGTCTTAGGGGCCTTTGTATATGGAGTGTTGAGTAAGAAATTACCCCATTAACATGTACTAAGAGTCAATTTATAGGAACTAGTTTTACCGAGGTCTTGAGGTTCTTTCGATAAATTCACCTTATCTTTATGGATGCAAATTATGAGTAAGTTGGTAGATCGTTTTGGAAGGCAAATAGACTACGTTCGTTTAGCAGTAACGGATCGTTGTAATTTGCGTTGCCAGTATTGTATGCCTGCTCATGGTATCGAAATTGTACCAAAAAATGATTTACTTTCCTATAAGGAGATGTATAGAATTGTGCGAGTACTTACGGAGTTAGGTGTTCGTAAAGTGAGATTGACAGGAGGAGAGCCTTTTGTGCGAAAAGGCTTTGTAGATTTTTTGAAAATGTTGTCTTTTAATGATTTGTTAGAGGACATCAATATTACTACAAACGGGGTGATGATTCATAACCACATTGAAGTACTCGAAACATTGCACAAAGTAAGAAACATCAACTTAAGTATTGATAGTCTTCAAGCTGATACGTTTCATAAAATTACCCGTAGAAAAACATTTGATTCTGTGTTCAAAACGATGGAACTACTTGAAAAAAGTAGCATGCGTCTAAAATTAAATGTGGTAGTACAGTCTGGTGTGAATACTAACGAAATTAGAGATTTTGTTCGCTATACCCGAGACAAAGACCTGGAGGTTCGCTTCATAGAAGAGATGCCTTTTAATGGAAACGGACAACGAGAAATGCATGAATCTTGGAATTACAAAAGAATACTAAAGGAAATAACCTCTGAGTTCGATGTAGTGGAACTACCTACTGTAAGGTCGTCCACATCAAGAAGTTTTTCTGTAAATAGTCATAAAGGAACTATAGGTATTATTCCCGCATTTACGCGAACTATTTGCGGAGATTGCAACCGAATTAGAATTACTCCAACAGGTACTTTTAAAAACTGTTTGTTTGATGATGGCGTGTTTAATCTGAGAGACTTTATGCGCAGTGGAGCAGGAAATGATGATTTAAAAGAACTCTTCTTATCTTTGGTCAAAGACAAGCCAGAAAACGGTTTTATAGCGGAAGCGAGCCGTAAAAAAGGAACTGTTTCTGAGAGTATGTCAACCATAGGAGGATAGTGTATGGGATATTGAATAATTGGAATAGGTCTAATTTCCAATCTTTCGGAAACCTAAATAAAGAAAAATAGATTCTTGTCATCACAGGAATCACAATGCATATGATTTCAAAAGAACAAGCTTTACAAATAATTTTGAATACACCACAAAACTTTGGTGTTGAGAGTATCCCATTTATAGAATCTGTTGGAAGAATTTTAAAAGAAGATATTAAGGCAGATAGAGACTTTCCACCATTTAATAGAGTTGCGATGGATGGGATTGCTATCAATTATTCACAATTTAAGAAAGGGCAACG
>JBELGW010000001.1:7096-46070 GCA_042091715.1 Polaribacter sp. | reverse complement strand
ATGGTAAAGGTTGCTAAAACACCAAAAGTGATGATTGTTTCTACCGGAGACGAATTGGTGGGTGTAGAAGAGAGACCCTTGACACACCAAATACGAAGATCAAATGTATTTACATTGGTTTCTCTGTTAGATAAACTCCAAGTTACGTCGCATACAGCCCATATTACAGACAACAAACCAGTACTTAAGCAAAAGATAAAAGGTTTTTTGAAAGCATATGATGTAATACTTTTTAGTGGAGCAGTAAGTAAAGGAAAATATGACTTTTTACCAGAAGTATTAGATGAGTTAGGCGTTGAGAAGTCATTTCATAAAGTAGCACAGCGCCCTGGAAAGCCTTTTTGGTTTGGTCATAAAACAACTATACGGGTCGCACAAAATGACACAGGTAAAGACCCCCAAACCCATGCAGATGAGAATAGAGGGGATACAGGTAAAGAAAAAACAACGGTCTTTGCCTTTCCGGGAAACCCGATATCGACATTTGTCAATTGTTTGACTTATTTTTATCCTTGGTATGACAAATCACTTGAGAGGTTGCAGGAAGGAGAAACAGCCGTTTTAGGTCATGATGTAACGTTTAAACCTGCGTTGACGTATTTTTTACAAGTGCGGTTAAGTACTGTAGATGGCCGGTTAGTTGCAACACCGATTAAGGGAAACGGCTCCGGAGATTTAGCTAGTTTGGCGAAAGCTGACGGATTTATTGAATTGCCGAAGACCGAAGAAACACAATTTGAGAAAGGAGCTGTTTTTCCAATAATTAGATATAGGAATTAATTTTGTTAAAAGACAAAGTAATTAAAATAATATGATATGAGTTTTACACACATCAACGCTCAGAATCAGCCAAAAATGGTCGATGTTTCAGGAAAGAACCTCACGAAAAGAACTGCATTTGCGAAGGCTACTATGTTTTTAGGGAAAGAGATTGTAAATCATTTTAAACATGACGAACTACACACTAAAAAAGGACCTGTTTTTCAAACCGCAATTATTGCAGGAATTCAAGCAGTTAAAAAAACATCAGAATTGATTCCTATGTGTCATCCCTTGCTTATTAATGGTGTGGATATTTCGGTTGATATTGTTGATGAAGCGCATATAGAGGTTCTTTGTAAGGTCACCATTGAAGGAAAAACAGGAGTGGAAATGGAAGCGCTAACTGGAGCTAATATTGCTTGTTTAACCATCTATGATATGTGCAAAGCAATTTCCCAGAAAATGGTTATTAAAGAAGTGAAATTAGTAGAAAAAACGGGAGGTAAGTCGGATTTTAGAAATGACTAAGAGGTTTATCGCCTTAATGTAAAGAGTTATTATACATCATGAATTAAACAAAACAAAGTATGAAAAAGCACACAAAACATACAAATATTACAAAAAGAAAGAACGACACTTTTGCTCCAAATGAATTGGTCCTCTTAGGTGCTAAATGCGATGTTATTTCAATGCTGGTTGCGCAAGTGTCTAGAAATTTGGCAGCCTGTAAATTGGCCTATTTTGATGCATCTCATGCAAAAAGTGTTGAAGCGAATACCTTGTCGGAATATATTTTTCATCACCAAGGCAATTTACAATTAACAACTTCGGGACAGGTTAATAAATTTGAACAACGCCTGCAATTTGCGCAGTATGATTATGTGTTTGTAAATGGAAATCATTATGCTGGCTCTAGACAAGTTGTATTTTTAGATCCAGAAAAAGAAGCTTCTATCAATAAAAGAATTGATCAAATAAGTGAGGTTCTTTTTTTTATAAAAACAACTAACCAAATAGAGCCTTTTCAGAGCTTAAAAGAAAAATTCTTGAATTGGGAAGAGATTCCAATCTATGAATTGGCTGATATTGAAAGTATCACAAGCCACATAGCATCACTGATTCAAGAAACAATTCCAAAAATTCATGGCTTGGTTTTAGTTGGAGGTAAAAGTACTCGAATGGGGACTGATAAGGGGCAATTGGCATACTTTGGAAAACCGCAAAAAGAACATGTAAAAGAGTTGCTCGAAGCACAAGGATTGACAACCTATTACTCCGTGCAAAAAGATGCTGCTAATACGGAAGAAATTCATGATGCGTTTTTAAATTTAGGGCCCTTTGGAGGGATTTGTTCTGCATTTCAAAAAAACCCCAATACTGCTTGGATTGTACTAGCTACAGATCTTCCTTTTGTAAACAGCTCTGTGATTGAGTTGTTACTGAGTAAAAGAAACCCTTCTAAAATAGCAACAGCAATTAAAGGAAAAGGGCAGGAGTTTGTAGAGCCATTGATTACCATTTATGAGCCAAAAGCATATCCTATTTTATTACAGTATTTAGCACAAGGGTATTCATGCCCTCGTAAACCATTGATTAACTCTGATGTTGAAATTGTTGAAGTTGATGATCATTTGATTCGAAATGTAAATACACCAGACGAGTACAAAGCAGTTCAAGCTGAATTGAAAAATAGTTTACTTTAGAAAGGAATTAAACGTGTGCGAGACAGGTTTAAATTCTGTCAAAAATTAGATAAATAGAAATAAATCAATTGAAAAAAATACTTTTTAAACGTCAAATAACCATGCCTGAAATAGGCGAAATGGGACAGCAAAAGTTGCAGGATGCTACTGTTTTAGTAGTTGGTTGTGGCGGTTTGGGAGGCTCGGTTGCGGTTCATTTAGCGGCGAGTGGAGTTGGCACACTTCATTTGGTTGATTTTGATACGGTTGATTTGACCAATCTTCATAGACAAGTATTTTATACACTCGAAGATAAAGGTAGGCTAAAGACAGAAACCCTAGCGAATTTTATACAAAAAAGAGCGCCGTTCACAGCGGTGACTTTTGACAGTGTGCCTGTAACAAAACAAAACATATTTCGTCTTATTTCTGGTGTTGATGTGGTTGTTGATGCTACAGATTCATTGCCAACGAAGTATTTGTTGAATGACGCTTGTGTCATCAAAAATAAGCCATTGGTATATGGATCTTTGTATAAGTTTGATGGCTACGTAGCAAGCTTTCATGTGAAACAATCCGATGGCACTTACTCGGCAAACTTAAGAGATGTATTTCCAGAAATGAGAACAGATATTCCAAATTGTGAGGAGGTAGGAACCATGAATGCTATTGTGAGTTTCATTGCTGCTCAGCAGGTAAATGAGGTCTTAAAGTTAATTCTTGGAATCGGAAAACCATTAACAAGTCAATTGTTAGTGTACAATTCTTTGCAGAACTCACAATTGAAAATTAAATTGACACCTGAAAACCTACCGGAGTCGAAACGACACGAAAAAACCTTAGAAATCTTTGATAATGAAAGCTATTTTGATGCAAGTTGTGAACTTCAAAATACGGATCTACTCATTTCTTCGGAAGAGCTTAAGTCAGAACTAGCTCGCGAAAACGTAGATGTTATTTCAGTGATAGAAAATCTAATAACACCGTTTAAGTTAGATAGCACCTTTTCCATGCACAACGAAAACTTTAATCTGTTTCAGATTGATTCGTCAAAAAAAACGGTCATTGTTTGTCAAAAAGGACTTACAAGCTATAAAGCAGTGAAAATATTAAAAAAGAGATTTCCAAAAGCAGTAATTTTAAGTTTGGCTGGAGGAGTAAATGACTATTAAATGACTACAGATCCAATACAATTTTATACGCAAAATAAAATAAAGCTTGAAACCGAATTAAGCGCTTTAAAAAAAATAGTTCATGCTATCAGTGCCTTTAGATTGCTTGTGTTTTTTGCCAGCGTTTTCGGAATTTATTATTCCTTAGGAAATGGAATTTCTATAGTTGTGGTTGCTGTAATTGGAGTTTCAATGTTTACGTTCTTGTTGTTAAAGAGCGCAAAGTTGCAAACTCAGAAAGCTATTTTGATCGCTAAAATTGAAATCAATACAACAGAAATAGCAGTTTTGAAGGGTGTTTATAGAAATTTAAAACCAGGAGACGAGTTTGTAGATTCACAACATTTTTATAGCAATGATATTGACTTGTTTGGATTGGGTTCTTTCTTTCAGTATTCCAATAGAACAGTCACTCAGGAGGGAGCTGAAGCCTACGCGAAACGGTTAACAGAAAACAACATTGATCAGATAGAAGATCGGCAGGATGCCATTCAAGAACTAGCAGCTAAAGTGACTTGGAGGCAGCATTTTTCTGCAATAGCATCGTTGGTAAGTGTACAATTTAGTTCGGCAAAAATTGTAGACCATATAAAGAGTTATGAGATAACGTTATCTGAGTTTTTAGGTGGTTTTACAAAGGTGTTTTCATTCATTTCACTAGTTTTAATTGGCTTGGTAATTTTTGAAGTTGTTTCTTTCTCGCTATTTCTTCCTTGGTTCTCCTTAGGTCTCTTTATTACTTTTATACTGCTAAAAAAAACCAATGCGATTTATACAGGTTCAAGCAAAGCAAAAGAAACCTTTCAGCAATATTATACGCTTTTAGAGGCTATTGAAAAACAAGAGTTTTTTTCTGGTTTGTTATTGAGGAAGCAACAAGAAATTCAAACAGAAACAGAAAAAGCATCATTAGTTTTTCGGAAGTTCTCTAAAATTTTAGATGCTTTTGATCAGCGAAATAATATCGTTATTGCTATTCTTGGAAATGCGCTGTTTCTTTGGGATATTCAAAATGCAGTAAAAGTTGAAAAATGGATAAAAAGATATGGGCATACGGTTGAAAATTGGTTTGAAGTGATTGCTTTTTTTGATGCTCAAAATACACTAGCAAATTTTCATTACAATCATCCAAACTTTGTGATGCCAGAGATTGGAAGTACATCAACAATCATAGATGCACAAGAATTGGCTCATCCTTTACTGCAGGCAGATAAAAGAATAGCTAATGATTTTCTAATTAATAGCGAGCATTTTTTTATTATTACCGGTGCAAATATGGCTGGAAAAAGCACATTTTTGAGAACCGTATCTTTAACAATAGTTATGGCCAATATGGGGCTGCCTGTTTGTGCAAAAAAGATGCTATATGCCCCTGTTAAGTTAATAACCAGTATGCGAACATCAGACTCTTTGAAAGATGACGAGTCGTATTTCTACGCTGAGTTGAAGCGTTTGAAATTTATTGTAAACGCCATTGAGAGTCAAAAATATTTTATCATTCTAGATGAGATTTTAAAAGGAACAAATAGTAAAGACAAGGCAACTGGATCGAAAAATTTTGTAGAGAAACTGATCATTTCAAATTCGACAGGGATTATTGCAACGCATGATGTAAGTCTTTGTGACCTGGAAGATGAGTATATGGGCATAGAAAACTACTTTTTTGACGCGCAAATACACAAAGATGAGCTCAGTTTTGATTATGCTTTAAAAAAAGGAATATGCAAAAATATGAATGCTTCATTTCTTTTGAGAAAAATGAAAATTATTTAGCAGGGTAGCAAAATCAATTCCCATTCTTGAGTGTTTAAAGTGTATGTTTTAAGGGACTCAAAACCGATTGATTTATGGGCTTTCGATGAAGGTTTGTTCTGAAGTGAAATTTCTGTTATTATTGCATCGTAATGAGGAGAGACATGTTGTTTCATGACGCTGTATAAGCCTCTAAAAACACCTTTTCTTCTAAAGCTTTTAGCAACGCAAATTTGGCCCATAACAATATAGTTAATGGTATTTTCTAATGCAGAAATGCTTGCTTCTATTTCATCAAACATCGGAGTCAAAACTGGGATGTCATTTTTAAATTCTTTCCCCATACATAATGCATATCCAACTATTTTACTATTGTGTAGCGCTATGATGTGTGGATGCGCTTTATGCATTTTATGCAAAATTTCAAGCGTATGTTCCACAGTAACAAACCCCTCTTTTTGTTGTTCTTTTGAAGAAATATGTTGAGGTAGATTCTTTTGTTGCAGTGCTAATATTTCTTCAAGGTCCTGTTTTGTTGATGTGAGTTTGAATTCAATCATAAAAAAAAATTATGGATGCGCATTGACCCAAACTTGGCCATCTGTAAAATGTTCTTTTTTCCAAATAGGAACTGTTTCTTTTAAGGTGTCTATAGCAAATTGACAAGCCTTAAAAGCTGCATTTCTATGTTTTGCAGAGGCGGTAATAATTACAGGGATTTCTCCTATTTGCAACAAGCCTTCTGCATGATGAATAGCCATTTTCTCTATCGAAAATTTTGTTAAAGCAGTATCGGCAATTTTTTGCATCTCTTTAATAGCCATTGGCTTGTAGGTAGAGAAATCTAGTTGTGTTACTTCTTTTCCTTCCGTATCATTTCTTACGGTCCCAACAAAAGCAGCGATACCTCCGCAGGAAGGAGCTGTTACAAAATGATAACATTCCTCAAGGTTTAAGCTCGCTGAAGTGATTCTGATAGATGTTTTTCGCATGAGTCTCACAAAAATAACAAATCAAAATGTATCTTTGTTTATGAATGTGAGAAGTTTTATAAAATGAAAAAAATATTTAGAATTACAAGCTTTTTAGAAGGAGTTTCTTATTTGCTATTGTTGTTTGTTGCAGTTCCTATTAAATATTTTGGAGCCAATGATAGTTATGTGAAAATGCTTGGAATGCCACACGGAATTTTGTTCATGCTCTATATTGTTTTAGCGGTGATGCTTAAAGTTCCTGAAAAGTGGAGTGGCAAAACATTAGTAATTATTTTAGTGGCCTCTATTTTACCGTTCGGCACCTTTTATGTCGATAAAAAGTATTTAAAAGGAAGTTGATTTTTTTTTGAGTTTATTTTAATAACAGTGAGTAGTAGTTAGAAGTACAATTGCTCGTTGCTTCTGTTTTTCGGTAAGTTTGAGTAGGTGCTCTCCAAAATATTACTTCTCTAACCTCCGCTCACAGGTGGTATAATGGCAATTACATCATTTTCTTTTAGAAAGGTTTCATCCGAAGCGTATGCTTCATTTACTGCAATTGCATAGGAATTCATTTTCTCTAGTTGTGGATACTTTGTGGTAAGTAGGGTCTTTAAATCAGAGACGCTAGCATTAGTGGGCATCACAATGGTTAAAGAATTTCCACTGACAAGCTCAGAGGCAATACCGAAAAGTAAGATTTGTAGGTTCATTGCAGACAAATATAAGTGATTCATTAAAACAAACGCAAACTAAGAATAAATCCTTTGTCTTTTTGGGCACTACCTATTTTAGAGATTACATAGTCTACTCTTAAAAATCGCCATTTCCCAAAACCAATATTATCTATTCCAATGGTGGTCTCTGTGTAAGGTTTTCTATTGCCGGTAAATAATGCTTTTCCGCCTGCTACTAGATGAAAGTTTAGCTTATTTATAAGTGGTATTTTACCAAGTAAAAACCCTTTAAAATTATGTTCTCCATGAAATTCTGCAAAACGATCGTTTGTACTATGTGTATAATATTTTAAGAGGTTGAAATAATTGGTAGATCCTGTCCCTGGAGAACTTAAAAGTCGGTTTCCATTAAAATGCGCGTAATCCATAAAAGGAATGTCTTTTTTATGTAAGAAAGCTCCGGTTTTAATTCTGTATTTGGAGCGGCCAAGGTTTCCTAATGAGAACTCTTGTCTTACTTGCGTGAAGATATAGTCTGAGTGGTTCTCTGTGTTTCCTGAACCGAAGGTTTTTCTATATCCTATGAACAAAGAAGGATATTTGTTGCTGTAAACGGTTCTTTTGCTGTTTGGATAATTTAGGTATTTGGTTCCAAAATTAATAGAGGCTCCTAGATTGAATATCCCGATGTTATGCTCTGTAAAAGAAGCCATATTACTTAAAGGATTTATTGGGTTGTTTGATTTGTATGATCTATTTTTTACATTTCTTACGCTATAGTCTGTCGTATTAAATAATGGTTTTCTATTGGCAAACTCAAGTGAGCTATTGAGTCTGATTCCGGTGATTAGTTCTCTTGAAAATGAAATATTAGCAAAAGCTTTTTCATATATTTTTTTGTAGTTTTCTTGAAAAAGGATAGAACTAAATGTGTTTCGTAAGTTGGAAATTGGGTTTTGAGCATTGAAATGTCTTGTAGCAATTCCGCCAGACAAACGTAAGATCGGTCTCGAGGTGTTATTCCATTTGAATCCGAAATAAGCAGTAGGTCTTAATCTTTTGTCCGAAAAACCGTAGTTCATAGTACTTCCAAAATTAATCCATTTCCCAGTTTCATTTAATGTTTTAAAGTAGCGCAGTGCGCTAGATGCATTCCAGCCTTGAACCGTATTAAAGTTGAGGCTTGTTAGGGGAGAATCAATCGTAAAAGACCATTTGTTGTAGGTGTCGCTATACGTGTAACCAGACAAAGGTGTTCCCCAAGAAGGGGTATTATTTTTTGCATCTATAGAATCTAAATACTTTTTAGATTTTCGAATAGTTTTAATGCTGTCTTTAATTACATAGTCGGTCACCTCTTCTTTTGTTAAGGGAACAGGACGTAATTTTTTCCAATAGTCAGAGTCTTTTTTAGTTGCATTTTCCTCAAAAGATAAAACTTCTTTGTCAAACGTGCTTTTGGAAAAGTTAGGGCTAAAGTTGTAGTTGGAATAGGCAGAGGAAAAACGACCATTTATATTAAATCCGAACATGCCAATTTTAAAATCAATCGTTTGGGAGATTACAATCCAAGCATCATTTTTTGGGGACTTGTTAAAACTCTGCTTAAAGTGTAATGCGTCTACCATGGGAAGGTTTACTTGTTCTCCGGTAACCGTAATGTCTGATCCATATAGGGCCCAGTCATCCTCTACAATATAGAGGTGTCCGCTAAAAACACGATCATTTTTTCGCTTGGGTAAAATGGCTATTTTGTTTATCATTTGTCCATTTTTGTCATAAAAATTCCCAACTAATTTATATCGATAGTAGCCAAAAGCATAGGTTGAAATAGGAGATATAATCTCATTTCCTATCTCTACTGTGTTTTTATAAAGATTGAAATTTACATCTTCGGCTCTATTGAAGCTCACCCCATTATCAGATCCGCTAACTTTAGAGGCCACAATGTGTTCTTTGAAATTGTTCGGTTTGCCGACTTTTATTTTTGAAACGGTCTCGGACAAATAAATAATACCACTTCGCGTAGAGTCAAGTCCACCGCCCAAATCACCTATTTCTTGGCCTAAAATTTTCTTTGGAGCGTTTTTGATTTTATAAAGACCTCTTGAATAAAAGTCAGCTGTGAATTGTTTTATCTTGCCTTCGTTTTTCTTTTTGTTGGCAATAACACTTCTTATGATTTCATTCGCTGGGTTTTCTGTACTGCGGATATTGATTTCATTTAAAGAAATGCTTTCTTCATGCAGTACCGCATTTAATGTATGGGTCGTTCCATTTACTTGAATCTGTTTTTTCTCTGTTTTGAATCCCAAGAATTGAAAAATAACAGTGCACTCCTTTTCTTTTTGAATGGGTAGCTCATAGTAACCCTCTTCATTTGAGGTAGTGCCTGTAACGCTGCCCTCTAGGTAGATACTTACAAAAGATAAAGGTTTGTTTTTCTGATCAGTTACGGTTCCTTTAATTTGGGAAAATACAGACGAAATAGAAAGGAGTGCAATAAGGTAGATTGTATTTTTCATTACTTAGCATTCAGTTTAGCAGCACAAACTTAAAAGTTCTAGCCATTGTTTTATTCTATGTTGTGTTAAATAAGATACAATATTTTCATAAAGTATAGGATTTTGAATAGAAAGACGCTTTTCTCTTGTGTTTTACGTACATATTAATCTGATTATTTTAGGTCTTCACAATATTAAAAAAGAGTATATTTGTCAGCTCATCAAAACAACAAAATTATGAGCGAATCTAGGAAAAGACGAGAAGCTTTATTATACCACGCGAAACCGAAGCCAGGAAAGATAGAGGTGGTTCCTACAAAAAAATACGCTACCCAACACGATTTATCATTGGCATACTCACCAGGAGTTGCAGAGCCGTGTTTAGAAATAGAAAAGAACAAAGACAACGTTTATAAATACACAGCAAAAGGAAATTTAGTAGCAGTAATCTCAAACGGTACGGCTGTTTTAGGTCTTGGAGATATCGGTCCAGAGGCCTCTAAGCCAGTTATGGAAGGAAAGGGAGTCTTGTTTAAGATTTTTGCGGATATTGATGTTTTTGATATCGAAGTTGATGCAACAGATGTAGATAAATTTGTAGAAACAGTAAAGGCTATTGCTCCAACTTTTGGGGGTATAAATTTAGAGGATATTAAAGCCCCAGAAGCCTTTGAAATAGAGAGAAGGTTAAAAGAAGAATTGGATATCCCTGTGATGCATGATGATCAGCATGGAACGGCTATTATATCTGCGGCAGCTTTGAAAAATGCTTTGGAAATTACCGGGAAAGAGATTTCGAAAGTCCAAATTGTTGTGAACGGAGCAGGAGCAGCAGCCATTTCTTGCGCACGGTTATATTTGGCATTAGGAGTCAAGAGAGAGCACGTAGTTATGTGTGATAGTAAAGGGGTCATAAGAAAAGATAGAGATGCCTTAACTCCCCAAAAGGAAGAGTTTGCAACAGCTAAGGATGTGCGTACTTTAGAAGAAGCAATGCACAATGCAGATGTGTTTATTGGGCTCTCTAAAGGGAATGTTGTAACAGCAGAGATGTTGTTGTCAATGGCAAAAGATCCAATTGTTTTTGCAATGGCGAATCCAGTTCCGGAGATTGACTATGATTTAGCCGTTCAAACAAGAGATGACATCATTATGGCAACAGGTAGGTCAGATCATCCTAATCAGGTGAATAATGTGCTTGGTTTTCCATTTATTTTTCGCGGAGCTCTCGATGTTCGAGCAACAAAGATTAATGAAGAGATGAAGTTGGCAGCCGTTCATGCATTGGCAGATTTAGCAAAGAAAACGGTGCCCGAGCAAGTAAATATTGTATACGATGAAATTAGCCTGTCTTATGGGAGAGACTATATCATACCAAAGCCTTTTGATCCAAGATTAATCTATGAAATTCCGCCTGCAATTGCAAAAGCAGCAATTGATTCTGGTGTTGCATTAGAGCCAATTGCTGATTGGGGAAAATATCAAGAAGAATTAATGGAGCGATCAGGTTCAGGTAGTAAAGAGGTGCGCATATTGCATAACAGAGCAAAAAGTAGCCCGAAAAGTATTGTGTTTGCCGAAGCAGATCACTTGGATGTGTTAAAGGCTGCTCAAAGAGTTCATGACGAAAAAATTGGGAAACCAATTTTATTGGGAAGAAAAGAGGTGATCTTAGAGTTAAAATCAGAGATAGGTTTTCATGCCGAAGTGCCAATCATAGACCCTAAAACAGACGAGGAAAAAGAAACGAGAAATCGTTTTGGAGAGGCTTATTGGAAAACTCGCCAACGAAAAGGAATAACCTTGCTTCAGGCCCAAAAAATGATGCGTGAGCGGAATTATTTTGCAGCAATGATGGTAAATGAAGGTGAAGCAGATTCTTTAATCACTGGGTATTCAAGATCATATCCATCAGTGGTAAAGCCTATGTTAGAGCTCATAGAAAAGGATAAAGGTGTAACACGAGTTGCAGCAGCAAATTTAATGTTAACCAAGCAAGGTCCTTTATTTTTAGCTGATACCACGATTAATGTAAACCCAAATGCCAAAGATTTGGCTAAAATTTCTCAGCTTACCTATTCGTTGGCTCGAATGTTTGGAATAAAACCAAATATAGCCATGCTATCGTATTCAAACTTTGGTTCTTCAAATTCAGAAAGTGCGGTAAAAATTAGAGAAGCAGTTTCTTACATACATAGACATTTTCCTGATGTTGTTGTTGATGGTGAACTGCAAGCAGATTTTGCGTTGAATAGAAAAATGTTAGCAAAAGAATTCCCGTTTTCTAAGTTAAATGGTAAAAAAGTAAATGTGCTAATTTTCCCTAATTTAGAAGCTGCCAATATTACCTATAAATTAATGAAACAGGTTGATGACGTAGAATCTATTGGGCCAATTATGATGGGATTGAAAAAGCCAGTTCATATCTTGCAATTAGGAGCTAGTGTTGATGAAATGGTAAATATGGCTGCAGTAGCAGTAGTGGATGCACAACAAAAAGAAAATCATAATTCATAAAAAGATAGGCAATAAATGATCACTCAGATTAAAGGAAGATTAGTAGAGAAAACCCCAACATATGTTGTTGTTGATTGCTCTGGAGTTGGTTATTTATTGCATATTTCTTTACAAACATTTTCCGCTATTTCAGACAGTGAGGTGCTTACCTTGTATACACATTTAGCCATAAAAGAAGATTCACATACCTTGTATGGGTTTGTTAGCAAGGTTGAAAGAGAGATTTTTAGGATGCTAATTTCTGTATCTGGAGTTGGGCCTAGTATTGCCAGAACAATGCTGTCTTCTATGACATCTGAAGAAATTCAGCAAGCAATTGCTTCAGAAAATATTGCACTTATTAAATCTGTAAAGGGCATTGGAGCAAAAACAGCTCAGCGTGTGATTATTGATTTGAAAGATAAAATATTGAAAACATTTGATGTAGATACGATTTCTTTAACTCCAAGCAATACAAATAAAGAAGAAGCGTTATCTGCTTTAGAGGTCTTAGGCTTTAATAAAAAGCAATCTGAAAAAGTGGTCAGCGCAATTCTAAAAGAAGAAATAGACGCTTCTGTGGAAGTGTTAATTAAGAAAGCATTAAAAAATCTGTAGTGAATTTAAAAAATAGATGTGTTCATACCCTCATGATATGTGTACTTGCCTTGTTTGTAAGTGCAACGGTTTTTTCGCAGTCTACAAATGTAGCGAAAGATTCCATTCAACGCGATACGGTTCCCAAGCTTAAATATGATTTTAAATCAAATCAAAGAGGAAGTCTTTTTTTAAACAATCCATCAAGTTATGTGGTTCGTTTTGATAAAAAATTAAACAAGTACATTATCACAGAGAAGTTAGATGACTTTAAGCTTGGAGTTCCAATTTATATGTCTCCTGAAGCGTATCAAAAATATCGTTTGAAAAAAGACATAAAAGACTACTTTAAAGAAAAAATTGATGCGTTAAGCAAGAAAAAAGGAAGCAAGGAAGCAAAAAGAAATTTACTGCCTAAATACTACGTGAATTCTAAGTTTTTTGAATCCGTTTTCGGTGGTAACGCAGTCGAGGTAATTCCATCAGGTAGTTTAAATATTAAATTAGGAGGAATTTATCAGAATGTAGACAATCCACAAATATCAGAAAATAATAGAAGTAGCTTTACTTTTGATTTTGATCAGCAAATAAGTGCGAGTATTATTGCAAAAGTTGGTGAAAGATTAAAGGTTACTGCAGATTATGATACACAAGCAACCTTTGATTTTCAGAATTTAATTAAACTAGAATACACACCTACGGAAGACGATATTATTCGTAAAATTGAAGCGGGTAATGTATCTATGCCAATCAAGAATTCTCTGATAAATGGATCTCAAAGTTTATTTGGTTTAAAAACAGAATTACAATTTGGTAAAACTTCTGTTACTGCTGTTTTTTCTCAACAAAATTCTGAGAGTAAAACAGTAACCGCAGAAGCTGGTGCATCTATAGAGCCTTTTGAGTTGCGAGCTACAGATTATGATGATGATCGCCATTTCTTTTTAGCGCAATATTTTAGGGAGAATTTTAAAAATTCGTTAAGAAATTATCCGTTGGTAAGCAGTCCCATTAATATTACACGAATAGAAGTATGGGTGACCAACAGAACTGCCAATACAGAGAATTTTAGAAATATTGTTGCGCTTGCAGATATTGGAGAATCTGAATCTGATAATTTGGTCAATTCTAATGTAGTACCTACATCTCCGCCACAAGTTTTTGGGCAGAATATTCCTGCCAATACAGCTAATAATTTAGCCAGTCTTTTAACCGACACTGGTGGTATTCGAGATATTGCAACAGTGAACACTGCATTATCTGGTTTTAATATGAAACAAGGAACAGATTATTCAATGCTGCAAAATGCCCGAAAGCTACAAGATAATGAATACACATTAAATTCGCAGTTGGGATATATCTCTTTGAACAGAAAATTATCTGATGGAGAAGTATTGGCGGTAGCTTATGAATATACAGTTGTTGGAAGTTCTGAGACCTCTTTTAAGGTTGGAGAACTTTCTAATGATGGAATTAATGCACCAAGTAACTTGGCTGTAAAATTATTGCGCAGCGAAATTATCACGACCAAAAAGCCAGGTACTGATGTGCCTTTCCCAACTTGGAGATTGATGATGAAAAATGTTTATTCACTTGGAGTATTCCCGTTAGCTCCAGATGGGTTTCGGTTTGAGATTATGTACAGAGATGATGCCACAGGAGTCCCTGCCAACACTCTACAGAATGCACAAACACCAGGCTTAAACAATAGAACACTATTGAGTGTTTTGAACCTAGATAAGTTGGATCAAAGTGCCTTTGCTGTCCCTGAAGGTGATGGATTTTTTGATTTTGTGGAAGGAATTACCGTAGATGCGAATAAAGGATTTATTATGTTTCCGGAAACAGAGCCTTTTGGTGCCGATTTATCAACTTCTTTAACCGCTTCAAGTGATAGAGATGCTTACGTTTTTGAAGAGTTGTATTCCAATACAAAAGCACAAGCAAAAAATAATTACCAAAATAAAGATAAATTCCTGCTAAAAGGATATGCAAAAACACAAAATAGTGGAGGGATACCCTTAAATGCATTTAACGTACCTAGAGGTTCTGTTCAAGTGACTGCTGGAGGAAGACAATTGGTGGAAGGAGTTGATTTTGTGGTAGATTATCAATTTGGAAGAGTGCAAATTATTGATCCAGGACTGCAATCTTCAGGAGTGCCAATTAATGTGTCGACTGAAAATAATGCCCTATTCAATCAGCAGCGAAAATCTTTTATGGGAGCCGAGATAGAACATCGCTTTTCTGACTCCTTTATTTTAGGAGGTACTATCTTAAACGTGAATGAGCAGCCCATCACTCAAAAGGTGAATTTTGGTAGCGAACCTATAAACAATACCATGTTTGGTGTGAATGTTGATTATTCTTCAGAGGTCCCGCTTTTTACAAAGCTCATCAATAAGCTTCCTTTTGTAGATACTGATGCGCCTTCTAATGTTTCTGTTAGAGCAGATTTTGCCTATCTTATACCTGGTTCACCAAGCGGAATCGATGTGAATGGTCAAGCAACTTCTTATGTAGATGATTTTGAGGCGTCACAAATCCCTATTGATCTATTATCTCCCTTAAACTGGTTTACCGCAAGTACGCCGCAATCGCAAAATTTTAACGGAACAGCAGTAGATTTGACCTACAACAATCAGCGTGCTAAATTGGCTTGGTATTCTGTGGATCAGTTGTTTTATGGAAATGGTGCAAAACCGGCAAATATTGATAATATTGAATTGTCTCGATCAGAAGTTCGACAAATTGGATATGCCGAGCTGTTTCCTAATACAGAGTTAGATTTAACTCAAAATGTCTTAGTAAGAACATTAGATTTGGCTTATTTTCCATCCGAAAGAGGAACTTATAATTTTGATACAGGTACAGAAGTAAATAGTGATGGGACATTCTCTAATCCGCAAGATCGTTGGGGAGGAATCATGCGTCCTTTAACAACCAATAATTTTGATCAGGCAAACGTAGAATACATTCAGTTTTGGATTAAAGATCCGTATGAGGAGTATTCAATTACAAATGAGGAAGGACTCCCTACTGGAGTAGATCCAAACAACCCTGCAAACCAAGTAGGAGAGTTGTATATAAATCTAGGAAATATTTCTGAAGATATCCTAAAAGACAATCGAAAGATGTATGAAAACGGGATGCCTGCAGATGGTTCTGCTGCAAATGTAACAGCTTCTGTATGGGGTAATGTACCTACAAATCAGTCTATTTTGTATGCTTTTGACGTTGATGATGCTGCGAGAACAAATCAAGATGTTGGTCTTGATGGTCTAAGAAATGAAGACGAATTGAGCTTTTATCAATCTAAGGTATTCGACATTTCAAAATTGGATCCTAATGATATCTCCTCAGATAATTTTAACTTTTTTAGAAGTACTGAGTTTGATAATAACAACGCAAGCGTAATTTCGAGATACAAGAACTTTAACAATACAGAAGGTAATTCACCCACAGCAAATCAATCTACAGAATCTTATCCAACATCTTCAACAACCTATCCAGATGTTGAGGATATTAATAAGGATCAGACCATGAATACTGTAGAGAGTTACTTCGAATATAAAGTATCTTTGAATAAAAGCGATTTGGTAAAAGGAGTCAACAACATTGTAGATGAAAAGGAAACCGTTGTAAATTTACCAGACGGAAGTACAAGTAAAACAAAGTGGTATCAGTTCAGAATTCCAGTAAGAAGTGGAACCCCTATTAATGGAATTTCTGATTTCAACAGCATTCGTTTTATACGAATGTTCATGACCAAGTTTAAAATGCCTGTTGTCCTGCGTTTTGGTCAGTTAGAACTTGTGAGAGGAGATTATAGACGTTACACAAGAACATTAGATCCAACGATTAGTCCCGCCCAAGAGCTTACAAATGAGCAGCTCAATGATTTTGAAGTGGGTGTTGTAAATATAGAACAAAATGAAGGTAGGTATGTATTACCTCCAGGGATTATAAGAGAGCAACTACAAGGAAGCTCCACCATTCAGCAACAAAATGAACAATCTGTGTCTTTGAAAGTTACAGATTTGCAGAAGGATGAAACAAGAGCTATCTATAAAAACATTAGTGTAGACCTTAGAATGTATAAAAATTTAAAAATGTTTATGCATGCCGAACCTATTGTTACTGGGAGTGTGTCAGATGATGATTTGGTTGCGGTCATTAGGTTAGGGACCGATTTAGATGATAACTTTTATCAACTTGAGGTTCCTTTGAAAATTTCTCCTTCCGGAAGCTTACAGCCAACAAATGTTTGGCCAGAAGCTAACAATTTAGATGTGGTACTGGAAGCATTGGGAAAACTCAAGTTGAAACGAGATTTAGAAATTCCGAATTCAGGGGGAACACTTGCTGTAAACAAACTATATCCTGCTCCTGCAGATACACATCCAGGTACCTTAGTTTTAAGAGTGAAAGGTAGCCCTACGTTGGCTGCTATCAGAACGTTAATGCTTGGGGTGAAAAATGTATCTTTAACACAAAAAAGTGCAGAAATTTGGTTCAATGAATTACGCTCTGCTGGCTTTGAGAATAAAGGTGGGTGGGCTGCAGTAGTGAGTGCAGATGCAAATTTTGCTGATATTGCTGACGTTTCGGTTACAGGTAGAATGCAAACCATTGGTTTTGGAAATGTTGAAGATAGAGTCAATCAAAGAAGCCTAGAAGAAACTAGGCAATATGATTTTTCTACCAATATAAACTTAGGTAAAATGATGCCAAAGAATTGGGGTATTCAACTACCAATGAGTTATAGTTTTGGAGAAGAATTTAGAGATCCAAAATTTGACCCTCAGTATCAGGATGTGAAGTTTGCAGATGCGAAAGATGTGAATCCAAATAGCAAAAATTCACAGGACTATACATCACGAAAAAGTATCAGTTTTAACAATGTAAAGAAGAATAGAAACCCAGAGTCAAAGAAGAAACCAAGACCTTATGATGTGGAGAACTTTTCGCTCTCTTATGCGTATTCAGAGGAGAATCATAAGGATTACAATATTGAGAAATATGTCAATCAAAATGTAACAGCGGGAGCAAGTTATAATTTCACTTTTCCATCGAAGTATATTGAGCCTTTTAAGAAATCTTCCTTTTTCGGGAAAAGAAAATATTTGCAATTAATTAAAGATATTAATCTGAATCTATTGCCAAGTTCAATAGGTATTAATTCGAGAATCACAAGAAATTTTGTACAGCAAAGATCACGTAATTTAATCGATGGCTTTACTGCGCAACCAACATTAACGCAACGCAGATTCTTATTTGATTGGGACTATACCATTGGGTTTGATGTTACCAAGTCATTAAAATTAAACTTTAATGCAAACAACAGTTACTTGTACGATTCCTTTGGAAATGATGAAGAAATAGAAATTTTCGACAATTTCTTTAGTGCAGGTAGGCCTGACCACTACACTCAAAATTTAACAGCAAATTATAAAATTCCAATTGATAAAATTCCATTTTTAAATTTTGTTACGGCAAACTATGGGTATACTGCTAGTTTCGATTGGAAAGCGACCTCTAAAAGTTATGTAGATAAAATAGGAAACCTTATTCAGAATTCAAACACGCATTCAGCAAATGCAACGTTTAGTTTATCCAAATTTTACAGAGATATAGGTCTGAAAAAACTATTTGTAAAAAGTGGTACTCGATCGGCTGCAAAAAAACCGTTGCGCGCGCCTGTTGCAAAATCAGCAGTGAGTTCCAAACGCGGTGTTAAAAAGAAAACTGTAAAAGATAAAATCTTATTAGGTGTATATGATTTTATAACAGCTGTGAAAACAGCCAAAATTAATTATTCAGAAAACAACGGTACTGCACTGCCTGGTTTTAAGGGAACAGCAGGGTTTTTAGGTAGAGACAATTTGAGCAGTGGTTTTGCCCCAACTCTTGGATTTGTTTTTGGGAGTCAAATAGATATTAGAAATAAAGCTTTTGAAAAAGGATGGTTGGTAGATCGAGCAACCGGATCAGAATACTATAATAAAACATATAGTAATACCACATACAATAAGATCGATTACACCATGTCTATAAAGCCTTTTAAAGATTTGAATATAGAACTTACAGGAAATAGAATTGAAACGAATAACTTATCTCAACAACTAGATGTAGAGGGAGGGGTTCTTAATACGAATACCCCAATTACCCAGTCGGGTAATTTTAGCACAAGCTACGCCATGTTGTCTACAGTTTTTAAGAATTCTGATGATTTATTCAATACTTTTTTATCGAATAGAAGTGTGCTCTCAGAACGTCTTTCAGCAAATTCAAACTTGCCGGTATCTGGATATAAAGAAACCGGACAGCAGGTCTTATTGCCTTCTTTTTTAGCAGCTTATTCTGGGAAGAGCCCAAATTCAGTGAGCTTGGGCTTATTTAGAAATATTCCCATTCCAAATTGGACATTGCGCTACAATGGATTAATGAAATTTGGTTGGTTTAAAAAGCGCTTTAGTGGTTTTACCATTAGTAACGGATACAGGTCATCGTATACAATTTCTAACTTTACAAATAATTTAGAATATCGAGCAAATGACCCTTCCAGAACAAACGCTTCAGGTAATTATCAATCAGAGCTACTCATTTCTTCCGCTAGTTTAATTGATGAATTTTCTCCTCTAGTGAAAATAGACGTAAAAATGAAAAACTCTATTTCTTTCAAGGGTGAGATAAGAAAAGACAGAACATTGACCATGAATTTTGATAATAGTACCTTAACTGATATCAAAGGAACTGAATTTATTGTTGGAATAGGATACCGATTAAAAGATGTGGTCTTCAACACAAGATTTGCAGGTAAAAAACAGCGACTGAAAGGAGATATTAATATGAGAATGGATGTGTCTCTTCGAGATAATTTAACATTAATTCGTTCTGTTGATGTGGAAAATAATCAAATAAGTGGTGGTCAAAAACTTTTATCTCTTAAATTTGCAGCAGACTATAAATTAAATCAGAATTTGACGACTTCGTTTTTTTACAATCATAATACTTCGAAGTATGCGATTTCGACTACATTTCCAAGGCAATCAATAAATGCAGGGTTTAATTTAATCTATAACTTGGGTAATTAAATAGAAAATAAAATAATAAATAAAAAGTAGCATGAACATTCCAGCAGATTTAAAATACACAAAAGACCATGAATGGGTTAAAATAGAGGGAGATACAGCAATTATTGGTATTACAGATTTTGCACAAGGCGAATTGGGTGATATCGTGTATGTGGATGTAGATACGCTTGATGATACCCTAGAGAAGGATGAGGTATTTGGTTCTGTAGAAGCAGTAAAAACTGTATCAGATTTAATGATGCCAGTGTCGGGTGAGATTACCGAATTTAATGAAGGCCTGGAGGATGAGCCTGAAATGGTCAATAAAGACCCTTATGGAGCTGGCTGGATGATAAAAGTAGCAGTCGCCGAAACTTCTCAAATAGATGATTTATTAGATGCCCAAGCATATACACAACTTATTCAGGGTTAGTCTTTTTTGTATCGCGATAGCTGTTACACTTTTTATTGGCTACCTCAGTCTAAAGAGAGTGGACCAAATATCTGCGATCAGATTCCCGCATCTAGATAAGATATATCATGCCGTAGCCTACTTTTCACTAAGTGCTATTTGGTTGGTTTGTTTTTATAAATCTTATCATGAATATAAGTTAAAATACACGGTTGTAACGGCTTGTGTTTTGTATGGCATGGTTATTGAAGTTCTACAAGGTGTGTTAACTACCTACAGAACAGCAAGTGTATTGGATGTTTGTGCGAATACAGTAGGAGCTATCCTAGCGATGGTGCTTTTTAAGCGACTCTATAAAATAATTGTGGCTATTTAACCTTATAAGTTGCATAAGTGGTAAGAATTTATTTAAATTAGCGAACTATTAAAAACAGAAAACGATGGAAATTAAGAAAAATCCAAAATCAAATCTAGAGAATTATTCAAAGATTTTTATACAGCTAGGGCTTGTGTTGGCTTTGTTTGTTACATATGTGGCAATGGAAAACAAAACTTATGACAAGGTAGTTGATGCTTTTGGAGACGCAACCATGCAAGATGAGATGGAAGAGGATATTCCTATTACGGAGCGTATAGAACCTGTGAAACCTAAATCTCCACCACCTCCAGCACCAGAAAAAATTGAAATTGTTGAAGATGAAAAGGAGGTTGAAGAAACTGTAATTGAATCTACAGAGACTGATGAAACTGAGGCAGTAGAAGTTGAGGAAATTGAAGAGGTAGAAGAGGAGGAAGAAGTATTAGAAGATGTTCCTTTTGCAATCATTGAAGAGGTTCCTGTTTTTCCAGGATGTACTGGAACAAGAAAACAAAAAGGAGATTGTTTGAATAAAAAAATTAAAAAACACGTGATCCGAAGGTTTAATGTAGACTTGGCAGGAGACCTAGGATTATCGGCTGGTAAAAAGAAAATATACGTTGTTTTTAGAATAGATCCAACAGGAAAAATCACAGAGGTTAACGCAAGAGCACCACATCCTAGATTAAAGAAAGAGGCAATTAGAGTAGCAAAGACATTGCCTCAAATGACACCAGGGAAACAGAGGGGAGTTCCTGTGGGGATGAGATATACATTACCAATATCATTTAATGTAGAGTAGTATTAGTTTAAAAAGAAATAAAAAAGAGCAACCTATTGGTTGCTCTTTTTTATTTCTTTTTACTGTATATGTCGGATGAAAACCTATTGTAATGAATTCTATTCTATAATGAATCCTGGAAGAGATCTACAAAAGTTCCGAGTTTTAGAGAGCCCTTTTCATCAGCAATAATATAAACTGAAAAAGACAATGTTATGTATAGATGGATTAGATTATGCTGCTTGTCTCTGCATTTATGAGTTTGAAGATCTTTCTCTTCTTCTGTCCAGAACTAGTATAGCTTGTTCCTTTTGTCTATCTGGCTAGAAAGGAGTCTGCAAAGCATGTGATGCTGGATTTGAGCCATGAGATGTGTAATATACTCAGCAGTGTGTAACCTAAGGTTTGTTTGCGTCTTGAAAAGGATTCTTTTTTTAGTGGTGTGCTATCTTAAAAGTGTACTTGTATAAGAATTGCAGCGTAGCTTGATACTTCGCAGTTTGCAATAATAGTAAAATAATACACTTAAGAACTACTCATGGATGGCTGCAAATATGTGTAGAAAAGTTTCACTTTGGATGAAAGTCATTCTGCGTCCCTCATGTACTATGTATTGGCATGCTTTTTTTAAGTGCGAGGCTTGATATAAATTGACTATTTTTGATGTAAATACAATACAAATGGAATTAGCTAGATATTTAGATACGACATATTTAAAGTTACCCGGCATGCAGGGTGTTTCTGAAGCAGGAGTCAAATCGAAAGTGGTCAATTTGATTCAAGAGGCTATCTCATTTAAGTTTAAATTGGTGATGATTAGACCTGCATATGTTGCCCTAGCGAGACAGTTGATTGATGAGGTCAATTCCGAGGTTTTAGTTGGAACTGTAATTGGTTTTCATGAAGGAACGTGCCCTTTGGCCTCTAAACTAGAAGAAGCGCAAAAAGCAATTGACGAAGGTGTGAATGAGTTGGATTTTGTGCTGAACTATACTGCTTTTAAAGACGGAAATATTGCGTTGGTGACCAAAGAAATTTTAAAAGGAACAGCAATCGCTTTAAACAATAACAAAGTTGTGAAGTGGATTATAGAAGTGGCAGCGTTGTCTGACCAGGAAATAGCAGATATTTCAAGTTTGATAAAGCATTTAGTCATCACTAATTTTGGTGCTGATCAGGTGGAAAACGTTTTTGTGAAATCGTCTACTGGTTTCTTTGTTGCATCACAAGGACAATCTAATGGAGCAACATTGAAGGCCATTAAAATCATCCATGAACACGCAAGTCCTGTAAGAATTAAAGCGGCAGGGGGTATAAAAAGTAAAGAAGATGCGTTGAAAATGATTACTTTAGGAGTTGAAAGAATTGGAACATCTTCTGCTAAAGAAATCGTACAAGGAGAAGGGTTTAAATTTGACTATTAATATGGAAAAATATTCTGCACACGAAACAGCTGTAATTGATGAGGGTTGTGAAATTGGAAAAGGGACAAAAATTTGGCACTTTAGCCATATCATGCCAAAGTGCAGGATTGGTGATTATTGTAATATTGGTCAAAATGTAGTGATTTCTCCCGAGGTAGTTTTGGGTAGAAATGTAAAAGTGCAAAATAATGTATCTATATATACAGGTGTGATCTGTGAGGATGATGTTTTTTTAGGGCCGTCAATGGTTTTTACCAATGTGGTAAACCCGAGAAGTGCGGTAAATAGAAAAAAGGAGTATAAAAAAACTTTGGTTAAGAAAGGGGCTAGTATTGGTGCTAATGCAACAATTGTGTGTGGTAATACAATTGGAGAGTATGCTTTTATTGGTGCTGGTGCTGTGGTGGTAAAAGAGATTTTACCTTATGCATTGGTAGTAGGAAATCCTTCGAAGCAAATTGGTTGGGTGAGTGAATTTGGTGATCGTTTGATTTTTAATGATGATGGAATTGCGCGCTGTTCTGAAAGTAATGAGGTGTACAAATTAGAGGATAATCGTGTTGTCAAATTGATGTAAATGAATGGCGAAAATCACGTTAAATACTTCGGCTATAATTACTTTTGAGTTTTTGTCATGTGTGAAATGTTTTGTTTGCTATTTCTACAGTAATAAATGAATATCTGTCACGGTTAAAGGAGCTGATAGTAACGGCCAAATTTTGAATTAAAAAACATCATGTTTTGATTTTTTATGTTGTCTTGTGAAAAATATTGTCAAGTTTTTTTTAAGTGCAAGTGTTGATTAAGTTTATTGAAATCTTATGGGAATTGCATGATTATTAAGGGGTTGCAATCTTTTCTTTATCGCTGAATTGTTCCTGTTATAATCGGGGGAGTCATTTTTGGTTCTAATGTTGTAAAATATGAAATCATTTTTAAAAAAAAACTTTATAATCTGTAAAAAACTTGTATATTTGCATCGTGGTGTAAAAGCCACTTTCTTTTTCATAGCAATTTTCCCACTCTAGTCATAGAGTGGGTTTTTTTTATGCCTTTTGTTTCCCTAGTTTTATGTCAAAAAAAAAGCCTTAACAAACTAATGTTAAGACTTTTTTGATGTACTCAAGATGGGACTTGAACCCATACGGGCATTACTGCCCACTGGATTTTAAGTCCAGCGTGTCTACCAATTCCACCCGCGACCCCCACCTTGGCAAGGTGATGCTCTACCCCTGAGCTACTTTCGCGCAGTTTTGTGTTTAAAGAACTTGCATATCTTTCAATGCGGGTGCAAAGTTAATATAAAAAAGGAATTTACAAAGTGTTTTTCTCTTTTTTTTCTCTTTATTTTTATTTGGGTATTTATAGCGTAAAAAACGCAGAAATTAAAGTAGAATGAAATATCTTTGCAAAACAATTTAAAAGTACCCATGAACTCTATTTCACACCCATCAGAAAAGGCCTTGTTGAAGGGTTTTATCAGAGATTTTAAGCAACTTACAAAAGTGGGTTTGTCATTGAGTGTGGTTTTTTCTTCTGTTGCAGGTTATTTATTAGGAGCAGATGTTGTTGATCCATGGATTATAGTGCAGCTAGCAGTCGGAGGTTATTTAATGGTTGGTGCCTCAAATGCTTTTAACCAAGTAATAGAGAGAGATACAGATGCTTTAATGCAAAGAACCAAAGATAGACCTCTTCCAACGAATAGAATGAAAGTTTCTACAGCTTTTGCCATTGCAGTTGTTTTTACAATAGCAGGGATTGCGATATTATACACAATTAACCCAAAATCAGCACTTTTTGGAGCAATCTCGATATTTCTATATACAAGTGCTTACACTCCTTTAAAATCAGTATCGCCATTGGCGGTTTTTGTAGGGGCTTTTCCTGGTGCCATTCCTTTTATGCTTGGCTGGGTAGCAGCAACCAATCAATTTGGTGTTGAAGCAGGTTTTTTATTCTTAATTCAGTTTTTTTGGCAGTTTCCCCATTTTTGGGCAATCGGATGGTTGCAGTTTGAAGAATATAAAAAGGCGGGCTTTAATATGTTGCCAATGGGCAAAAAAGATAAGGGTGCAATTCAGCAAATTATTTTTTATACCATTATCATGATTTTAGTGTCAGTAGCTCCAGTATTAAAAGTTACCGGAGGGTTTTATATATATCCCTTAACAGCAGTAATCATAGCCTTGGTTGGACTCTCTATGTTGTATTATGGAATACTGTTGTACAAATCAGAGTCGAACGTGAATGCAAGGAAATTAATGTTGTCGAGTGTTCTTTACATCACCCTTGTACAAGTGATTTATGTTGTTGATAAATTTTTACATTAAATAGAATGAGTAGAGAAAGTTTACAAGAAGAGTTAAAAATAGCAAAAGGGAAGTCAGCAAAACCAATGTTGTGGATTTCTATGATAAGTATGACCATGTTTTTTGCTGGTTTAACAAGTGCTTATGTTGTCAGTAGAACAAGAGAAGACTGGGTGTCTTTTGATTTGCCTGTTTCATTTTACATAAGTACCCTGTTAATTGTGCTGAGTAGTATCTCTTTGATAGTTGCGCAGCGCGTGTTGAAGAAAGGCAATCTTAAAATAAGCTTTTTGTTGTTGCTATTTACCCTGTTTTTAGGTCTTGGATTTGTCTATTGTCAATACGACGGGTTTAATCATTTAAAAAGTATTGGGTTGTTTTTCACAGGTCCCAACAGTACTGTGTCAACATCGTTTATAATTGGGATCACTTTTATGCATATTTTGCATCTATTGGCAGGGGTTATTGTATTGTTGGTGGTTATTTATAATCATTATAAATCTAAGTACAATGCCACTGAAACGCTTGGTTTTGAGCTAGGTGCCATATTCTGGCATTTTGTGGGCGTACTTTGGATTTATCTATTTTTCTTTTTCTATTTTATTAGATGATGAAAATTGCGTAATTTTGTCGAACTATTTTAAAAAATAATTAATATAGAAATTTATGGGAGCAACTATTGCTGCAAACACTGAACAAAAAGATACTTGGAGCGGAGGCGGAGCTAAGCCTTTCGGAGCAAGTTATGGGAAAATGATGATGTGGTTCTTTATCTTATCAGACGCACTGACTTTTTCTGGGTTTTTAGCCGCTTATGGATTAACGAGATTTAAATTTATCGATTCTTGGCCAATAGCCGATGAGGTATTTACACACTTCCCGTTCTTGCATGGAGTGCATGCACCAATGTATTACGTAGCTTTAATGACGTTTATATTAATTGCTTCCTCTGTAACGATGGTTCTGGCCGTGGATGCAGGGCACCAAATGAATAAAAAGAAGGTGACCATATACATGTTTCTAACCATTATTGGAGGAGCTGTCTTTTTAGGGTCACAAGCATGGGAATGGAAAAACTTTATCAATGGATCTTACGGCGCAGTTCAAACAACAGATGGTAAAATTTTACAGTTTGTAAAAGATGGTCACCAAATAGCACTTGCTGATTTTGTTGGAGGTGAATCCGGTGAAAGAGTTGCTCATACTCGAAAGAATGGTCTCTGGTTTGAGGGTTCTGAATCCCTACCTGCCTATTCTCTAGAGCAAGTAGTAAGCTCTTATGAAAGCAACAATGATGTGTTGATTAGAATAGAGAAAATGGACATGGAAGCCAAACAGAAAGTTGTTTTGTCTAGAGAAGAAGGCGCTCGTTACCTAGCAAATGCGAAACAAGTTGTTGAAGGAGCGAACCTCGAATTTAATGAGTATGGAAATCCTATTTTTGCAGATTTCTTTTTCTTTATTACAGGGTTTCATGGATTCCACGTATTCTCAGGAGTACTTTTAAATATTATCGTATTCTTTAATGTCATCATAGGTACTTATGAGAAGAGAGGACATTATGAAATGGTAGAAAAAGTAGGATTATATTGGCACTTTGTAGATTTAGTATGGGTATTTGTATTTACCTTCTTCTACCTAGTATAATTATAAATAAAAGATAATAAAATGGCACACGCACACGAATCAAACTCAGCTAAAATTTGGAAAGTATTTTGGATTTTATCTGCAATTACAATTGTAGAAGTGGTATTGGGTATATATAAGCCAGATGTTCTACATTTAACCAGTTTTTTAGGGACCAGTCCTTTAAATTGGATTTTTATTATTCTTACCATTGCAAAGGCTTACGGAATTACGTGGTCGTTTATGCACATGGAGGGTGAAAAAACATGGTTTAGACGTTCTGTCGTTTGGACTGGAGTTTTTCTTATCTGTTATTTGGTAACACTGTTGTTGATAGAAGGAGGGTATTTGTTTGATACATTGGCACCTTTAACCAATTGGAAATATTAATTTATTTTAGTATATTATAAGGTGGTTTTGACCACCTTTTTTTTTGCAACATGGAGAAACGTAAATTAAAAAAAGGATTCATATTATCAGCGCTGTTCCTAGGGCCGTTAATTTTTTATATATTTCTTTCATTAGGAATATATCATCATGCTAATCTTCCAATCTTAACAAAAAACGTGGAAGATGTGCAAGGAAGTGTGACTTTTGATAATCATTTTTCTGTAGTAAGCTTCCTAGGCACGGATTTAGAAACGAAGAAAGCAGGGCTATTTAATTTAAATGAGGTCATCTATAAAAGATATAGAAAGAGTCTCTACTTTCAGTCTGTATTAATTGCACCAGCTGGAACTGAAATTCAAATAGATTCGTTAAAGAAAAAATTAAGGTCCTATACAGATATAGAAAATTGGAAATTTGTCTTTATGGAGCCTGTAGCCATTAAGAGTTTGTTTAGAAGCTTTGATACTCCTTACACGATAAATGAAAATTTAAGTTCTGATTACACCTTTATTATTGATAGAGAACGTCGTTTGAGAGGACGTAAAGATGATGAAGACACCGATGATGGTAGACTTTATGGTTATAACATGACATCAGTAAATGATTTAAAAAATAAGATGAAAAAAGACATCGAAATTATTTACTACCAACTCAAGAAATCTATGGAAAAAGCGAAACGTAGAAAGCGTAAAATTTAAAAATGAAGAAAAGAAGTTCATATATAGGAATCTCATTCATCGTATTGCTGTTTGGAATATATGTGGTGCCTAAAGTGGTTAAGAAGTTTCAGAAAGCTGATTTGGTTACCTTTAATAAGGTTCCTAATTTTGAGTTTTCCAATCACAATGGGGTACAAATTTCAAATAAAAATTTCGAAGGCAAAGTATATGTAGTTGAGTTTTTCTTTACTACATGTCCTTCTATCTGTCCTATTATGAATAAAAGTATGATGGCTTTAGAGCGTGAGTTCTATGGTAATCCAAGCTTTGGAATTGCTTCATTTACAATTACTCCGCAAATTGATACACCTGCGGTCTTAGCGCAATACAGAGATGACCAGAGTATCACAAGTAAGAATTGGCATATGTTAACAGGACAATCTCAAGAATATGTGTTTGATTTATCAAACAAAGGGTTTAAATTGTATGCTGGAAATGGGGAAGATTCTCATGGAGGTTTTGAACATTCAGGATTATTTGCCCTTGTAGATAAAGAAGGTTTTATACGGTCTAGAAAAGATGCTTTTGGAAACCCAATAATGTATTATAGGGCGCTAGAGGAAAATGGTTTTCCTGATCAGATGAAGGAATTGCAAGAGGATATTAAACTATTACTAAATGAATAAAAATATTTCATCCCTGGAGAAAAGATACAATAGAATTATTGTAGTTCTATCTGTAGTCATTCCATTAGCAGTAGCAGCATTGTTTGGAATTAATTTACAACGATTAGGTTTTGATGTTGAACCTTTAACATTTTTGCCACCGATATATGCTTCCATTAATGCGATTACAGCTGTTTTGCTGATTGCTGCTGTGGTTGCCATTAAGAATGGCAATAAGAAGTTACATGAACAAATAAACGTAATAGCTATCGTCTGTTCATTACTGTTTTTGGTCATGTATATAGCATATCACATGACTTCTGAATCTACGAAGTTTGGGGGTACAGGAGCCGTGAAATATGTCTATTATTTTATCTTAGTTTCTCATATTGTACTTTCTATAGCTGTAATTCCTTTTGTGTTAATAACTTTTGTTAGAGCACGCTTAGGAAAGTTTAAAGCGCATAAAAAAATTGCTAAAATAACATTTCCACTTTGGTTGTATGTTGCCGTCACCGGAGTGGTTGTGTACCTAATGATTTCTCCTTATTATAGCTAATTATGAAACGATTAATTTACTTGTCTTTGCTCTTTTTTGTATCTCTAAATGGTTCCGCACAGTGCGCTATGTGTAAGGCAGTGGTGGAGAACGGAGGCCAAGAAATGGCTGAAGGAATCAATTCAGGAATTACCTATTTAATGATTTTTCCTTACCTACTTGTTGCTATTTTAGGGTATAGCTTATACAGATATAAGAAGAAATTGAAAAATTAACATTTCAATAAGAGAAAAGATTTGTAACATATTCTACTTTTATTCGTCATATAAGCAATGTCAAATAACGATTTTCTCCAAAGTATTCTTTACACGTTCACTGAATGTGTTTGGTCGGCTTGTTACAATTTGTGAAAAGAGTTATTTATTTGACAGACATATTCTATGATATAGAATTATTAAGAACGAACAAACCACTAGATTAGTAATGAAAACAAAAATTATTGCAATTACAGCGTTGATTGCTTTTTCCTTCTCAGGTATTTCTCAGAAGAAATGGACATTAAAAGAAGCAGTTTCTTATGCTTTAGAAAATAATATAACCATCAAGCAGAATGCTTTAAATGTGGCTTCTTTAAAAGAGGATGTTGTTGGAGCGAAAGGATCATTTTTACCAAATTTGAATGCGTCATCAGATGCTAATTTAAATTTTGGATCAACGATTGATCCTGTATCGAACGGGCGTATATCAGCTACTAATTTTAGTTCTTCTTATGGCATGCGGAGTACGATAACTGTTTTTAATGGTTTTAGATTGCTCAATAGCTATAAAAGTGCCCAACTAGGCGTTGATAAGAGCCAGTTAGATTTACAAAAAATAAAAGATGACGTCTCACTTAATGTGGTCAATTCATATCTAAATATACTATTTGCAAAAGAAAATTTAGGAGTTGCAAAAGTACAATACGAAATCAGTAAAAAGCAAATTGAGGCCGCTCAAAGCCAAGTAGATGCAGGAGCTAGACCAAGAGGAGATTTATTGAATGCCAGGGCTACCAATGCCAACGATGCTCAGAATGTGATATCACAGGAAAACATACTCAATTTAGCCCTCTTACAATTGGCTCAATTGCTGCAAGTAGATCCGGTGAACTTTGACGTGGCGCCTTTGCTTACGGATACACCGCTTGAAGCATTAATGTTTAAAAGTCCGATTGAGGTATATAAAGAAGCAGTTACAAATAGACCTGAGATACTCGCTGCTAAAATAGGTGTTAATCAGGCAGATATTAACATTGATGTGGCAAAAAGTGGCTTTATGCCAACTTTAACGGCTACTGCAAGTGCAGGAACAAACTTTAGCCATAGGTATACTATTTTTGAGGGGCAATCAAATGACCCTTTCGCTATGCAACTAAGTGATAATTTTGGTTATGGAGTTGGTTTGAGCTTATCGATTCCTATTTTTAATAGGTTTCAAAACAAAGTAAATGTAAACAAGGCAATCATCACAAAAGATAGAAGTGCTTTGAGCTTAGAAAATGCGAAGCTAGATTTAGAACAAACAATTCAAAGGTCATTTTTGGACGCGAAAGCAGCACTGAAAAGTTTTCAAGCTGCTAAAATATCACTAGAGGCACAACAAGAAGCATTTAAAAATGCCCAGGATCGTTATACCTTGGGTGCTATGACCTTGTTTGATTTTGATCAAGTGAGAAACCGGCTGGTAGCAGCAGAATCTGCCTTAATCCGATCTAAATACGACTATGTATTTAAGTCGAAAGTACTACAGTTTTATAACGGAGAATCTATTGTGGATTAATTGAGATAGACATGTATAAAAAAACTCCTAGTAAATTACTAGGAGTTTTTTTATGGGTTTTAGTGTTCTTAGAAATTGAAATGGGTGTTCACTATCTGTTTTATCTTTTTTGTAAGTGTACCTATTGTGCTGTAACTAGTGTGCTCTAGTATGCTAATCACTAAATCATCTTTGTATTGAGAAATTCCGGTACTAAATCCATTCCACTTCCCAAAATGATAGACTACTTTTTCGTCTGACTTTGTGTCAATTCTAAAGCCAAAACCATAGGGTACTTTTCTTCCAGACCTAGTTTCTCCTTTTGTGTACATTTGCGCTACAAACTTTTTTGATAAGATTTTTCCCGAATTTAAACCTTGTATCCATTTAAACAAATCTTCTTGAGTGGTATACACGTTTTTATCTCCAACCACAGCATCATTCACGGTTCCTTTAATTTTTGCATGTCTCCAGCCACGGTATATTCTGTATCCATTTAGTTGATGCTTCCTTATTGTGTCATGTGTAAAACTGTACACAAAGGAATCATGCATTTGTAAAGGATCAAAAATAGTTGTTTTTACGAAATGAGAAAAGCTCATTTGTGAAACCTGTTCAACAATAGCCGCCAAAACAAAATACCCCGTGTTTGAATAGTCAAAACCCCTACCTGGTCTAAAAAAGATAGAAGCAGCGCTTTTGGTTTCGATAAAATTCATGAGTTCTTTATTGCTCGGGGGGTATGCTTCTTGCCACTCATGTTCTGCAATCCAAAAGTATTTTGGGAGTCCAGAGGTGTGGTTCAATAAATGCCTAATGGTGATGTTTTTGTAAGGAAAATTCGGGTAAAATTTGGTAATTGTATCCGTTAATTTTAATTGATTTTTCTCTACGAGTATTAAAATAGAAGCTGCCGTAAATTGTTTACTAACAGAGGCTAATTGATATACAGAGGATTTCGTTAATGCTGTTCTTTTTTGAAAGTCTGCAGTTCCAATTTGATTTTGATAGACAATCTTTCCTTTTTTAGCAACCAATATTGAGCCATGAAAATCATTCCTTCTATGAATTCTTTTCAATAGGGAATCCAATTTTTGCTTTACACGTATCGTTTTGGATTCATTATATGATATAATGAATCCATTTGTAGTTCTGGTCGAAGTCGAATCTTCTGCTATAACAGAGTTCACTGGGCTATTTGTTGTATTGTCTGTTTCGGATCTCAGAACAAAGCTGCTAGATATGACAATTACAAGCAGGCCTAAATATATAAAAGTCTTTTTCAAGGTGTTTGTGTAGAGGTTTAATTTGGCCTAAAAGTAATATCCTTAGTTTACACATCAAAGAAATTCATTCATTTTTAACTTATGAACTTAAACTTTATGGTTTGTTTGGAGCATAGTGTATCTTTGCTGAAAACCAATCGAATTGTCTTATATTTTAAACATAGAAACAGCTACGAAGAACTGCTCGGTGAGCATTTCGAAGAATGGAACTTTAATTTGTTTTAAAGAATTGAATAATGGCAATTATTCTCATGCAGAAGTGTTGCATTCTTTTATCAAGGAAGTCCTTGTAGATGCAGCCCTTGCTCCATCAGATCTTGATGCGATAGCAGTGAGCAAAGGACCGGGCTCTTATACAGGTCTAAGAATTGGAGTATCTGCGGCAAAAGGGTTGAGCTTTTCCTTACAGATTCCACTTATTTCAATAGATACATTAGCGTCATTGGCACATAATGTGGTGCTTGAGTCGGAGTCTGCTGTGATAGTACCTATGTTAGATGCGAGAAGAATGGAAGTCTATTCAGCGGTATTTGATGCCGATTATAGTCAGGTAAGAACTATCAAAGCCGAAATTATAGATCAGGAGTCCTTTTTAGAATATTTAGAAAGTGGAGCTGTTTATTTTGTGGGAGATGGAGCAGAAAAGTGTAAAGCTGTAATCCAACATCCCAATGCTGTTTTTGTGGATGGTATGTTTCCTTCGGCAAAAGAGATGTGCGGTTTAGCTTATGCGAAATACCAAAAAAACGAACTGGAAGATGTCGCCTATTTCGAACCTTTTTACTTAAAGGATTTTTTAGTTGTTCCCCAGAAAAAGAAAATATGATGATATAGAGATGTGAATTTTCTTTATGATTCACGGTTTCTCAATTCATTGAAATCCGTTTGTGATTTTATTTGTTCTACAATTGCAGTGCTTTCCTCACTAGGGATGTTACACGTGTTGTTTAAACATGCATAAAGCAATGTTTTGTTTCTATTAAATCGATTTTCTAACAATGGTAGCTGGCTTTCTTGGGTTGACCCGCATAGTATTTTATTTGGAATATAATGTTGATGTATTTCTCTCTGTTTTTCTTGTGCTTTTTTGCCACAAATGGCAATCTCATAGAAATTCTGACTGAAGTTTGCATATAAATCAAGCCAATTTGAATACCCTGATCCGTAGTTTTCTATCATAGGAATCATGTTATTTAACATTTGTTCACTTGTTTTTAGGTAGTGTTTATTTGTATAGAAGTGAGCGAGCTTATAGAGGTTTTTTGCCATGATGGAGTTGGAGGAAGGCATTACATTATCTTCGATTTCTGTCTTTCGAGCAATTAATTTTGTGTCTTTTTCTGATGTGAAGTAAAACATTTTTGACTCTTGATTATAGAAATAATCGAAACAGGTGTCTGTCAATTTTTTAGCCATTGCAAGCCATTTCTCATCAAAAGTAACCTCATAAAGTGCAATAAAAGCATCAATAACACTCGCGTAATCCTCGAGATACCCATTTATGGTTGCACTTTCATTTTTGTAATTATGATATATGGTGAAATCTTCTTTGATCAGGTGGTTTTCAATAAAAGTAGCATTTTTAATGGCGATTTGTAAATACTTCTCATTCGTTAATACACGATAGGCGTCAATATACCCTTTAAGCATGAGTCCGTTCCATGACGTTAGAATTTTATCATCTAACCTTGGGTAGCTTTTCTTTTTTCTTGTTGCGAAGAGCGTCTTTTTCCAAGAAGAGACTTTTTCTTGCAAATTTTTAAGTGAAATGTTATGTTGTTTAGAAAAGGATTCGTCAGTTTGATTTCGTATTAAATGATAGGTGTTATGTTCCCAAAATCCATAAGCATTGATATTGTAGTAGTTCGAAAACAATTCAAAGTCCTCTTTGATGAGTTCTTGTAATTCTGGTTTCGTCCACACATAATACGCTCCTTCTTTGAGTTCCTTGTTTGAATCGATGCTATCAGCATCAAGCGCGGTGTAAAACCCACCAGACGAATCTAATAGTTCTCGCGTAACGAAATGTAATGTATGTATAAGCGTTTCTTTGTAGAGTTTGTTTTTCGTAAGTAAATAGGCATCTGCATATAAGCTAGCAAGTTGCCCATTGTCATAGAGCATTTTTTCGAAATGAGGAATGTGCCATTTTGTATCTACCGAGTACCTACAGAAACCTCCATTGATCTGATCAAAGATACCTCCAAGTGCTATTTTAGTCAGGGTTGTATTCACATAGTTCTTTAATTCGATGTCATTGTTTTGATATGCAAATCGAAGTAAGAAATGGTAATTGTTAGGCATGGGGAATTTAGGAGCTCTGTTGAGCCCCCCGAACTCATCGTCAAAGTAAATACTCCATTTTTTAATCGTATCTCTTAAAAATTGATTGTGGTACTTTACTTTTTTTGATGAAACATGCACGATTCCTGTTTCTTGAATCCCTTTTGTGAGTTTTTCAGCATACTCAATAACTGTAGCTGGCTTTGAGATGTATAAATTTCCTATTTGGAACAGTGTTTTTGACCATTCTTCTTTTCTAAAATAGGTCCCGCCCCACACAGGTCTTCCATCAGGTAATGCAATACAATTCAATGGCCACCCTCCTTGACCTGTCATTATTTGAATCGCATTCATATAAATTTGATCAATATCTGGTCTTTCTTCTCTGTCTACTTTAACATTGATAAAATATTGATTCATAAGTCGAGCTACAGCATCATTTTCAAAGCTCTCATGTTCCATCACATGACACCAGTGGCAGGAAGAATAGCCAATGGAAATTAAGAGTAATTTGTTTTCTTTTTTGGCCAAAGCAAGTGTTTCGTCATTCCAAGCGTACCAATGCACGGGATTATGAGCATGCTGCAATAAATAAGGACTTGTCTCTGAAATGAGGCGATTCGGTTTGTGTGATTTTGGCATAGGTCTATTACTTATAGAAATGGAATTACAATTTGAATAACGAATAGCAATAGGCTTTGAATGGAAAAGTACTGAGGTTTTGCTGTGTGGAGAAATATGTTTGTCGAAAGCCAACTACTAAAGTACAGATTACAGGCAAATATTCGTCGGAAAACTTTAAAAGATAACATAAGGGTAACATAGGAGGAGTTGTGTGTTAATACATTTGTAAAAAAACAAGAGAAATAACGATGGAGAACCCATATATTTTAATGCTGATAGCATTGACAGTATTAGCGATAGTTGACTTAGTAGTTGGAGTTAGTAATGATGCGGTGAACTTTTTAAATTCTGCCATTGGATCAAAGGCAATTCCAGTAAAAAAGATACTTATCATAGCTAGTATTGGTGTTTTCGCCGGTTCTGTGACGTCGAGCGGTATGATGGAGGTTGCTCGAAAAGGAATCTTTGTGCCTAGTGAATTTTATTTCAATGAAATCATGTACATTTTTATGGCAGTGATGATTACAGATATTTTGTTGTTAGATGTTTTCAACTCACTAGGAATGCCAACATCAACAACAGTGTCTATTGTTTTTGAGTTATTGGGAGCTGCAGTTGCGGTTGCATTGATAAAGATTTATACTTCAGATTCAGGAGAAACAGCAGCAGACCTTGGAAGATACATAAATACAGATACTGCTTTGTTCATTATTTTTGGTATCCTGCTTTCGGTGGTGGTTGCATTTTCAATAGGAGCAATTGTGCAATTTATTTCTAGAATTATATACTCTTTCCATATCGAAAGTAGACCCACTTATATTAGCGCATTATTTGGAGGTTTTGCCATTACTGCCATTACGTATTTTATCGTGATTAAAGGACTAAAAGGGACTCCTTATTACAAGGATCTTAAGTATTTAATAGAAGGGAATCTTCTTGGTATTTTGCTGATTGGCTTTGCGTTTTGGTCTGTTATGTCTCAGCTACTAATCACATATTTCAAAATCAATGTACTCAAGTTAATTATTGGGGTTGGTACTTTTTCTTTGGCGTTAGCCTTTGCAGGGAACGACCTGGTAAATTTTATTGGTGTTCCAATTGCTGCATTGAATTCTTATGAGGCTTGGCAGGCATCCGGTGTCGCTGCGAATGCTTTCTCAATGGATATTTTAGCCGATAAGGTGCCTTCTAATGTGTGGCTTTTATTAATGGCTGGAGCCATAATGGTCGTGACCATATGGACCTCTAAAAAAGCGAAAACGGTTATAGAAACAGGAATTAACTTATCGCGTCAGGGAGAAGGACATGAAAAATTTCAGCCCAACCCAATGTCTAGGGTTGTGGTGAGAGCTGCTATGGGCTTGAATGTTGCAATTAGTGCTGTTTTTAGTAACAAGTCATTGCGCTATATTGACAGTAAATTTGAGAAGCCAGTGATTACATTGTCTAAAGACAAATCGTACGAACTTCCAGCTTTTGATTTGGTAAGGGCCTCAGTGAACTTAATTGTTGCAGGAATCTTAATATCAATAGGTACTTCTCTAAAATTACCATTGTCTACAACCTATGTGACTTTTATGGTGGCCATGGGGACCTCCCTGGCAGATCGCGCATGGGGTAGAGAAAGCGCTGTGTATCGTGTAGCAGGTGTTTTAAATGTGATTGGTGGCTGGTTTATGACTGCTATCGTTGCTTTTTTCGCTGCTGCTTTTGTTGCTTACTTAATCAATTTGGGAGGTATTTCTATGGTAGGAGTTCTTTTATTAGTGGTTGTTGGTTTGATCACCAGAAACTCCATAAGGCACAAGAAGAAGTCTCAAGAAGAAAAGAAACAAATGTATATTGAACGTGCAGAGTTGATTACAATTAATGGGGTCATCGAAGAAAGTTCAGATCATATCAGAGAAGTTGCCTCTAGAGTGAATAAATTGTACACCAACGTGGTCAACGATTTGGCAAATCACGACTTGAATAAATTGCGCAAAACAGATAAGCATGTTGAGAAACTGAATGACGAGATTGATGGATTAAAAGATGGAGTGTTCTACTTTATCAAATCGTTAGATGATACTTCTGTGCAAGCAAGTAGGTTCTATATTTTAGTATTAGGATATTTGCAAGATGTTGCACAATCAATTAGCTATATATCAAGAGCTAGTTTTAAACACGTAAACAATAATCATAAAAATTTAAAGAAGGGACAGTTAAAAGATTTGAAGAAAATTGATAATCAATTAACGGTGTTATTAGGTAAGGTAGGTGATGTTTTTGAAAATAGAACCTTTGATCGATTAGATGCTATTTTAGTGGAGAAACAAGCTTTATTAAATGATGTTTCGGATTCTATAGAGAAGCAAGTTTCTAGAATTAGAACAGACGAGACAAGTCCTAAAAACACCACATTATATTTTAGCGTGTTGTTGGAAACAAAAGATTTGATTGCTGCGCTGATGAGCCTATTACAAACGTATCAAGAATTTCATCTAAGCACCAAAGAAATACACTAATACAGAACTTTTTTAATAAGTTGCTTCCAGACAATCTCGAGTATATAGCTCGAGATTGTTTGTTTATAAGATTTCAGTTTATTTCTGCTTCCTGCGACATTAATACCATTTTTAACTCCGAAAAGCTAAATTTAGCGTCTACTTGTTCTTTTAGTTCTTTGAGTGTTGTGTATGTTGTTTTTTCAATAGATTGAACAATTTCGTTATATCGTTTGAGCTCAATTAACTCCAGTACATCTATATCTCCAGAAGGAATAAAACTTGCCAAATGACCTTCAATAGTGCCTTGTGTTAAGTTACGTTCACTTGCGATTTCTTTTACAGAGAGTCCATTTTTAAACAGTTCAAAAGAAATTTGCTTTGTTGATTTTTTTGCCTCCTTTTGCCCTGCTTTCAAATGATCGATGCCGTGCTCTTCGCAATAGTCTTCTAGTACCTCCAAAATTTCAGTTCCATACTTTTGAACTCTAATTTTACCCATTCCCTTTATCTTTAACAGCTCCGTTTCGTTTCTTGGTAACAGTTCACTTATAAGATAGAGCGTTTTTTGTGTAAAAATTTGAAAGTGCGGAATGTTTGCCGATTGAGCAATGTCATTTCTTAAGGCTCTTAATCTTAGTACAATAATTGGGTCTCGTGTTGTATTGGCTTTTTCCTTTTTTGGTCTTTCTGTGTCTCGTAATATAGCATTTGCTCTTACTTTCAAATAAGTATTTGTACTGAAACTATCTGACATTTTTTGGAGAGAATAAAGCTTTTCCTCTAGGCGTTCTTGAAGCGCTTCGAATTGTTTGTTGAAGTCTTTTTTTACCGCCTTGTTATCGGTAGAAAATGAAATTGATTTCAATGGTTTTTCGATATGTAATTTAGTCTGATTGACGAAATATACAATTGCTTTTTTAAACCGTGTCTGCATGACTTCATCATTTTCTGGAAGTACTATACTTTCAGCAAGTCCGTTTAATTGTTCCATAAATCGTGCTGCGATTTTTAGCAATGGTACAATTCCAAGGTCTTTCAGATGCTCTAAATGATTGATGACCTCACCCTGTATGCTCGTCCTGTTTTTATAGAAGACATCAATGAGCCTTGTGGTTGGGAACAAGAAGGGCTGGTAGTCGAAGAGCTCTGCTATTAAATTCAATTGAAATTGTTTTTCAGAGGAATTCAATTCCTTCTCATCAGGATGGTTTTCTTGTATGCGGCTGGTAAATGCACTTACCTTGGTATCATTAACAATGGTGTTCGCATGAATCTTTGTTTTTAAGACAATACCTTTAAGAGAGGTACATCTGCTCAAGGCAACATAAGTTTGCCCGTGAGCAAAAGAAGCTTCTGCATCAATAATGGCTTTGTCAAACGTGAGGCCTTGACTTTTGTGAATGGTAATGGCCCAAGCCAGTCGCAAAGGTATTTGCGAAAAAGATCCTGTAATATCTTCTTTGATCTCTTTCGTATCTTCGTTAATGGAGTAGGTGATGTGGTCCCAGGTATCTTTCTCAGCAACAATTACATCCGTTTCGTTGGGACATTGAACGGTTACTGATTTTTTAGAGATGGCAGTAATAATTCCAATTTTACCGTTAAAATAGCGCTTTTCTGGGGTGGCGTCATTTTTTATAAACATAACTTGAGCTCCAACTTTCAAAGCTAAACGGT
>JBELGW010000001.1:0-6996 GCA_042091715.1 Polaribacter sp. | reverse complement strand
CTAACCATGCTAATCTCATCAATAACTATTAAATCGAGTGATTTTATAATATCAATTTTGGTCTTGCTGAATTTTCGCTGTTGTTGAGATGAATTGCTAATTTGATTTGGAAGAATAGGACCGAAAGGCATTTGAAAAAAGGAATGAATCGTAACTCCTTTTGCATTAATAGCAGCAACTCCTGTGGGCGCAACAACGACCATTCTCTTTAAAGATTCACTCTTTATTTTGTGTAAAAAAGTTGTTTTTCCTGTACCCGCTTTACCCGTTATAAATAGATTTCTATCCGTTTTTTCTATAAACTGTAAAGCAAGTTCGAGTTCATAATTTGTAGACATGATAGCATTTTTTATTGCAAGATACTCAATCAGAGGGTATTTCAAAAAAAATCCCGCACTATGGTGCGGGATTTAAATGCGTTTAATAGCTAGTTTATAATTATAGCTCTAATGCTTTCAATACATTATTGTCCATTAACAATTCCATTGGGTTTTCGAGTGCTTCTTTTACGGCAACTAAGAAGCCTACAGATTCACGACCATCAATTACTCTATGATCATAAGACAAGGCTACGTACATGATCGGCTGTATTACAACCTCACCGTTCACGGCCATAGGTCTGTTTACAATATTATGCATTCCTAAGATTCCACTTTGAGGGGGGTTTAGAATAGGTGTTGATAACATCGATCCAAAAACACCACCATTTGTAATTGTAAAGGTACCGCCTGTCATTTCATCAACCGTAATTTGTCCGTCTCTTGCGCGCAATGCTAAACGTTTTACCTCGCTTTCTACTCCTCTAAATGATAAGTTTTCTGCATTTCTAATTACGGGTACCATCAATCCTTTTGGACCAGAAACCGCAATAGAGATGTCTTGAAAATCATTTTTGATTTGAAAGTCGCCGTCAATCATAGAGTTCACATCAGGATACATTTTCAAGGCTCTCACCACTGCCAATGTAAAGAAAGACATAAATCCTAATCCAACTCCATGCTTTGCTTTAAAGTCTTCTTTGAATTGTGAACGAAGGTCAAAAATTGGCTGCATGTTTACCTCGTTAAACGTGGTTAACATGGCAGTTTCACTTTTAACAGATACCAAACGCTGTGCGACTTTTCTTCGCAGCATTGACATTTTTTTGCGCTCTGTTGCCCTTGACCCTCCGGATGTTGGTGTACCCATGCTTGGTGTTGCATTTTCTGCATCATTCTTGGTAATTCTACCTGCTTTTCCGGTTCCTTTTACAGCAGTAGCCTCAATTCCCTTTTCAGCTAAGATTTTCTTAGCAGCAGGAGAAGCAGTGCCAGTAGCATATGTTTTTGTCTCTTGTTTTGGTGCGGCAACTTCCGTTTTAGGAGCTTCCTTAGCTTCTGCGGCAATAGGAGCATCCTCGCCGGTCGGTTTGGCAGCGTCCATGTCAATCAAGCATACAACTGCACCAACGGCAACAGCATCACCTTCTTCGGCTTTTAATGTGATGATTCCGCTTTCTTCAGCAGGTAATTCTAAAGTTGCTTTATCAGAATCTACTTCTGCAATGGGTTGGTCTTTCTCCACATAGTCTCCATCTTCAACTAACCAAGTTGCAATTTCTACTTCTGTAATTGATTCCCCCGGAGAAGGAACTTTCATTTCTAAAATCATGAGTACTAAATTTTATTTTTTCTCTGAACTTTTATTATTTTAATCAAAAACTTTGGCTATTACTTTTTGATGTCTCTTTTTAAATCTGGCATTAGAACCAGCAGCAGGAACCGCATGGTATTCTCTAGAAGCAACTTCTAATCTTAATTTTGGGAAACGCTCAAGCATATAGCTCCAAGCCCCCATGTTTTTAGGTTCTTCTTGTGCCCATACAAATCGCTCGGCATTTGGATAGCCTGCTACGATGCTGTTTAATTGCTCTTCATGTAAAGGGAATAACTGCTCAATTCTTACCAATGCAATATCTTCTCTTTTGTTTTCTTCTCTTTCCGCAAGTAAATCGTAGTAGAATTTACCCATACAGAAAACTACTTTTTTCACTTTCGATCTGTCTGCAGTGGCATCATCAATAACCTCTTGGAAGGTTCCTGTTGCAAGATCTTCAATGGTATTTACTGCTTTTGGATGGCGCAATAAACTCTTTGGTGTGAATACAATTAAAGGTTTTCTAAAATCACGTTTCATCTGACGACGTAATAAGTGATAAATATTGGCAGGAGTTGTACAGTTTGCAACAGTCATGTTGTCTACCGCACACAATTGCAAGTAGCGTTCTATTCTAGCCGAGGAGTGCTCAGATCCCTGTCCTTCATATCCATGTGGGAGTAAAACAACGAGTCCATTTTGCAATTTCCATTTGTCTTCTGCAGCAGAAATGTATTGGTCAAACATGATTTGTGCCCCATTCGAGAAGTCCCCAAATTGTGCTTCCCAGATCGTTAAACTATTTGGGTAGGCCATGGCGTAGCCATAATCAAAGCCTAAAACACCGTATTCAGACAAGTGTGAATTGAAGATAGACATTTCACCAGAACTATTCGGGTTTGTATTGAGTAGGTTGATTCTTTCTTCAGAATTTTCATCACGTAATATGGCATGTCTATGTGAGAATGTTCCCCGCTCTACGTCTTGTCCAGAAATACGAACGTTAAATCCTTCCTCTAACAAAGATCCATAGGCCAAAGTCTCTGCCATTCCCCAATCAAGCGCATTGTTTTCAAAAACCATGGTAGCTCGCCCTTTCAAAATTCGTTCCGCTTTTCTCACAAATTTTACACCTTCCGGAGTGCTAGAGACAATTTTCGCAATATTTTTTAATTTATCCGCATCATAGCTTGTGTCAATAGACTTGAGCATAGCGTCTTTCCCTCGGCGTGTGAATTCTTTCCATGTTGTTGGCATAAACTCTCGTACCTTTGAGGTGCTATCTTCTTTGGCACTATCAAATTCGGTAGATAACATCGATTTGAAATCATGGGTAATCTGCGTAAGATGCTCTTGAGTAATGCTTCCTTCTGCTAGTAATTGAGCAGCGTAGATATCTTTTAAGTTTTTATGCTTTGCAATTGCTTTGTATAAGTTTGGTTGTGTAAAACGCGGTTCATCACCTTCATTATGACCATATTTCCTGTAACCTAATAGATCAATAAAAATATCGCGTTTGAATTTTGTTCTAAATTCTATGGCTAGTTCCATGGCGTGACAAACAGCTTCAACATCATCTGCGTTTACATGCAATACTGGAGATAAAGTTACTTTTGCAATGTCTGTACAATAGGTGCTTGATCTTGCATCTAAATAATTGGTGGTAAAACCAACCTGATTGTTTACAACAACATGTACAGTACCACCGGTTTTGTAACCGTTTAATTGGGCCATTTGAATTACTTCATAGACAATTCCTTGTCCGGCAATTGCGGCATCTCCATGCACAAGGATGGGTAAAATTTTACCATCATCCCCATTGTATTTTTTATCGATTTTAGCACGAACAATCCCTTCAACTACTCCATCCACAGTTTCGAGGTGAGATGGATTTGGTACCAGGTTCATTTTGATGCTATTCCCGTTTTTATAGGTCTTACTTAGTGTTAATCCGAGGTGGTATTTTACATCTCCGTCAAGATTTTCATCTTCAAAGTCTTTTCCCTCAAATTCGTTAAACAATTCACGAACAGGTTTTTTAAAGATGTTGACTAGGGTGTTCAAACGTCCTCGATGCGCCATTCCAAGAACACATTCTTTGACGCCATATTTCTCGGCTGCATCTCGAAGTAGAACACTTAGTCCGGGAATTAAGGCCTCTCCGCCCTCTAAAGAGAAACGTTTTTGTCCTACATATTTTGTCTGTAAAAAGCTTTCAAAGCCAACGGCTTGATTTACCTTTTGAAGAATGTATTTTTTTGCATCTACCGAATAGTTTGGTAAATTATCATTTTTGTTTAAACGATTTTGCCACCATTTGAGCTCTTCAGGGTTGCGTAAATACATATATTCAACACCGATTGAGTTGCAATAGATGTTTTCTAAGTGTTGTATAATTTCTGCTAAAGTTTTAGGTCCGATGCCTAAGATATCTCCCGCATTGAAAACTGTTTTTAAGTCATGTTGGCTCAAGCCAAAGTTTTCAAGATCTAGTGTTGGAGCATACTTCCTTCTTTCCCTTACAGGATTTGTTTTGGTAAATAAGTGCCCACGCGTTCGGTAGCCATTTATCAAGTCTAAAACTAAAAATTCTTTGCGTACTTCTTCCGGAACTTCAACCGAAAGCTCTTCTTCATCTGTTAAGGAGTAGTTTTCGTTGGCTAGGTCATAGCCTTGAAAAAAACTTCTCCAACTTGGTTCTATTGCGTCAGGATTTTTTAAATATTGCTCGTAGAGATCAGCAATAAAACCTGTGTGTGCTGCATTTAAGAACGAAAATTTGTCCATATATTGATATAATACTTTGGGTGTAAGAATGTAACTTGGGCAAAAGTACAACTTTTGCCAAAAAGGGGGCTTTCTTTTTCATTTTAAAAATGAAGAAAAATTTAATTATTTTTTAAAAAAATGTTTGGTGGTGTTTCAAAAAGATATATATTTGCACTCGCAAAACGAAATGTATTGCAAACTCCTCCTTAGCTCAGTTGGTTAGAGCATCTGACTGTTAATCAGAGGGTCCTTGGTTCGAGCCCAAGAGGAGGAGCAAAAGACAAGCCTTAGAAGAAATTCTGAGGCTTTTTTGTTTTATGGGCGCTCCCAAGTCGAACCACCTGCTTATAGAGGTGTTGACTAAAGATTTCTCCAGCCAATTAATAAAACACTAGAGGTTTCACTTTCAAAGAACATTGCTCAAATACACTTTTTTTTGGCAGACATTTGGCAGAGGTTATTATGTTAGTTCGAAATTTTTGTTGTGAACTTTAACGAAGACCAATTAGATGGCTACATTTAAACCCTAATGTTTTCAGTGGATAAACTTGATGCGTATTGGTACGTATTTGGAAAATTTTGAAGAATGCTTTGCGCTATTCAACGAATGCCGTCTTGAAACCCCTTTGTTATTCGATTGAACCCTAAGTAGAAGTTTTTTGTACTGAAATTATAAATGTTGGTTGTGTAATCTACTTGCTTTTGTTGTTCAAGTTTTTAATTCATACAAAGAGGTAGTCGGATTAACAAAAGCCTTTTATAACAGATGTAAAATCATGAAGGATAGGGGTTTCATAGAAGCAAAAGAGGTACACTTGGGTAAATATTGTAAACTAGTTGTTTCGATATTTTTCTCGCTTGAAAAGTCGATAAAAATCAAAGAGAAAGTAAATTCTATTCTGACAACAAGTGTTAAGCCCTCACTAAAATTAATGAGAAAGGGTTGTTCATTTAAATGATACTTTTGATGCTTATGTAGATTCTTCATATTCTTCTTCAGAGTCATAAAAAGCTTCTAATTTATTCTTGTGTTTTAATGCTGGCTGAACTATAATTGGTGTAATCGTTAGTAAAAAAAGCATAAAGAAGCAATAAGAAAAACCTATTAAAGCACCCTAAAACTTCCACTCTTTATCAGTGCTCATGTGATCTACTAGTTGTATTAAATTATAAAAAGTATAAGAACTAAGAACCAACATCAATAAAAATTCAAAGCGTATTGTTTTTTTTAAAAGTCTCATAAAATTTAATGATGTTTTACCTGTCAACTATTAGTCTTGTACAATACAATTAAATAAAACAGAATAAAAATTACATCGTATATATATGTTTGTATCGATTTTGGTTTTGCTTTGTAGAACTGATAACCAAACCACGAGCTGATTATTACAAAAGGACTAAAAAATATAATTGTTTTTTGATTTAAAAAACCGTTTAGTATAGCTATTCCACTAGCAATTACCAATAAACTCACAAGAAGAAATAAACTTCTTCCGAGCCTAATTAACTGAATTGTTTTTTGATTTTTTTGATAAAAATTACATAGATAATAGATGGTTATTATTGTCAATAGTATTCCCAAGTAAAGATAATTTAAATCCATAATCAAGATTGATTTTTAATTATTTAGTACATAGCGCATATTCTTCAATAGTCACTACAACTCCTACTATCGCTTTTCCTGCCGCCCATCCATAACAAGGGGCTGCAGCATTAAGACTCATCAAACTAATAATTGTACACCATGTAATATTAGCATCATATTCAGCATGAATTTTATGGAAAGATTTTTCAAATTCACTATCACAATTATTCATGGATATTTTTTTTAATATAGATGTACTATCTTCATTAAAAGATTCTAATATTAGGTGCATGTCATCATCAGAAAGTTGACTTAAATGGGAATGTTTATTTTTAATATTTTTAATATGTTTTTCTGCTTTCTCTAAGTGATTTAGATATAAGTCTAGCATCCCCAAATCTTTCAATATCTCTATTTCATCAAATTGATGTAATTTGTTTTCAAAGAAAGATAAACTTTTATTTTTCAAATTAGTCATTAACAATTTAGAAAATTCTTTATTTTTAATTTGAATGAATTTTAACTCTTCGTCATTTTTTAAATCATTTATTATTTTTGATTTGTTCAGTTCTTCAATCACTTCTTTTGACTGATACTCAGAACATGAAACAAATAATATAGCAATTGCTGTAAAAAAGGCTAAATAAGGTTTTCTTGAGATTTTAATTAAATTCATAGATTGTCGTTTTTAATTAATGATTATCAAGAGGCTACTTCAAATCTACATAAAATAAATCCACCACAAAATACCTGTTTATGGGGTTTTATGAACACCTGCTTATGGGGCTTTTTAAGTCTAAACACTTTTTAAAATGGTGTTATTCTGTTGGTGACAAACGGGTTAACCGTGTCAAAATAGATTTTTTTTTGGTGTGTATTTGGCAAATTTTGAAGAATGCTTTGCGCTATTCAACGAATGCCGTCTTGAAACCCCTTTATTATTCGATTGAACCCTAAGTAGAAGTTTTTTGTACTGAAATTATAAATGTTGGTTGTGTAATCTACTT